>DATKGE010000334.1:0-21757 GCA_035510955.1 Occallatibacter sp. | reverse complement strand
GGAGACGTTGGCGCAGGCAATCAGCATCACCAGCGCCAGAGCGCCGAGCAGCGCGAAGAGGACCGGACGCACCGGGCCGGTGAGGATTTCCTGATAGGGAGCGACGGTGAAGGAAACGGCGCTCTCATCCTTGGCAAGAGGAATGTGCGCGGCGATCGCGTCCAGTTCGCGCTGTGCCTGCGTCAAGGTCACGCCGGGGCGAAGCTGAGCAACGATGTTGAAGAAGTGATAGCCGCGGTCCTTCAGCATTTCGCCGGTGGGCTGCACCGGCATCCAGACACCTTTATCGAGGTCTGCGCCCATCTCTTCAGGGAAGCGGAACCCGGCCGGAACTACGCCAATCACGGTTTGCGGCTTGCCGCTGATTTTGACCGATTGCCCCACAATGTTCGGGTCGGCATGGAACGTATTCCGCCACAAGCCTTCAGAGACGACCACAACCTGGGGTCCGCCGGGCAGCCCATCGGCATCCATGAACGTGCGGCCAAGCAGAGGCTTCTCTCCGAGCATCGAGAACAGGTTGGTCGTGACGCGAGGAGCGACCACGCTTTGCGAGCCGCTCTGGGTTTCGAGCACGCCCACGTCTTCCGAGTAGCCGGCCGCAACGCCGAGCAGCTTCGACTGGTCGCGAATATCGCGATAGTTTAACCACGAAGTCGTTGCAAAGCCCGGCTTGTCGCCCTTGGGGCCGATGTAGACCAGCCGATCGGAGTGCGCATAGGGAAGCGGCCGCAGCAGGACGCTCTCAATGACCATGAAGATGGCCGTGTTGGCGCCCACGCCAAGGGCCAGTGTCAGGATGGCCAGCAGCGCCATTCCCGGAGCCTTGCCCAGTTGGCGCAAGGCAAAGCGTAGGTCGTAGTAGAGAGTCTGCATGGGAGCCTCCAGCGGTGCGCGTGTGAATGGAGAATAAAGCACTTTGACGGCCAAGACCAGTTTGCGGTCAAGATCAATTCTCCCAACCGCGTTCCTGCATCGGAAGGAGCGATCCATCGATTGCACTTGTCCGAAATCGAAAGCGTGTGTCCGCAAATGGACAACAGGCGTGCATTAAGGACGAGGCGGGTTGGCGGCTTCGGGCGGCGTGAATGGGCCGCTTTCTGCTAGCATCCCTGTTGGAGACTTTTCCGCATGGACGCTCTTAACGGTGCGGGCCTTGGCGCCCGCCGCAATGAAGATATCGCGCTCGACCTGCTCAAATTTGTAGCCGGCACGGCCGGTGTGGGCCGCCCCGCTGTCGCCTCTACCGGATTCAGCGGCGCATCCGCGCCCAAGCCGGAGGAGCACGTGACGCAACTGCTGGAACTCTACGGCCGCTGCCTCAAGGCCGTTGAGGGCAAGGGGCCGGCGCAAGAGAAGGCGGCCACGGGACCACAAGGAGCAGGGCAATAGCAGGCGGGCCCATCCTGCGCGTCGCCGTTGCCGGAACCGGCGCCTTCGGCCGCAACCACCTCCGCGTCTATCGTGAGCTGGAAACGGCGGGGCTCGGCATTGCCCTGGTGGCAGCCGTTGAACCGGACGCGGCCCGAGCCGCTGAAACCGCTGCCAAGTACGCGATTCCGGTTTTTGCGTCGGTGGACGCGCTGTTCGCCGCCGATCTCAAACTCGACGCGGCCACCGTCGCCGTTCCCACCGTCCATCATCATGCCGTGGCCTCGCCGCTGCTCGATGCGGGCCTCGATCTGCTGGTGGAAAAGCCGCTTGCTGCTTCGCTCGCCGAAGCCGATGACTTGCTGGACCGCGCGGCCAGGGGCAAGCGCATCCTGCAGCCCGGGCACCTGGAGCGCTTCAACCCCGCCGTGCTGGCGATCGAACCCAAGCTGCGCCGCCCCATGTTCTTTGAGGCGCACCGGCTCTCCGTCTTCTCGCCCCGCTCTCTCGACGTGGACGTGGTGCTGGACCTGATGATTCACGATCTGGACATTGTGCTCACCTTCGCCAACTCGCCGGTGCGCGAGGTGCGTGCCGTGGGCTTGCCGATTCTGTCGCCCAAGGTGGACATCGCCAATGTGCGCGTTGAGTTTGAATCCGGCTGCGTGGCCAACTTTACTGCGTCGCGTGTGTCCACGGAACGCGTCCGCAAACTGCGCTTCTTCGAGCCGCGGCAGTATGTCTCGATCGACTACGCGCGCCAGGACCTGCTGATGATCCGCGTCGACGCGGGCGCAGGCAAGGCTACGCCGGCCGACCTGATTGCGACGCTGCCGCCAAAGGTCGCTGCGTTACTGCCGCCGGGAATTGCCGAAGGAATTGCCTCGGGGAAGATCGACCTCAGCAAGGTTGACCCGGCGATGATTGCGCAGTTTGCCACCATGGCCGGAATCGATCCCGCGGTCACTGCGCAAATCACCAGCCCCGCCGAGTCGAATCCAGGCCTGAGTTTCTCCAAGCCCGAAGTCACCCCCGGCGAGCCGCTGCGCCTGGAGATCGAGTCGTTCCTCGATTCCGTCCGCACCCGGCGTGAGCCACGCGTGACTGCGCGGCAGGGACGCAACGCGCTGGCGCTGGCGCTGGAGATTCAAAGCGCAATGGCTGCCCATGCAGTGCGCGCCGGGCTCGGGGACTTCTTCGCGCCAGGTGCGTAAAGCGGAAGATCCGAATGCAAGCAATCCCCTCCTTGACAGATATCGATGAAAGATCAAGAGCCTTCATGCCATGGCGTCAGGCGCGGGATCCAGCGCGGAACGTGCGTGCTGAAGTCTGCGTAATCGGCCGGGAACGATCTGCGTAATGTCGGCTCTTCGTAGAACAGCACAAAAAGGTGCGTGATAAGCCATGCGCAGAGCCCGTAGACGATCACACGCACATCGCCGAAGATCAGTCCCTGGCCGAGAATGAGTGAGACTACCGCGACATACATCGGGTTGCGAACATAACGATACGAGCCCGTCACAACCAGACGCTTCGGCGGAAGGATGGGCGCAGGCGTGCCGAGTCCCTCGAGCGCGAAGCGCAGAAATGCTTCCAGCAGGATGACAATGCCCGCGGCCATAAGAACGCCGCCCACCACGCGAATAGTTATGAATCCAAAGAACGGCGCGTGAACGCGACCTTTGCCGATAAACCATGGAATGTAACCTGCGACCGCTCCGGGAACAACGAAGAGAAAGATAGCAGTGCCGATCAGCGGGAGGGCGCGCGATTCGCGGTCGACGGAGTTTGTTTTTCCCATTCTCATTGCGAGCCTCCTTCTTCCTGCTTCTATCTACCCTTACAGTCCGTCAAGCAGAAAGGTTACATCGAATCGGATTCACGCGCGCATTACGGATGGCTTGCCGAGAGCGGCCTGCGTTTTCTCGGCAGTCGGCCCTGTTAGCGCATTTGGACTGGCTGTTCTGCGAGAATGACTCTGATCGTGGAAAAAGGCACGGCCGAAACCGCGCCATTTCAACGCGCCGATCGGAGCACAGTTTCATGAAACCCGTTCGCGATCGCCTGGTGCGATCCGGTTAATTCGCAGCAGCCGCGGTGGGCGCCGCCATTACTTCTTTCAACTTCAGGTACACTGCATTGCTCCATCCGAAGCCTATCTCGTTGCTCTTGTAGCCGGTTTTTATCTGCACGTCGGAGTTTCCGGAGACCACGTTGTACTTTTCGCGGATCGTCCCGTCCGTGGCAAAGCCCTCGTCGATCGTGTGGTCGAACTCGCGCGCAATGCGGCGCGCTTCCTCGCGAAATCCCATGGCTTCAAGACCTGAAACTGCGACCCAGTTGGTGGGCGCCCAGCCGAAGGGCTCGTCCCATTGGAGGCCGGAGTTGAAGTTACTCATGGACAGGCCGCCGGGTCGCTCGAAGAGATTCAGCTTGTCCACCACCTGCTTGGCTTCTTCGCGCGTGGCGACGCCGGCCCACAGCGGATAGAGCGACGAGATGTAGGCATAACTCGAAGACCTGGCGTGGACAAAGTCATAGTCCGCGAACACGCCCTCTTTGGGTCGCCATAGATAGCGGTGGATGGCCCCGCTGCGCGCCTTGGCGCGGCGTTCCCAGCGCATGGCGTCCTGGGGCTTGGCGAGCAGGTGGGCAAAGTGGGACAGATCCTGCTCATAGCGATAAAGCAGGCTGTTCAGACACACCGGCGCATAGTGATGGGTGGCGCCGTCAAAGGGGCCGAAACGAAAGCCGGGGTCGAAGCCCGACTCCCGCATGGCGCGGTCGCCCTTGTAGAAATCGCGACTCAGCCGATAGCCCGCGACCCATGCGCGCTGGCACACCATGCTGGCGCGCACGTCGCAACTGGTCTCTTTGAGACGGGCCGACTCGGTTGCATCCGGATGCTCGGAGCCCTTCACCAGGAAGCCGTCGCCCTGTCCTGGATGCGCAACCAGCCAGCGAATTACATCGGGATAGTAGGTGCTGTCGTCGGACTCTTCCGGCACCGGACCATTGCCGTAGTCGAAGTAGCGCGCCAGACCAGTTGTGCCTGCGAGGTGCTCAGGGCGCGTCCACACGGAATAATCTTTTTCGGCCAGCGTGTAGGCGCGCTCGAGCCATGCGTGCGCGGCGGTTCGACCTGCGGGCGTGGCCGGAAAGCTGGCCGGATCCTCATATACCGCGCGGATCATCGAGGTTAGAAAGGGCGGCTGCGAGCGGGTGAGATAGTATGTGCGATTGGCGTTCAACACAGCGCCGTAGTGTTCGATCTCGAAGAGGAAGTTATCCACCATTCCTTTGGCCAAAGCTTCGCGATGGTCGGCTTCTAGTCCGATAACAATGAAGTAACTGTCCCATCCGTACATTTCATTGAAGCGGCCGCCGGGCACCACGTAAGGATTGGGCAGATAGAGCAGCCCTGGTGCGCGCAGCTCCTCGGGACGCACGTCGGCGAGTTTTTCAATGCGGCGGGGCAGCGAAAGCACCTGCACATGGCACTTGTCTTTGAGCGCGATCACTTCCGGCGGAGGCGGTGTCTCAGCCGGCATGTAGACGACCGGATTCACGGTGACCTTGATGTCGACCAGCGAATGGCAATCGGCCACGGAGCGGGTGAGCGTGTCCCATGCGGCGTGGATGTAGGTGAGCGTCGCGTCGGGATTGGGCGCGGGGTTGGGTCCGGGATTGGTCCCGGCGCCGGCATCCTGCGCCTGGAGATTTGAAATTCCGATTGCGGCTGCTGCAAGGAAAAACAAGTGATGCAACTTCATGGCAACTCCAACGTCGTGCGTTGTGGTTTGTTCTGGAGTGTATCGCAACCGGCATAGAGTTTGCTCCATTGATTTTTCCGCGCTGGGAACAGTTTGCATTTATGCGGTGTCTACACAACCACTGTGGTTCCGATGGGGATGAACGGAGTGCCTTGAGCCCGGCCTTCGCGCCTACACACGCGATGAGCGCCGGCACCCTTGCGCATTGACCGCCTCCTCGCCGGCGCGACTGATTGAAGAGGAGGCAGACCATGTTTGAAGACTCGACATTCGAATCGACGGGAAGAATCCGCACGCGGAGCCGCAGGTGGATGATTGCGGCTCTGGCTTTCAACGGCTCAATTCTGACGGCAATGATTCTGGTGCCGCTGATTTATCCTGAGGCCCTGCCGAGCCACGCATTCGCGTTCCTGATGGCTGTGCCGCCGCCGCCGCCGCCGAGTCCTCCGCCGGTTGTGCGCCAAGCAGCAAGCGCGGCATCTGTGCCTTCGGCTGCGCTCCAGGATCCACTTGCCGCGCCGCGGCAGATTCCGAACATTATCGTCTTGATCCACGATCCCGGGCCTGCGCCAACTGGGCCGATTGGAACTCTCGATACGGGCACTGGGGCCCCCGGCGGCATGGGCGACGCTTTTCCTTTGCAGCCTGCGCCGAGGATTGTGCGTGCGGCTCCCTCAGGGCCGCTGCGCATTTCGTCAGGTGTGGCTGCATCCATCGCGATTTACAGGCCGATTCCGGCGTATCCGACGCTTGCACGCGCAGCTCGCGTCGAAGGAACAGTGGTTCTCGAAGCCACCATCTCGAAGAGCGGGTCCATCGAAAATCTGCGCGTGGTCAGCGGCCAGGCAATGCTGCGGCAGGCGGCTCTCGATGCGGTAAGCCAGTGGCGGTACCGGCCCTATCTGCTCAACGGCGAACCGGTTGCGGTGGAGACTACGGTGAATGTGGTGTTCAACTTGCAGCGCTAGCGGGGGCGCGGCTCCGATTGGGTTCAAGATGTGAGGATTGTCTGCGGGACTGGCGCCTGCGTTGCCCCATCGGCGACAATCTCTGTTGCCATGAGAAAACTGAAACGCAGGGACTTTCTGAAAACCGCCTCCGCTGCCACACTTGCCGCAGCTGCAACTGGCACGCTTGCCGCAGTTCGATCGCAGCGGGTTTTTATTGCATCTGGAATGCCGGATGGGATCTTGGCCTTCGACTGGAACCCGGCTACCGCTGAACTCACTCCGGTGGGCGTGGCCGCAAAGATCTCCACTGTCGATTGGCTCACCTTCTCGCCGGGGCGCGAGTTTCTTTACGCCGCTGCCGAGGTGGACGAGTTCAACGGCAAGCCGACGGGCGAAGTGGCCAGCTTTCGCGTCGACAAGGGCGCATTGCTTCCGCTTTCGGCACAGAACTCAGCCAGCCCCGGCACCTGCCATGTGGCGCTGGACCGCTCCGGGCGCGTGCTGCTCTCCGCGGATTACGGCGGCGGCTCTGCGGCCAGCTTTCTTGTTATCGATGGCAAGCTCAGCCCGGTCGTCTGGACGGAGCATTACACCGTTCACGGACCCAATGCGGATCGCCAGCAGAGCGCTCACGCGCACTTCGCGTCGTTCTCGCCGGACAACAGTTTCGCTTACATCAACGACCTGGGCGGAGATTGCATTCACATTTACCGGCTGAATGCAGCCACCGCTCAACTGACTCCCGCGGGGACGTACCACGCAAAGCCGGGCGCAGGCTGCCGCACGCTGCATTTTCATCCCAACGGGCACACTGCCTACTGCGTGAACGAACTCAATTCAACGGTGGATGTTTTGCAGTGGAGCAAGGGCGATGGCAGCCTGACCCTGGTGACGAGCATTGAACTTCTGCCTGCGGGTTATCAAGGACCTACGCGCGCGTGCGACACGGTGATTACGAAGGACGGCCGCTTCGTTTACTTTGCCAATCGCGACAACAACTTTCTCTATAGCTTTCGTGCCGATGCGAAGAACGGGGCGCTCACGTCCATGGGCCGCTCCAACTGCGGGGGCAAGACGCCGCGGAACTTTACGCTGGACCCGACGGAGCGCTGGATGCTGGTGGCCAACCAGGACTCGAATCTCGTCGGCGTGTTTGCGCGCAACCCGGAGACGGGCGTGCTGGCCGAGCAGGGCAAGAGCGTTGCGGCTGCCGCGCCCATGTGCATTTTGTTCTTGTAGGTCCCGACGGAGCGTCTATGCGCTCACCAGGGCCGGGCTGGAAAGAGCGTTGCCGTGCAGGGCTGTTTCCTCCGACTCGCGGGCGGGAGCAGTTTCAACCGGCACGTGAGCCAGTTCCCAGGCGGAGCGGTCTTTGAGCAGCCGCGATACCAGCGCGGTATGCATGGCGTGGCCGGCGCGCTCGGCCACCACGTGACCCTCGATGCGCCGCCCGGCCAGAGCCAGATCGCCGATCAGGTCTAGCACTTTGTGGCGCACATACTCGTCGGCGAAGCGCAAGGGGCCGTTCTCCGGGCCTTTTGCGCCCAGGATAATGGCGTTGCCGGCATTGGCGCCGCGAATCAGGCCCATATCGCGCAGCTTCTTCTCGTCGGATTTGTAGCCGAATGTGCGCGCTGCCGCGATCAGGTCGCCGTAGGTCTCCGCTGCCAGGTCGACGGTGGTCTTTTGCCTGCCGATGGGGGCGGGAAAATCGATGGTGTAATGGATGCTGTAGCCGGACCCCGGATAGACTCCGATGAATTTGTTGCCCTCGCGGACCTCGACGGGGCGCAGAACACGGATGGTCTCGCGGCGCCGGCGCTGGGTGCGAATGCCGGCGGCCAGAAAGGCCTGCACATAGGGCAGCGCGCTGCCATCCAAAATGGGGAGTTCCAGGTTATCCAGCTCAACAATCACGTTGTCCACGCCCATGCCGATGAGCGCGGAGAGCAGGTGTTCGGTGGTGGAGATCAGCACGCCCTGGCGCATGAGGCTGGTGGCGTAGCTGACCTTGGCCACGTTGCGGCCGTTGGCGGGAATCTCAAAGTTGTCCAGATCGGTGCGGCGGAAAACGATGCCCGAGCCGGCCGGCGCAGGCAAAAGGCGCATGTTGACGGGCGCGCCGGAATGGAGTCCAACCCCCTCAAAAGCGATGGGTTCTGCAATCGTTTGTTCCAGGTGGGCGGGGCTTGCCAATCAACACTCCAACTGCGCCAAAATTAGCGTTCTGGATAGATTAGACGCGAATTCAAGTTTCGAACCTGTGGCATTTTTGCCACACTCTGAGCCACGTGAACCACCTTCCACACCGGCAAGAGGCGGCAGGTTGCTTAGAATCTGATCGCGCTCGGGGACGTTTAACTGTCGTAGAATCAGAGAATCGTTGGCTTTTCCAGCCCAAATGATCTTCGCAAAGGTTCCACCGATGCCTGACTCTCCCATCGCGATGCGCGCTCTATTGGCCGGAGCCCGACGCAAACAGCCGGAATGGCTCGATCTGCTGCGCCGGCTGGTCGAGGCCGAATCGCCGTCGGACAACAAGTCTGCGGTTGATGGGTGCGTTGACCTGGCAGCCGCTCATGTAAAGGGCTTGGGAGGGCGGGTGAAGCTGCATCGGCAGCGTGCCTTCGGCAATGTGCTGGAGGCTCGATTCGGACCGCGGACCAAGGGCGCTGCGAAACCAATTCTGCTGCTCGGGCACCTGGATACGGTGTGGCCGTTGGGCACGTTGAAGACCATGCCGTTTCGAACAGCGGAGGGACGGGTTTGGGGGCCGGGCACGCTGGATATGAAGGCCGGCGTGGCCATGGCCTTTACCGCGATTGAATTGCTCGGAGAAGTTGAGCTGCTCAATCGCGAGGTGGTGCTGCTGCTGAACAGTGACGAAGAAGTGGGCAGCCCCGTTTCGCGGCCGATTACCGAGAGGCTGGCTGCCGAGTGCGCCGCTGTTTATGTGCTGGAGCCGGCGCAGGGTTTGGCCTATAAGACCGCGCGCAAGGGCACCGGAAACTGGCGGATCGAGGTGGAGGGCGTTGCCGCCCACGCGGGAGTGGACTTCGAGAAAGGGGCCAGCGCCATCCGCGAGCTGGCGCGGATTGTAGAGAAGGTCAGCGGCTGGACTGACCTGAAGCGCGGCCTTACGGTGAGCGTTGGACTGGCCGGCGGCGGGTCCAAAACGAATGTGATTCCGGCCGAGGCATGGGCCGAGGTTGACGTTCGCATTGCGCGCAAGGCGGACGGCGCGCGCATGGAGCGCAAGTTTGTCGGGCTCAAGCCAGTGGACAAGCGCTGCACGCTCATTGTCACCGGCGGCATCAATCGTCCGCCGATGGTGCGCACCCGGCGGACGGTCCGGCTTTATGGAGAGGCGAGGGCGCTGGCTGCCGAGCTTGGGTTCGCGCTGGACGAGGCGGCTACCGGCGGCGCTTCTGACGGCAACTTCACCTCGGCGCTCGGCATTCCTACGCTGGACGGGATGGGCGCCGTTGGCGAGGGCGCGCACGCACGGCACGAGTCGATCGCTCTGGAGCATGTGGCGCCGAGGATGGCGTTGCTGGCTGGACTGCTGGCGCGGTGATCTCAGCTGGAAATCTGGCGCGAAATATTGTGTGGAGGAGGCAAATGACAAATGTAGAGAATACAGCCAAAGAGTCTGAGGTCTCATTGAAGCGAATCGTAGGGCTAAGGCTATACGGGACTCGGAACTTCTGCGCCACGCGACAGTTCTATTTTGGCAGCGCTACTTCTCATGTTGGTCACGACGGTCCCCACTATACGCTGGGAGTTGAATGTCCGTGGCGTATGCGGAAGGCGGGTTTGATTATCGTTGGGCTTGATGACTACGGTGAGAGAGCCGAAGGGAATGAGGATCCAGATTGGGAACCGAACGCGCCTGGCGGTGATCTCCAACATCAAAAGCTTGCTGAATTGCTAGGAGAAAGCATAGAGGAAGGTATTGCCACTACTCATCCTGGATTTACCGTAAAGGGCGTGAAACTTGATGAGTGCGGCGACATTCAAATCGAATTTGAGTTGAATTGTATTCTTGAAGTATTTTCGGATGGCTCGAAGAGCATGCAGTGGATTTTTAAGTCTCCTGACCAACCCTCGATAGTACTCATGAATGGAGTGCTAAACAGAACCAAGAAATGACCATCGATAGCGACCGTGTGTCCCGACCATGCATTGATCGCCTCCAACCCATTCCGCAAAAGGCCGCGGAAAGGATGGAGCACCCGCAGGCTTGCTGGGGCGATAAACCAACGCTAGGGTGGTGTCCCAGAAATTCTCATCAGAAATGTCGAAGTTCAAATGCAGATTCTTCGACTCACCACCCCCAAACTGAAATACGTTTGGGGCCCCGTTCGCTCAGAATGACAATCCGTTAAAGTTAGAAACCTTTGGGACGCCACACTATGGGTGCTGCAGGTAATTTTGCAGGAAGAAGTAGCCGGCGGTGAGGAAACCGATGACGGCGACCGACCAGCGCATGGCGCGCTGATTGACCTTGCGGCTGTAATGCGCTCCCAGGTAGCCGCCGATCGCGGCCATAACCGCCATGATCAGGCAGAAGCGCCACTCCACGCGGCCGGCGAGAATGAAATTGATGGAAGGGATTCCGATGGAGACGGCGGCAGTGAGCACCTTGAGCGCGTTCATCTCGTGGATGTCATGCACGCCGCAGATGCCTAGGAGCGCCATGACCAGGAAACCGCCGCCGGCGCCGAAATAGCCGACATAAATACTGACGACGACCATGCCGATGAGCAGGGCTGTGTTGTAGCGCCGTCCTCCGGAGAGCGCTGCCAGCCAGCGGCCGAGAGGAAAGCTGAGCACGAACATCACCGCGGCAAAGAGCAGCAGCCAGGGCAGCATTTCGCGGAAACGCCGGTTGCCGGTGTGCAGCAGAAGAAAGCCGCCCAGCCAGCCGCCCAATCCCGAGGCAATGCCCAGGGGCAGCAGTTCCCAGCTGTATGTGCGCAATTGACGGCGGAAAGCAATGAGCGACGTAAGCTGTCCGGGCCAAAGCGCTACGGTGTTGGTGGCCTGGGCTGAAACAGCGCCTACGCCGGCTGCCGTGGTGCTGGCCAGCAGAGCCGGCAGGGAAAGAAACGAGCCTCCGCCGGCGATGGTGTTGAGCACGCCTGCGAAGAAAGAAGCTACCGGCAGCCAGCACGCTCTCAAGAGATGAAGGATAAAGGGCACAGAAGACCAATTTAAGGGAGCGCGCATAAAGATATATAAGGAGCGTTCGCGGACGACGGCCCCGGTACAGTGTCTTCGCATAGTTTCCCATGTTGTTTCGCATCCTTGCGGCATGTGCCTTCGGCGGGGAGGGCCTGATACACTCCCGTCAAGAACTGATGGAGCATCCACACGCAATGAGACATTCTGTTTTGATCCTGCTGCTGGCGGCGAGCGCTGCCGCTGGCGTTGCCCAAACCCCGGCCAAGCCGGCTACCGGTTCGACCACCGCAGCCAAGCCGGCTGTCCACCCAGCCGCCGGACCTTCTGCAGCCATCGCGGCGGTCATCAAGGCTCCCGCCAGCATTCCCCCGTACAAGGGGATTCAGAAACCGATCTTCACGATTGCCTTGCGCTATCAGGAGATCAAGATTGGCACCGGCGCATTGGCGGAGACGGGCAAGATGTACAAGATTTTCTATACCGGCTACCGCGCGGCCGACGGAGTCAAATTCGACTCAACCAGCGACCATCCCCGGCCTCCGTTGCGGGACAAAGAAGGCAAGCCCATGCTGGGCGATGACGGCAAACCCAAACTGGGCGATATACAGCCCTTTCCCTTTCACCAGGGAGTGGGCGCCACGGTTCCCGGCTTCGACCAGGGATTTGCCGGCATGAAGGTTGGCGGCAAGCGGCGTATTTTCATTCCCTGGCAATTGGCTTATGGAAGCCGAACCATTCCAGACCACGGTCCCGACCATCCGGGGATTCCCGCGAAGTCCGACCTGATCTTCGACGTGGAACTGGTCGACGTGACCGATGCGCCTCCGCCTCCACCGGCGCGTCCGCCCATGGGTGGAATGCCCGGTGGGCGTTCGATGCCTCCAGGCGTTGTGCCGCATCCGGTTACGCCACCGGCAACGACTACCCCTGGCACTACGCCGGCTCCTGGTTCGGCGCCTGCTCCGGGTTCCACGCCGGCTCCGAATGCTGCACCTGCGACGCCGACTGCGGGATCGACTTCGGCGCCTCCAACGGCGGCGCCGAACGCCCCTGCAACGACAACTCCGCCGCCCACGCCGACTCCTTCACCAAATACGGCCACGCCCGCCCAGCCGCAATCGCATTAAGCGACTGGACGCTTCAGGCCACGTCCAGGGGCAGCTCCGGCGTGGCTTCGAGCAGTTGCCGGGTGTACGCCTCGCGCGGCTTGGCACACAAGGCTTCGGCTTCGCCTGTCTCCACCAGTCGTCCTCGCTCCATGACCGCGATGCGCGTGCTCAGATAGCGCACCAGCGGCATGGAGTGGGAGATGAACAGGTAGGTGAGCCCGAGCTGGCGCTGCAAGGTCTGCAGCAGGTTCACGATCTGCGCTCCCACGCTCACGTCCAGCGCCGAGACGGGCTCATCCAGAATCAGCAGCCTTGGCCGCAGCGCCAATGCCCTGGCAATGTTGATGCGCTGGCGCTGGCCACCCGAGAACTCATGGGGATGGCGGTTGAGCGCCGATTCATCGAGGCCAACTTCGCCGAGCAGTTCGATCGCTTTCGAGCGGAGCGTTGCGCGGTCCGTCGCGATTCCACTTTCATGGCGATGAATGACCAGGGGCTCGGTGACGATCTCGAGCACTTTCATGCGCGGATTCAGGGCGGCGTAGGGGTCCTGGAAAACAGGCTGCATCTGCCGGCGCAGACGGCGAAGCTCGTGCTTTGAAGCCTGGGCAACGTCGATGCCATCCACGCGGATTGTGCCGCTGGTTGGCGCCACCAGACCAAGAATCATGCGCGCCACGGTGGTTTTGCCGGACCCCGACTCGCCCACCAGGCCCAGTGTCTCGCCGGGCTCGATCGACAGGGACACATCCTCGACGACGGTCTGCATTTCAGTCCGCAGTCCCGAACGGCGGGGATAGCTCTTCGAGACCGAATTCACTTCGACCAGCGCCATGGTTCGATGGTAAATGCCTGTTGCTTTGAAAGGGCACGGGCGGGTACCGGGGTACCCTTCAGGGTCGGGGTGCTGTGCCGCAGGCAGGACGAATCGGGGGCCCGGCTTTAGCTATTTAGGGACGGTTTGCTCAAAATCGTAAGCGCAAACGCAGAGATTCTAAGCGTGATATGCCCGCAAAATCCAGGAAAGCCAGGTCTCTGACCGCGTGATTTCGCACTTTGGAACTGGTGGATTCCTACCGTTTCGCCAGATATCCAAGAAGCAGGTTCTTCGACTCCGCTTCGCTTCGCTCAGAAAGACAGAAAGGATGGGGAACGGAATTGGTACGAAATCATGCAGTCAGAGACCTAGATGTCAAGATTCTTGACATCTAGGGCGTTGTCTTCGATGAACTTGCGGCGGGCTTCCACGTCTTCTCCCATGAGCGTGGTAAAAATGGCTTCGGTCTCGGCAATGTCTTCGAGCTTGACCTGAAGCAGGGTGCGGCGCTCGGGGTCCATGGTGGTCTCCCAGAGTTGCGTGCTGGTCATTTCACCCAGACCCTTGTAGCGCTGGACCGAGTAATCTTTTTTGCCGGTCTCGACGATGTGGGCGTAGAGCTCGCGGGCGGTCTGCTTCTCGACCGGCTCGCGCAACATGCGGGCGGTGCGTCGTGCCTGCCTGGCTTCGGCCTGTCCCTCCGCGTTTCCGGACGCGGGTTCGGTTGCGCCCTCGCCTTCTGCTGCCTCAGCATCTTCGGCGGCGGTTTCGACGGTCGCGATCTTGGTGGCGTATTCGATGAGGAAGGGTGGCTCGAGGAAGCTCTTGATGAGCATGTATTTCGACATCATCTGCTTGAACTCGGGGCTGGAGGCCAGAGCCCAGTCGACGCAGCGGTGGGCGCCCTGCGAATCGGTAAAGCACAGGGACCAGGTGTGGTGCTCTTCGTCCTCGACCGGCTCGCTGATGGCTTTGAACTGGAACACGTCCTTCAGCCCGGTCAACTCCTCATGCAGGGCGACCAGCTTGGGGGGGACGTCGCTTTCGGCCTTCGAGGTGAAATCGGCGCGATGGACAAATTCCGAACGAGCCAGCAGCTCGGTCAGCTTTTCGTTGCGGATGCGCTTGTCAACCTTTTCGACGAAGTCGAGATACTCTTTGAGAGTTCCCATGAAGCGAATGAGTTCGGCGCCTTCGATGCGGCTGGCCGCTTCGCCGTGACGCACTACCATGCCTTCGGAGGCGCGATTGACCATGACCTTGTCGAACTCGCGCTCATCCTTGATGTACTGTTCGAAGCGGCCCTTCTTGATTTTGAACAAGGGCGGCTGCGCGATGTAAATGTTGTCGCGCTTGATCAGCTCGGTCATGTGGCGGAAGAAGAAGGTGAGCAGCAGCGTGCGGATGTGCGAGCCGTCGACGTCGGCATCGGTCATGAGGATGATTTTGCCGTACCGGATCTTGGTGGCGTCGAAGTCGTCCTTGCCGATGCCGCAACCGAGCGCGGTGATCATGGCGCGGATTTCCTCGTGGCCCAGCATCTTGTCGTAGCGGGCTTTCTCGACGTTGAGGATTTTGCCCTTGAGGGGCAGGATGGCCTGAAAGCGGCGGTCGCGGCCCTGCTTGGCGGTGCCGCCGGCGCTCTCGCCCTCGACCAGATAGAGCTCGCAGCGGTCGGGGTTGCGCTCGGAGCAGTCGGCCAGTTTGCCGGGCAATCCGCCGCCGTCAAGCGCGCCTTTGCGCCGCGTCAAGTCACGAGCCTTGCGTGCGGCTTCACGGGCGCGTGCAGCCTCAATGGCCTTGTTGATGATCTTTTTGGCGATGGGCGGGTTCTGTTCCAGGAACATGCCCAGGCGCTCGTTGACGAAGGCCTGCACGGTGCCGGCAATGTCTGAGTTGAGCTTGCCCTTGGTCTGGCCTTCGAACTGCGGCTGCGACAGCTTCACGCTGACCACGGCCACCAGGCCTTCGCGCACGTCGTCGCCGCTCAGGTTTTCCTTCATGTCCTTGAACAGGCCCAATTGCTGCCCGATGGCGTTGATGGTCCGCGTCAGCGAGGTGCGGAAGCCGGACAGATGTGAGCCGCCATCGACAGTGTTGATGTTGTTGGCAAAGCTGAACACCGTTTCCGAATAGCTGTCGTTGTATTGGAGAGCGATGTCGATCTCCACCGCGTCGCGCATGGCTTCCATGACGATGGGCTTGTCGTGCAAGACCTGCTTGCCGCGGTTGAGGTGCTTGACGAATTCAGCGATGCCGCCGGCGTACTTGAACTCCGCGCGGCGGGCTTCGCCGGTCTTGGGGTCGGCGGTGCGTTCGTCGGTAAGGGTAATTTCCAGGCCTTTGTTGAGGAAGGCCATTTCGCGCAGACGCTGGGCGAGGGTGTCGTAATTGAACTCAGTGGCAGTGAATATGGACTTGTCGGGGAGAAAGTGAACCTTGGTGCCGCGCCGCTTGCTGGTGCCCGCCTGGCGCAGCTCGCTGGTGGGGGCGCCGCAACTGAAATCCATCTCCCAGGTGTGGCCGTCGCGCCAGATCTCCACGTTGAACTCCTGGCTGAGGCCGTTGACGCAGCTCACGCCTACGCCATGCAGGCCGCCGGAGACCTTGTAGGTGGAGGCGTCGAACTTGCCGCCGGCATGGAGCTTGGTCAGCACCACCTGGACAGCCGGCATCTTCTCTCCGTTGGGCAGAGCCATCATGTCCACGGGAATGCCGCGGCCGTCATCGACCACGGTGATGGAGTTGTCGACGTGGATGGTGACGTCAATCTTTTTGGCGTAACCAGCCAGGGCTTCGTCCACGGAGTTGTCCACCACTTCGTATACCAGATGGTGCAGACCCATCTCACCTGTTGACCCGATGTACATGGCCGGCCGGAGGCGCACGGCCTCAAGACCTTCCAAAATCCGGATGTTTTCGCCTGTATAGCTGCCGTTGCCGTTCTCGTCAGGGAGGGGACTTTTCTCGGGTACTTCGTTAGCCATGGGATTCCGTTCGCTGGGTTTTCGCTTTTGGCCCCACATCGGATGCGGCTCCCGCAGGATCGCCCGGGATTCAATTTCCAGGATTAACCGCTTGAAACAGGGAGGCTTTGCTCGAATTTTCCTGGCTCTATTTTAGCATGTTGAGGGGGTCGCTGAAAGGCAAGGGCGGGGCGAGTTTGACAGCTTCGCGCAGGGAAAACCGGAGAGTGATCCGCGGTGCTATAGTTACCGTAGTAATCATTGATGGTTACGTTATAAATATCCGAATGAAAAAGCTGGACTTAGAGCGATCTAACTACTACTCTGTAGCAGTGCAGAAAGCTCTACCTTCTGCGAATCCAAAGCAAAAGGGGTTACCTACAATGAAGCTCACCCTCCGCATTTTCGCTCTGTCGATTGTCTTCGTCGGCGTCGCCGCCGCCTCCGTTTCGCACTCCTCCGCGCGGGCACTGCCCAGCCATCAATCGGCCACAGCCGCGAACCCGGTTCCGCTTTGTGGGCCTGGCATACCCTGCGGCCCGACCGAAAAATGACAACAGTTTACGCCGAAGTAATGCCACAAAAGTGCCATCGGTGTGAACGGATTTTTGGTTGTGAATTGGGGCAATAGGCTCTATGCTTAGGAAGTTCTGAGCGTGGGGAGCGAGCCTTGATGTCTTCACAACTGGCAATGACGACGATGAGCGCGGCCGAGTTCCTACTGTCGGCGGCGCTGGGGTTCATCTTCTGGAAGAAGGCTCTGCATCGCCGTTTTCCGGCGATGGGAAGCTATTTGGGTCTGCGCGTGGTTTCGACGCCGATACTTTCAGTTCTGCTCTTTATTCAGACGCAGCCTTGGGGCCGAAATTACTTCGTGGCCTACTTCCTCGTATTCTGGTCGGTATATATCGCCAGTGCGTCGCTGCTCTTTTTCATCTGCATGGAAGTCTTCCGCTCCGCGCTGTCGGCCCTACCCGGTCTTCAGAAGCTGGGGATCGTGATCTTTCGCTGGGCAGCCCTGGTTTCGGTTATCGTGAGTTTTTCTACGCTTTCGTTTTCCCGCAATGTCTTCCCATCAATTCCAGAAGTTGGCACTGGGCTGATGCGTTCCGTCGGCCTGCTTGAGTTGTGTCTCCTGGCTTTCCTTTGTCTTGCTATGAACGCATTGCGCCTTTCGGCGCGCGATTTGGCATTTGGAATTTCGCTGGGATTCGGCGCGATGTCTTCCAACGATTTTCTGTTCGCCTCTTTGACATCCCGCTTTGCCTCGCTCACAGCGCCCCTGCAGTTCGTGTATGAGTCGGTGATCCTGCTGTCGCTCGGCACCTGGGTTGTCTACTGCGCCCTTCCCGAGCCTGCCCGCAAGCCTCTGATGATGCCGGTGAATTCCACCATCTATCGCTGGAACGAGATTGCCTCGGCGCTGGGCCACACCGGAACGCAGGTGGCCGTGCAGCAGCCGGCCAACAGCTTCTTTCTCACCGACGTGGAGAACGTGGTGGAAAAGGTGCTGAACAGGAACTTGAAGAGGCGCGAATCGCAATCGTAAAGGCAGGGAATAGGGATTAGGGAATAACACAAAGGCCATCCGGCATACCGGATGGCCTTTGTGCTTGCATTGAAACTGAACTAATCCGAAGCTGAACTACTCTGCGGCTGTCGGCTCGACAGAAGCGAAGCGGCCGCGGTTGCCGCGATCGACAAACTTCACACGGCCCGTGACCTTGGCGAAGAGCGTGTCGTCGGAGCCGATGCCCACGTTGACGCCCGGCTTGATTTTGGTGCCGCGCTGGCGAATGATGATGGTTCCGCCAGTGATGAGTTGACCGGCGAAGGCCTTTACGCCCAGCCGCTGTGCGTTTGAATCGCGTCCGTTTGTGGAGCTGCCTCCACCCTTCTTATGTGCCATTGCCCAATCTCCCTCTGAATTCTGTGCGCTGCCCCGCTGTTGCGTTTCCCGTTCAGCTGGCGGCGGTGTAGGTCACGCCGTCGGCCTCGATGGCCTTGATGCGCACCTCGGTAAAGTTCTGCCGGTGTCCCTGCAGCTTCTTGTACTGTTTCTTCCGCTTGAGATGGAAGACCAATATCTTGTCGCCGCGGCCTTCGCCCAGCACTTCGGCGGTGACCCTGGCTGCGGCCGGCCTGGCCACGCTCCCCGCCTCGGAAGAAACGGCGAGAACGTCGCTGAACTCGACGGTCTTGTCCTCTGACACCACGCTTTCAATCTTCACCACATCGCCTGGAGCGACCCGGTACTGCTTGCCACCGGTACGAATCACTGCGTACATAAACCCTCCAGCGCTCATCTCCCGCCGCGGCGGGTGCGCTCCTGAATCAGATAGCTCGGGCGGAATACTTCCGGTCCGTGGTGCGGATACGCTCAAGCCCTGAAAACCGGGGCGAACGGCTCATCTCCACGGCGACAGGCAGAAATCGCCAAACTAGAGTAGTGTACCGGTTTTGCGGGTCTGAGGTCAATCCTCGCCTATGCTTTCGCAGCAATCAGCCGCAGGCATCCATCGAGGCCCCAATCGCCCTGGGCCTTCGAAAAAGCGCTCCTGAGCGATGACAATGCCCGTCACTCCCCGTCTATGGTGTATCGCAGCCCAGGTTCCGCAAGTGAGTCGTTTGCGCAATTCCGCCTTGCGGCCGGAAACGAGGTCGTATGAAGAGCGAGAACCGACGACAGTTCGGTGCCTCTTCTGCCGAAAAAACTCCAAGTGCGGACAATGCTTCAATCCAAGAACTGCTCAAGACACGCTTCGACGAAAAGTCTATCTGGATCGATTTGTACGAAAATGTCCGCGATTCGGTATTCCCACAAAAACTTCCTCCTTTAGAACTGACTTCCACGCCGATTCCAGCGCTGGATCGGATGGCCGTGAAGACGAATCCCTTGGTCATCGGCACCGCGGCCCTGGCCAATGCCGGCCTGCTGGCGCTTTTCATCCTGATGGGGCTGCGATCGACGATTCGCAAACTTCCCAAAGAGCCTTCGGACCGCAGTATCCAGATCAGCGATTTCACGCTCTTTGCTCCACCCAGGGATCAAAACGCCGGTGGTGGCGGGGGTGGCGGGTCGAACGAGCTTTCCGACCCAATTACCGGCAGGACTCCGAAGCAGGAGATGACGCCGCTCGCTCCTCCGCATATTCCGATGCTCAACAATCCGAGACTGCCAATTGATCCGGCCATCGCGGTGCCGCTGGAGATCAAACTGCCGGATAACCTGGCGCTGCCCAATATCGGAGTACGCAACTCACCTAATGTGAAACTCGATTCGAACGGTCCCGGTACGGGCGCCGGCATTGGAATCGGCGCGAATGGCGGCGACGGACCAGGAAAGGGCACGGGCTATGGCCCCGGCCTTGACCGTGGCATCGGCGGGTTGTTGTATACGGCCGGTGTTGGCGGAGTCTCCAACCCCATTCCTCTCGTGTCTCCGGAGGCGGAGTTCTCAGACGAGGCGCGCCGCAACAAGTATCAGGGCGTTTGCATGATTTCGGTTATCGTGGATGCGCACGGTTACCCGCAGAACCCGCGGGTCATTCGCGCGCTCGGGATGGGTTTGGACGAAAAGGCGCTTGAGGCCGTCCAGAAATATCGCTTCAAGCCCGCGATGAAAGATGGCAAGCCAGTGGCGGCGATGGTCACCGTGATGGTGAACTTTCGGTTGTATTAAGAACTCGGGCAGGAGCTGCAAAACTGCGTAAGCCGGAGTCTCTTTCTGCTAGACCACTTCTGACTTGATTTCTTCAATCTGCTTCACGTGGCGCAGAACATGCAAGCCCATGCTGAGCAGCATTTCGTGGCAATTGGCCTGTTTGAGGATGGGATGCCAGGTCACCTTGGAGCGCAGGTCTTCCTGGTTTTTCTCGACGAATTCGATACTGCGGCTGCGGCTGTCTAGAAAGTGGTTGAGTGCGGCCGCCAGCGTGGGGAAAGCGCCGGTTGGATGGCCTTCCGGCGGCGATTCGATCCGACGGCTCCGATCTGCTCCAAACGCCAGCATTTTGGCCTCCCGCTCCCGGTTGATCAAAGGGCTTTCGGAGGGCGTGGCTTTGCCGATCTGCGAGAACAGGTAGTCCTCCGAGATGGCCACGTGCTCGATGCATCCGAGAATGGACCACCTGCCTGGCGCGGGAATGCGGCTCGCTCTCTCGTCGGTCACGCCGTCCACGGCCGCGAGCAAGGCTGTACGGCTCTGTTCCAGCAGCGCCAGAATCTCGTGTCTCTCATTCATTTCCATTGGTTGATCCTCCCGTGCCACCTTGCCGGGTCGAACACTTCCCAGGCAGCCCCCACGTGGCCGGTCTCAATAAGAAATTCCAGCAGAGCAGGTACCAGTAGGTGCCTGCTTTCAGTCTAAGGCGCTTGTTGAGAAAGAGAGTGGCAACACACATCACGGCGCCTAATAGAGCGTTGATCAATGTTCGGAGAACAAGAAACACAGAAACGGCAAGATGCGCGGCGCTGCTGCGCGTCTTGCTGAAGAAGGTTAGCTTGGAGCGCTGATACTCGACGCGCGACGGCCCGCGAGAGCGATTGGCGGTTTGACCCCCGCCGTGGACTGCGCGCGCTGCGGGGAGATAGTAGACTTCTGCTCCCATGCGCCGGGCGCGCTGGCACCACTCGATTTCTTCGAAGAAGAAGAAGTAGTCTTCGTCGAGGAGCCCCAGGCGAGGCAGAACGGAGCTGCGAACGCAAAGGCAGGCGCCTAAGACGCACTCCACTGTCATCTGCGTGTCCTGAATCGGCTTGTCCGGAAGCGTCTTTCTTCGGAAGCGATGCGGAGAAATCAACTTGAGTAAAAAGAGCGGCAGCAACTCTTCGAGCACGGAAGGCAGCGGCGCAAACGCGCTCTGCAATCGCCCGTCAGGGTAATGAAGCTGGCCGCCTGCGATGGCCAGATTGGGAAGGCTGTCGAAGCCATTTGCGAATGCCTGCAAGGCGGAGGGCTCAAGTTGAGCATCGTTGTTGAGCAGCAGGATGAATTCCGCGGAGGCCTGCTCGATTCCCTGGTTCACGGCACGGGCGAAACCGGCGTTGCAGTTGTTGCGAATCACGGTGAGCCCATTGAAGCTGCGTTCGAGATTCTCAATGGAGTTGTCGCGGCTTCCGTTGTCGACGACAATGATCTGCGAAGCGGGCACACACTCGCGCATAGCAGAGTGGACGCAATCGAGCAGCATCGCGCCGCCGTTATAGTTCACGATGATTACGGCGAAGCGTGCCCCTCCGCTGTTTGCACTTGCGATCATGCGCTTCGGGTGAGCTTGGTCACGCGGCCGACGTGATTCCAGTCAGAGACGTAGATGTTGGCCTCACTATCGATGTGGCATCCGTGCGCTGCGCTGAAAAATGCGGGCGCGATGTCGCCTGGCTGCAGTTGATAGTTTGCCCATTGGGATTTCTGCGGATTGTCGCCGAGGAAGGCTACAGGCGTGTTGTCGCGGTCGAGGATGGTGACGCGGCCTTCGAGTTCGGAGACCAAGGCATAATCGCCGTGAAAGCTCACCTGGCAGGGACGGCGCAGATGCTGCGTTACTGTGCGCACAAACTTTCCGTCGAAGTCGAAATGGCA
>DATKGE010000333.1:0-3591 GCA_035510955.1 Occallatibacter sp. | reverse complement strand
TGGGCCGCATTCACTCGAACGGCGTTCAGGCCAAACCGGCGCGCGAGGTGCGCGCGGGCGATATGCTGCTGATCGAAAACGAGGGCGGAAAGTTTAACGTCGAGATCCTGCTGCTGAGCCAGATGCGCGGCCCCGCGGCGGCGGCGCAGACGCTTTACCGCGAAACTGAGGCCAGCAAGGAAGCGCGGCTGAAGCTGGCCGCCGAGCGCAAGGCGATGCAGGAGTTTGCCCCGCTTCCCGAGCGCCGACCCAGCAAGCGCGACCGCCGCCGCATCATCCAGTTCCGCGGTGAACGCTAGGCACCCTCTGCACAAGCCGAATTTTTGAAGGGTACGGGCTTCAGCCCGTACATCATCGCAGCAGACCCCCGGGGCTTCAGCCCCCGAGGGAATGCGAAGTCCGGAAATGGAACGCCCTCAGACACTCCTGGACTTCGCACTTACGCCCTTACGGTTGCTGGCCCGTTACTTCGGAATCCACCCAATACCCGTTCCTCGCCGTCAGCCGCAGCCCGGAATGATCCTTGAGCTTCAACTCCACGGCATGAAATCCCGGATGAGGCGACTGCGGCTGAAAGCTCAGCACGTAGCGGTTCGGCACGTGGTTGGAGATGGTCAGTAAATCCCGCACCAGGCCGCGGCTGTTCTCAAACTTGAAGTATTCGCCTCCGGTGAGCCGCGCCACCGTTTCCGGGACGTTCTGCTCCAGGCCCTCCGATGCGCGAATCGCGGCCATCTTCGCCAATGCCAGCGGAGGAACCAGCAGACCCATGCAATCGAACGCCTGCGCCGCTTTGTTCTGCGTCGCGTCGGGGTCCGGGTCCTTGCCCATGCAGCCATGCGCAGGCCCGGGGTAGGCGTTGCTGCCGATCGCGAACCCGCCATCCGTCTTGCGCACGGGTAGCTCGTGGTACGCATAATGCGCGGCATCCGCTTTGCCGCTTGAAAATCCCAGGCTGTAGATAGCCGTATTGGTATCGCTGATGGCCTTGAGCGCATCGTCCATCTTCGCCTGGCTGCCGCGGTCCAGCGTCTCGGAGATGAGCAGAACCGCGCGCCGGTAATTCGGAGGCTGCTTGCGCAATTGATCCACGGAGAACTTGAGGCCGTCAAGAATCGCCGCTCCCTTGTCTCCCGGACCAAGATCGTTGAGCGCAGCCCCAACCGCATCGACGTCCGGAGTGAAGTCCTGAACCAGGCTCGGCGTACTGTCAAAGGCCACAACCGCAAGGCGATGCGGAACGCCACCCACCACCGCGCCAATCACCGCGCCGAGGTGGCGATAGTTGTCGAGCTTGCTTCTGCCCTCGCCGCCCGCCTCGACCGCGATCACCAGCGCCAGCGGCTCGCTGCCGGTGTCCTCATCCAGCGTAAGCGGCTGCTCAATGCCGTCGTCGGTCACGCGAAAGTCACCCGCCTTGAGCGTGAAGACCAGTTCCCCTTTCGCGTTCCGCACCAGCGCCGGAACCAGCACCACCGTAGACTGCGTGCGCAAGGCCGGCGGCGCAGGCGTGGGCAGAACCTGCGCCAGGCCGACTGAGCATGCGAACGACGCAATCACTGCACCGAGCTTCATCTCCACACTCCCAAGGGCACTGTCTCCGAAATTCCGATCAAAAATAGCCTGTCATCCTGAGCGAACCGTACTTCAGCGGAGTTGAAGGACCTGCATTTCGTTAGCTCTAGACAGGCCGGTCATAATGCTGCGAAATTCTGAGACTCAGCACTTGAAGGTGAGTGTAGCCGCTCAAACTCCGGCAGCACGTTGAACCGCCCGCGGCCTCGCCGCGGCAAACCTGCCCGCACTGCCCCCAACTTTAGTAGACTCAACGGCAGCATGTTTGTTTCCAAGCCGACCAGCCTCCTCCGCATTGCTGCGCGATCTTCCGCCCTCGCCGTGGCGCTTGTTGCCGTCTTCGCCGCGCAGCGCGCGTTTGCGCAGGGCACACATCTGTGGACCCAGTCGCGCATTGACGAGTTCGAAAAGGGCACGCCGCAAGGGGTGACCATCACCAGCGACGGCCATCTGCGCGAAGGGCCCGGCCTGACCGAAATCCTGACGACGCCTTCTACCTTGGTCTGGTCAGTAGCAGCGGGCAAAAACGGCGAAGCTTTTGTCGGAACCGCTTCACCCGCTACCGTTCTTCGCATCGGCATGGATGGCAAGCCTTTCACGCTCTTCGAGACCAAAGATGTAAGCGTGCAGGTGGTCCGGCTTGGGCCGGATGGCGAGCTCTACGCCGCCACGCTGCCCAGCGGCAAGGTCTACAAGCTCAAGCCCGACGCAACCACGAAGCAGGATGAATCCAGCGCCGCGGTGGTCTTCGATCCGGGCCAACGGGACGGAGGAAATTCCGCCGCCGGCAAGCCCGCAGAGAAGACTACGGACGGCAAGACCGGCGACGAGAAGCAAAGCCCCGATGCGGCCGACAGCAAGTCGCATTACATCTGGGATCTGACCTTCGATGGGGTTGGCCGCCTCTACATTGCGACCGGCGATCCCGGCGCCGTGTACCGCGTCGACCCCTCCAAACCCGGCACAAAACCGGAGGAGTTTTTCAAAAGCGACGAGCAGCACATCCGCTGCCTGGCATGGGATGCGAAGGGCAACCTGCTTGCCGGGTCGGACGGCTCGGGCCTGGTCTACCGCATCGGTCCAGAAGGCAAAGGCTACGTGCTCTTCGACGCGCCGCGCCGCGAGATTACCTCGCTTGCCGTGGCCGCGAATGGGACAATTTACGCGGCCAGCGTCGGCGACAAGAGCCACAATCCGCTGCCGCCGCTGCCGGTGCAAGGCCAGGGTTCAATCACCATCACCGTGGTTCAGCCGGAATCACTTCAGGCAGCCAACACCAGCGTCTCCGTCCCCGAGGGAAGCGAGATTTACGCGCTCAGGGAAGGACAGGCCCCGCGCCGCGTGTGGGCGGGCAAGGATGAGATCGTCTACGCGCTAGCCGCGCGCAAAGATGGACTGCTGGCGCTGACCGGCAATCGCGGTCACATCTTCCGCATCGCCGACGGCGGGGGTTACGCAGATATTGCCCACCTCGATGCCCAGCAGGGACTGAGTCTGACCCCGGTCGAAGACCCGGAAGGCTCGGGGAGCGTGCTCATCGGCACCGGCAATACGGGAAAGCTCGTCAGGCTCGGCGCAATTGAAAAGCACGAGTACGCCAGCGATGTGCTGGATGCAGGCGCTCTGGCCCGCTTTGGGCGCATCGAGGTCGAGCCCGGTTCCGCTGGCTATGAGCTGCTCACCCGCTCCGGTAACGTGGAGCAGCCGGTGCGCGGCTGGTCAGACTGGCAGCCCTTGAAAGACGGCTCGACGGCTTCGCCCGCGGGACGTTTCTTCGAGTGGAAGGCCGTCTTGCACCCTGGCGGATCGCTGGGCAGCGTGGGCGTGAATTATCTGCCCGTAAACTCCGCGCCTGTGGTCGACGATCTGGTCGTTGTCACCGGCGCGCGCATCAATCCCCAAACCCTGATCCAGAATCAGCCCGGCGGTGTGCCGCCGAACATCAACATCTCGTTCCCCTCGTCGAGCCAGAACACCATAAACTTCGACGCATCGGCGTCTGCGCCCCTGCAGGCC
>DATKGE010000332.1:0-5437 GCA_035510955.1 Occallatibacter sp. | reverse complement strand
CATCTTTCACAAGGCCGCGCTGCTCATTCTCACCAAAATCGATCTGCTTCCTTATGTTCCATTCGACATCGAGGCGGCCAAAGCCAATGCCCGCCAGGTCAATCCCGATATCGAAATCCTCGAAGTTTCCTGCTCAACCGGGAAGGGCATGGACGAATGGCGTGCGTGGCTCGCGGAGCGCCGGGCGAAGCGCCAGGGCGCCGTTTCTGCACCCCGTGGCGGCGCGGAAAAGCGAAACTGACTCGTGCCGAACTTGGTGCTCCCGCGAGCCTTGGCTCGCTGCATCGTCCTCGCAGAAAGCCTCCTCGAACAAAAGTAACGGTAGCCCCTACATTCCTCCATTGTGTCTTGCGATCGGAATCGCGACATCGGGCCGCTGATTCCACAGCACTTGCAGACGCCCAATGCCCGCGCCCACGCGATTCCGGCGCATCCTGGCAAGTTTCCTCCTGCACGCAAGCTAAGTGATTCAAATCACAGCGCTCAAAGATATGTGTCCATGTGATTTGCATCACTGTGTCCCGTTGCTGGACACCGATATGCTCCACGAGAACATGAGCCGTAATTTCAGCGAGCGATGGGTAACGAAGAACACGGGTGCTCCGCTTGCTGCGCGAGGTGAATACGCATGCGTCGATTTCTAACCAGCATGGCGTGCTTTCTGCTACTGACCGGGTTCGCAGGAACCAGGCTGGCGCTCGCTGCCGGCGGTGGCCAGCAGCAAGTGTCAACTTCCCAACCGAAGGCGGCAGCCGACTCGACGGATTTCGTCGGTCAGGATACCTGCGCCACTTGTCACGCGGACGTCGTGAAGAAATTCGGAGACAATCCTCATTCCCGTCTCGCTCTCGAACATGCCGGCAAGGGTGTGACCTGCGAAAGCTGTCACGGACCGGGCAAGGCTCACGTCGAGGGCGGTGGCGACGTCACGAAGATTCGCCGCTTCGACAAGCTCAGCACCAAAGAGACCGATGAGACCTGCCTCGGCTGCCATGCCGGCGCGCACCCCAACTTCGAGCGCTCCCCGCACGCCAAAGCCAATGTCGGCTGTCTCGACTGCCACAGCGTCCACGCTTCCGAGACTCCGGAGCATCTGCTCAAGGCCGAACAGCCCAAGCTCTGCTTCCAGTGCCACACCGATACGAAGCCGGCCTTCGATATGCCGTTCCATCACCCGGTGAACGAAGGCGCGGTCAAGTGCAGCGACTGTCACGATCCGCACGGAACCTTCGGGAACAACAACCTGAAGTCCACCGCCGATCAGAACATGATCTGCACCAAGTGCCACGCGGAGACGCGCGGGCCGTTCGTGTACGAGCACGCCGCGGTCAAGGCCGAGGGATGCGTGGGTTGCCACTCTCCCCATGGTTCTCAGAACGCCCGGATGTTGAACATGCCGTCGGTCAACACCCTGTGCAACCAGTGCCACAGCCCGGTTTCCTCTCACACCGTCATTGGGATGGGTCAGGGGTCGGCGGAGCTGGCGCCCTGCACCAGCTGCCACACCTACATTCACGGCTCGAACATCAACCAGGCGTTCCTCAGGTAGGGTTCATGGACCCGGGCTGCGCCTGCCTGCAACAAGGCACGCGCGGCCCGGATCCGATAACAGGTTTCAGGATTTCGATTCGGTCGACGCATTCATAAGTGAGGCTTCCTATGACGAAGACAGGCTGGTTTCCTCGGCTTTCCAATCAACAGCCCTCTCCCACATTGGTCCAGTGCATCGCAGGGGGAATTGGAGTCGCCATTCTTTTGATGACGGCGGGCTTCGCTGTCGCCCAGGCCCCGGCGCCCGATGCACAACCGGCCTCTGTCCCGAGTGGATACACCGTCCATCAGACCGTCGATCTGGGCGGGCACATATCTGCCGTCTCCGGCAGCCAGGCGATGTACGACACGCTGGTCAATGTGCAGTCCGGGCCGCGCGTGCTGGGCGAGACCTTCGAGATGCGCGCGCTGCCTGGAGCTAAGAACACGCTCTTCGACTCCCTGAGCGCAGCGGGCAGCGGATTTGGCGGCGATCCATATAACTTTGCCAGGATCGCTTTCCACAAGGGGAATGTTTACGAGTTCTCCGGCCTCTTCCGCCGCGATCGCCAGTACTTCGACTACGATCTGCTCGGCAATCCGAATATCCCGTCGGGTCAGTCGATTCCGATCGGCCCCACCGCATCGCCAACCGGCTCTATGGGCTGGCCGCAGGTAAACGTGTCGCCGTTCGCGTTTGACACGGTGCGTCGCATGACCGATACCAACCTCACCTTCCACCCGCTGTCGACGCTGACCTACCGGTTCGGATACTCGCAGAACATCTTTGCCGGCCCGAGCCTCAGCCCCAGCGGTTATCAGTTTGCCAGCGCCTACGATGTTCTGCTCGAGGAAAATCAGCGAAACAGCACCGACGACTTCCTGGGGGCGGTCGACTGGAAGCCCGTGCCGCTCACCCGGCTGACCCTGGAAGAACAGATCGACCACTACAAGGCCGACTCTTACTTCACCATGGATCCCGCTTACTTCACCGTGCAGGAACCGGATGGCACCCGTGCTGCTCTTCTGGCTAACTACGACAGCCTGACGCCCTACTCGGCCAGCGCCTGCAATGCAAACAGTACCGGCACGACCCCCATCCTCTCCGCGCCGTCAAGTCCGGGCGGAGCGCCGGTGATTAATCCCGCTTGCGGGGTCATTACCAGCTACCTGCGCTCCCAGCCGACGCGTTTCCTCTATCCCACTGAGATCTTCCGATTCCAGAGTTCCAGCATTAAGAACGTCTCGATGAATGGCGATTTTCGCTACACCAACGCGAAGATGAACATGCCGGACTACTACGAGAACTTCCAGGGGCTGGCCAAGACCACGCGCTCGCTTACCTATACCGCCGCCGCATCCGCAAAGCGTGAGGTCACAGCGGCCGATTACGGCGTCGTCTGGCAGGCTACGCAGAACTTCAGTCTCGAAGATCAGGCCAGCTTCTCCAACGTGCAGCAACCGGGAACCACCACCATGACCGGTGTCACCACGGTGTCGACGCCTGCGACGGCCGGCAACGAAACCATCAACTATGCGGGTGGGTTGACCTCGACCAACGCCGCCGGAGGGGCCTCCACCTTTGAAGGCAGCGGCTCGGTCGGCGTACCTCTGCCGGACTTCTTCGGCCAGAGGTTCATCACCAACGACGTGACCGGGACCTGGAATGGCTGGTCTCGCGCCACGATCTCGCTCACCTATCGCTACCGCAATCACGTGATCGCCGAAGGTATCCCGCACAACACAGCTTTGGTTGCGGGTGCAACGAATAACGGAACCGTCACCATCAACGAGGACGGCGGAATCGTGAGCGTCGCTCTGCGTCCCACCAGCAACTGGACTATCAATGCCAGCGTCGAGATGCTTTACGACGACAACGTATTTACTCCGATTGCGCCGCGGCAGTTGCAGCACTACAGAATGCACACCCTGTACAGGGCGAAGTCCTGGGCGACCCTGTCCGGCGCCTATAACGACCTGGAACGGCATAACAACACCAACAACACAGGTACCGCGCCCCTCGACGGCCCGCTGGGTCATTTCGATTACAGCCGGGTGGCCAGCATGGGTGCGCAGCTGTTGCCGAACGAGCACTATGGGTTCGACTTCAACTATGCCTGGAGCGACGTCTATGCCCGGACCAACATCTGCTACGACGGCGGCGCCACCGCCACCATGCCGGGCGCTTCGACGCCCAGCGGGACAGCATGCCCCGGCGCTTCCGTCAGGGGAACCACCTACTATGAGTTCGGGCCGGTCAGGGACTTCATGGATGCTCCGACAAATTCCGGCTCGGCGGCTCTCCGCATCTCTCCCTCCACTTCCCTCAAGGGCGCGATTGGCTATCGCATCAACTCCGTTGACGGCAGCCGCTTTTACAACGATGCGCGCGACGTCGCCGGCTCGCTGGTCTCGAAGTATCAGTCTCCCTTCGTGAATGTCGACTACACGGTCCATCCTGGATGGATCTGGAAAATGGAATACAACTACTTCAGCTACGCCGAGGGCGGAGCCTCGGGCGCACCCTACTGCAGCACCTCCAATCCCACGCCTGCAACCCCGGCGCCCGTGGTTGCATGCAACTCATCGAGTCTCGCCGGCCTGCAAACCGGTCTGACCCTGCCGCCGTCCGGCGAGACCGCCGCCCGGCCCTTCCGTGCCAACAACATCACACTCGGATTCCATTACGAATTCTGAGTGACCGCAGTGAAACGATGGCCGGGGTTCGCCCCGGCCATCGCAGTAAGGGGCTGAACATGAAATCAAGTCTCCGTATTGCAGCATTCACTCTGCTGAGTGCTTCTCTGGCTGTCCCGGCTATGGCGCAACAGGCCGGCGAAGCGACCTTCAAGGCCAAATGCGCTATGTGCCATGGCGCCGACGGCCTCGGCAACACGCCCGTCGGTAAAAACATGAAAGTCCGCTCGTTCAAATCACCCGAAGACATCAAGGCCACCGACGCCGAGCTCTTCAAGCAGACCAAAGACGGCGTGGGCAAGATGCAGGGATACGCAAACAAGCTGACCGACGCCCAGATTCAGGACGTCGTCACGTACATCCGCACCCTGCAGAAGTAGAACGAGAGCGGTGGCCAGCAGGGAAGCTTTGCCTGTGGACCCCGCCGCGAAGTACCGGGTTCGAGCGCGGTTGCGCGCTCAGGCTCGGAGATTCCCCCGGAGCCTCCAGCTCCTCCAGACGGAATCGGAAGAAGAAGTATGGGGACCTGCCCGGGAGAATTGCCTGAGGAACGATGGTCCGCTGTTATTCAGGCCCACAGACACCTGATTAACAGCTGTCTCTTATCCGTTCTTTTCATCGCCGCATCGTTCGTTCCTCCCGCACAAGCACAGCAGTCTTCCGATTGCCTGCTGTGTCATGGTTCGTCCACGGGCCTGAAGAATTCCCAGGGAAAAGACATCACCGTCAATCCCTCCGCGCACATGAAAGGCCCGCACGGCAGCCTGGGTTGCGTGGATTGCCACAGCGGAGCCTCCGCGCAGTCGCACAATGCGAAGACCGCTTCCGCCTCCTGCATCACCTGCCACGCCGACGCTGCCAAAGAGATGACGGCGGCCGCTCACACGGCTCTCGGCAATCCCAACGATCCGCAAACCTGTATCGCCTGCCACGGCACCGGCAACGTGACGAAGGCTGTCGCCGGCCCGCAATTCTGCGCAACCTGCCATGCGACCGAAGTCGAGCAGTACCGGGCCAGCGTCCACGGCCGCGCGCTCGATCACGGCAACGCCGATGTTCCCACCTGCAGGAGCTGCCATGGCTCCGCGCACGCCGCCCTGCCGTCCAGCGATCCGCGCTCGCCGGTGAGCAAACAGCATCTGCCCGATACTTGCGGGTCCTGCCACTCCAATCCACAACTCGCCGCGAAATATATGTTCACCGAAGTGCG
>DATKGE010000331.1:0-4821 GCA_035510955.1 Occallatibacter sp. | reverse complement strand
CAGACCGGGCGTCCATGTGACGGCCAGCGCCAGCGAAGTGAGCAGCGAAACGGCCATGGTAATGGCCAGCGCGCGGAAGAAGCTGCCGGTGACTCCCGTGACCGCGATGAGAGGCAGGAAGACGACGACAGGCGTGATTGTCGACCCGATGAGGGGGCGCGAGATTTCGTGGAGCGCCTTACGCACGGCTTCGACCCGGTTTTCGCCGGCATCGCGATGGAGCACGATGTTTTCTACAACTACGATGGCGTCGTCGATGACCAGACCGATGGCCGCGGCGAGACCGCCCAGAGTCATGAGATTGAAGCTTTGTCCGACCAGCCACAGAACGAGCACGGTGACCGCAACGGTGACGGGGATGACCATGCCGGCGATCAGTGAGGAGCGCCAGTCGCGCAGGAAGAGGAAAAGAATGCCGCAAGCGAAGAGCAGGCCGATAAGGATGGCGTCGCGCACGCTGGCGATGCTTTCGCGGACAATCTGCGATTGGTCGTAGAAGGGCTCGAGTACCACGCCGCGGGGCAGGCGCGTGCGCAGTTGTTGCACCGCGGCGGCAACTCCGTCGGCCACCTGGACAGTGTTGCTCGATGGCTGGCGAGCGATATTGAGCAGGACGGCAGGGTGGCCATTTGCGGAGACGTAGGTGTAGACCGGCAAGGGCGCCTGGATCACTTCAGCAAGATCGCTGACGCGGACCGGCGCGCCGCTGGCAGTCGTCTTGACGTTGAGATCGCGGAGGCTCTGAAGATCGTGGGCCTGAGATCCGACCAGAGCCAGCACCAGCTGATGGTTTTGCGGGTAGAGCCCCGGCGAGTCAATGGTGTTGGCGGCGCCGATGGCGTTGGCAAGATCGAGGACGGTGACGCCGGAGGCCTGAAGCATGGCCAGGTTGGGCACGACGTGATATTCCGGCACCTGGCCGCCCTGGATGGTCACCGTGGCCACACCGCTGACGCGATTGAGGGGCGGTTTCAGGGTGTAGGTTGCCAGTTCCCAGAGATCGCTCTGGGAGACGGCGTTGCTGCTGGTGGTGAGGCTGTAGCCGAGGATGGGAAAGGTCGCGAAGGTGAGGCGATTGGTGGTGATTTTGGCGGTGGCCGGCAGCTCCTGCTGCACGCGGCTGAGCGCGGAGTTCACCAGTTCCAGGGTGCGGAACATGTCGACCGACCAATCGAAGAAGAGGCTGACCTCTGCCGAGCCGCGGCTGGTGGTGGAGCGGACAGTGGTGAGGCCGGGCACGGAATTGACCGCGTCTTCGATGGGCTTGGTGATGGTGACTTGCATCTGTTCGACCGGCATGACGCCGTTGTCGACGCCGATCACGATGCGGGGAAAATTGGTCTCTGGAAAGACCGCAATGGGTGTCTGGAAGAACGCGAAGACGCCCACCGCGGTGAGGACGAAAGCGACGAAAAAGATGCTGCGGATCCAGCGCGGCAGCCAGAAATCCGATTCGAGTTCGACATGCGGTAAAGACCCTGAAAATGGAGGAAGGGACACCATTATTCCTTGCCCCCGCCCGCAGCCGGAGCATCGTCTTTGCCGCCCTTGTCGTCGTCTTTGCCGCTGCCCACGATGACCTTGGTGCCATCGTCGAGTCCATAGCCACCGTCGGTCACGACGATGTCAGAGGGGGTCACGCCACTGAGAATCTGGACTTTTTCAGTGGTGCGCAGGCCGACCTGGACAGCGCGCTTATGGGCAGCGCCATCGGCTCCGACGACCAGGACGGTTGTGGACCCATCGTCGGCGGGCAGGATAGCGGCGGTGGGCACTTGGACAGCTCTTTGGATGGTGGCGCCTTGGATGGTGGCATGGACCGGGGTGCCGACTTTGAAGCGCCCTCCGGGATTGGGCAGTTGCAGCCAGACCTCGACGGTTGTCGAACCCGGATCGAGCGCAGGACTGATAAGGGCGACAGTGGCGGCCTGGGGATCGTCGACGCCGGGAATCTTGAGTTCGGCTTCGCCGCCTACCTTCAGTTGCTGGGCCGTTGCCTGGGAGATATGGAGCTTGGCGAGGAGCGAACGCGTGTCCATGACGGTGATGGCGGGAGCGCCGGCGGCGGCGATTTCACCGGGAAAGAGCGGCCTGTCGGTGACCACACCATCGATGGGACTGCGCAACTCGGCAAAGCTCACCTGGGCCTCGGCATTTTCAAGCTTGCCCTGGGCCGAAGTGAGCTGGCCCTGCGCGGAATCGATACTGGTCTGGTGAGTAGTCTTTTCCACATTGGCGAGGTGCTTGGCGGCGGAGTCATACGCAGCCTGCGCCTGCACGGCAGCGGCGATGGCAGTATCCACATCGCGGCCGGCAATGGCGCCCTCCTGAAGGAGCCGTTTGCGTTCCTCGGCGGTGCGGCTGGCGACCTCAAGATTGGCCTTGGCCTGGTCCACATCGAGCTGCGCCTTCTGCACATCTTCAGGAATGGTGGCCAGCGTCGAGGCGGTGAAGGCCGCCTGCGCCTGGCTGAGGCTGCCGCGCGAGTCAAGGGCCGCGCCGCGCAGGTCGCGATCTTCGAGCGTCAACAGCAGTTGACCTTTGTGCACGGTCGCTCCGCGCTGCACAAGCTCTGCTTTGATAGGAGCACTAATGCGCGGCGCAATGGCTGCCTGAGCCAGCGGGGCCAGCACCGCATCGGCGGCGATCTCTGCGGAGAGCGGACCGATGGTGGGGTGCTCTGCCTGCACGGCTACAGAGGCTTCGGGTGCTGTTTCCGCCTTTTTCCTGCATCCACCCGCAACCAGGGAGACAGCGAGCAGTACGAACCCGGCTGCCACGGTTTTTTGAGTTCCGTGAGTGCGATGAGATCTATGAGTCGTTGGACCGTTCACGGGCTAGAGCCTTCCTGTAAGCGTTTCAAGCTGGGCCAGAGCCAGGTGGTAGCGAACAAGGCCATCGACCTGGCCGCTTTCGGTTGTCGCCAGCGTGTTTTGCGCGTCGACCACGTCGAGCACGGTACTCTCGCCGTTGACATAGCGAAGATTGGTCAGCCGCAGGGCTTCGCGGGCATCGGCCACGCTGGCATCGAGAGAGGCCAGTTCCTGGCGGGCGATTTCCGCTTCGTTATAAAACTCGGTCAGATCGGCGAGCATGCGGCGCTGCGCGGCACTGAGCGCTACCTTACTGGCCTGGGCGCGGATGCGCGCTTCCTTGACCTTGCGCTCCGAGGTGAGCCAATCCCAGATTGGCACGTCGACGGTGGCGCTGGCGGAGTAACCCAGGTTGCGTGCGCCGTCTGGCCCCGTGCCGGCAAACTGCGGAGCATCGATGCCGTAGTTATAGTTGAGGGCCAGATCGGGCATAAGTCCGGCCCACGCCGAGAGGGTGGCCGCCTGGCCGGCCTGGAGTGTGGCCAGGGCGCTACGCACTTCCGGGTTGTTGGCGCGGGCCGCGGCTTCAACGCTGGGGCGGTCGGGCAGCACGGGTGGAGCTGTCTCGGCAGCAAGCGTAAATTGGCGGCTCGGGTCCGGGAAGAGCAGGATCCCAAGTTCCAGATTTGCCTTCTCATTGGCCAGCCCGGCTTCGGCCAGTTCCCGCTGGCGCTGTTGTTGTCCGAGACGGGCCTTGATGACGTCGCTGTGCGCCGCTTCACGTCCTTCTTCCCGCTTTTGAGTCACATCGACAAAGCGGTTGGCTTCATCGAGGGCACGCTGGGCGACGGTCAGCTTGTCTGCGCCAGCGCGGATATTGTAGTAGAGCTCCACCACGGTGGATACGAGTCCGCGGCGGGCGATTTCAAGCTCCGCCTGCGCCCGCGCGGCATTGGCACTGGCCAGCCGAGCAGCGGCTGTGCCGGCGAGTCCGATCGTCTCGGTAACGGCAGCCTGGTTGGTGTATTCATGGATCGAATTATTGGCGATGAATACAGGCAGGGACTGACCCGTGGCGCCTTGCGTCGTGATCGCGCGCGTGTGGTTTGACTCGGTAAACAGATATTGATTGTGAAACATCACCGAGGGAAGCAGCGCTGCTTTCGCGTCTTTGCGCTCCAGCGCCGTGGCCCGGCTCTCTGCAACCGCTGCGGCAAATGCAGGCTCGTTGGTCTGCGCAAGCTGGATCGCATCCTCTAGGCTGAGCGGTGCATCCGTCTTCGGCGGTTGCTGTTGCGCTGCCGCCCAAAGCAGGGTTAGCCCTGCCAGCAAGACAGCCGCAATGAATCCACTACGAGGCATAACCATTCATTTCCACTCTATCCGGCGCATCCTTAAGACTTGCTGAACGTGACGGTGAGACACCGTCCAGTCAACGATGGACACATTTTAATGTGCGATGATGCTGGCGCCTCAAGCGTAAAGCCGAGATGTTGCGCAAGTTCGGGCAGAGTTTGATCCTTTGCCTTTTCAACCATTGCCAAGGTGTAACAGGCGGGCTGGCCACCCATGAGTCCGAAATCGGAAGAGCGAACTGTTTAAGCGTAAGGTCGATCAGCGGGCAGGACTCGACACCGAGGCGTGTGGCAATCTCCTTGATCAAATAAACCCGCTGTGATGGTGAAAGGGACATTGCCAACACGATATACGGTCTTGACCGACTTTCCAACGAAGTTTCCGGATTGCCGATGGGCTATCCCCGTCCTTCGCCGGATGGCCGCTCGGTGGTGCGCGGGGTCTGCCAGGCTCTCGCACGTCTGCCAAGCGTCGGAGTAAGCGCAAACGACACTCCCGCGACGCAGGTTCGCCCGTAAAATTTCCTATTCACTTTGAAATTATTGGGGTGCAAAGGGGGATATCTATCAATAACTTGACTCTAAATTACTGATTGCAAATATAGATTGGCTCCTCAGGTAGGACTCGAACCTACAACCCTTCGGTTAACAGC
>DATKGE010000330.1:0-2898 GCA_035510955.1 Occallatibacter sp. | reverse complement strand
TGGAGATTCCCGCTTATCTCACACTTCCGAAGGGCGTGCCGGCAAAGAACCTGCCCACCCTCATCATTCCTCATGGCGGTCCCTGGGGACGCGACGAATGGGGCTACAACTCCTTTGCGCAATTCTTCGCCAATCGCGGCTACGCGGTGCTGATGCCCAATTTCCGCGGCTCGACGGGCTACGGCCGAAAGTATCTCGACGCCGGCAATCTGCAATGGGGCCGCCTGATGCAGGACGATCTTACGTGGGGCGTGAAGTACTTGGTTGCCGAAGGCATCGCCGATCCCAAGCGCGTCGGCATCATCGGCGGATCCTACGGCGGTTACGCAACGCTCGCGGGAGTAGCATTTACGCCCGACGTCTACGCGGCCGCGGTCGACATCTGCGGACCCTCCAATCTGATCACGCTCATGGAGTCGATCCCTCCCTATTGGGAAGCAGCGCGGAAGACTTTTGCCGTGCGCATGGGCGACGTGAGCACCGCAGACGGCAAGGCGGTGTTGACCGCAGCATCGCCGCTGAACTCGACAAACAAAATAAAGACGCCCCTGCTGGTGGCGCAGGGAGCCAACGACCCGCGCGTCAACCGCCGCGAGGCCGAGCAGATTGTGATCGCACTGCGCGACCGCGGATTTCCGGTGGACTATGTGCTGGCTCCCGATGAAGGCCACGGCTTCGCGCGGCCCGTGAACAACCTGGCGTTGTTCATGGAGTCGGAGAAATTTCTCGCGCAGTATCTTGGCGGACGATTCCAGGAGGGCGGTTCTGCGGAGTCAGTGGCACGGCTGAAAGAGATCACCGTGGATCCGAAGACGGTGGTGCTGGCCAAGGCCGTTGACGCGGCTGCCGTCGGCCTGCCCAAGCCGGCTACCGATCTTCAGCCAGCAACCTACCAGTACAAGGTCACGCTCGAACTGAGCGGGCAAAAGATGAATATGAAGGTTTCGACGATCATCACCGACGGCGGTTCGTCGTGGACGGCAGTGAACACAATGGATACGCCCCAGGGCGCCGCGACCGACACCGCGACCATTGCCAAGTCAAGCCTGACGCTCCAGAAGCGCAGCCTGAAGCAAGGCCCTGTCGACATCGAGTTGGATTATGCGAGCGACAAGGCAACCGGAAAAATGAGCATGCAGGGACAGGATCGGCCGATCGCGGTTGACATGGGCGGACCGCTGTTTGCGGACGCGGCGGGCGGCGACCAGGTGATCGCCACCCTGCCGCTCGCGGTGGGCTACAGCACAACCTTCCGCAACTTCGACCTGCAAACGCAGAAGGTAAAGCTGCAGCAGCTGAATGTTGCGGGCGTGGAAACGGTGACCGTGCCGGCCGGGAAATTCGAAGCCTTCCGCGTGGAAGTAACCTCGGCCGATGGCGGCGCGGACAAGAAGACCCTGTGGGTGGCGAAGGACTCGCACAAAGTGGTGAAGATTGCCGCAGTTGCCGCTTCTATGGGCGGAGCCGTGCTGACCGAAGAGCTGACCGAGTAAACAGCAAACCAATTGCGCAACTTGCGGTAGTGCGATGATGGTGGTGGTGATGATGGTGCTAAGCCGCAGCCACCATCTGCGCCTGCGACGCGGCCGGGAGCCGCGAAGCAGAGGACAGCGATGAGCCTTGTCTCAATTGCTAATTGGCCTTTGGTCAGGCATTTCGGCCGGCTACTGTTTCGGAGCATCCTGCGGGGGAGCCTTCGGGGCGCTTCCAGCATCGCCCTGGCCGGCTTGCCGGGCCAGCTTTTCGGCTTGTTTGCGCTTGTGGTGGCGCACAATATCCGGCCAGAACTCGATGACTTCCGCGCCCACGATTCCTTCCGCGGACACCGACAATCCATCATTGATCGTGTTGCTTACAGTGTGTTCTGATGCTGGATAGTACACGTTGGAAATGGCTGCGCCAACCAGGTTGCCTATAACATTGGCGTAGTTCGGGCCCCATTTGCCGCTGTCGCGCTTGCACCAGACGGTGCTGCCGGCCGCCCATAGAAAGCGCTTCACGCCGCTGCCCGTGCCCTTCTGAAAGTAGCGCGGATCTTCGTGCCACCAGCTGGTGAAGACCGCATTGCCGAAGAAATTACCGATAAACGCATCGGAATATGCCGCGCCGTATCGCTTGGCGTAGCCTTGAGCACCCTGCCCCCAGGTCGGGTAGCTGTCGTTTGCCATACCGATGCCGGAAACTGCACCGGCAAGAAGGAAAGGCCACGGATCGGTGGAACTCTTGAAGAACAGTTTGAATTTCTGTCCCGCCGATAGAGGCAGCGCGTCCCTGTTCGACGTGGTGTTGAAGGCGGCCATGACGCCCATGACCCGCTGGTGCTCCTCGGCCTTCAACTGCTCTTCCGCTTTTTCGTGCTCGCTCTTTTCCGCGTCGGAAAGCTGGGCCGGTGCCTGGGAACTGGAGCTTCCCTGGGCGCCCGGAGCCTGCGCCGGGTCCTGCTGCGAGGAACCCTGTTGATCTGAATGGTCGATGGCATCAGGAGCTATCAGCGGTTGCGGAGCTTCAGGAAGAGGGGCGGCTGCGATAGCCGCAATGCTTGCACCGTCTGGCTGTGCAACAAGGGGAAAGGGCAGCGCCACCACGGCGATGCACGAGAGGAATGTTCCAAAAACAGGACGAAAAGCTAAATGCATCATTCACCGGTGGTTGATTCCGCTCCCATCCGGCTCGACAGGCCTAACGCAGCCAGATCGAGCCTCATTCGAACGGGAGCCGCAATAATTTCGAATCGCAGGGGCAATCTTAAGGTCAATTCATCTCGGCCTGTAAGCCGCCTGGCTGCCTGGCCTGCTCGCTCAGCAAAGCCGGTTACATTAGGCGCAGATGAATCACTCTGTTAGACGTAATCGAAAGCATCCAGGACACAAAATTCCAACTGCTGGCTTTCATTCCGCG
>DATKGE010000329.1:0-2813 GCA_035510955.1 Occallatibacter sp. | reverse complement strand
TCTAGGTGTGTGTCGGGCATAGATTTGTGACGGAGCCTATAGCGTGAGCAGCAGGTTCTGTTTTAAGTTCTAGCCATGGGCCAGAACTTCATTCCTGACACGGTCAACCAGACGCTGCTGTTTCCCCCATCGCTTCACGATTGGCTTCCCGAGGGCCACCTAGCCCGCTTTCTTTTGGATGTGGTCTCGGCGCTGGATCTGAGCGCGATCTACAAGTCCTATCAGGACAAGGATGGCCGCGGCCAGGCGGCCTACGCGCCGGAGATGATGGTCCGTCTGCTGCTGTACGGCTACGCGAGGGGCGTCTACAGTTCGCGCAAGATTCAGACGCGCACATTCGAGGACGTGGCCTTCCGTTATCTTTCCGGCGACCAGCACCCCGACCACGCCACCATCGCCGATTTCCGCAAGCGTCATCTGGAGGCGCTCTCGGGTCTGTTCACGCAGGCTCTGCTGCTATGTTCCGAGGCAGGACTGGTGAAGCTGGGCCATGTGTCCATCGACGGAACCAAGATCAAGGCCAACGCCAGCAAGCACAAGGCGATGAGCTACAAGCACATGAACGAGACCGAGGCGCGCCTGAAGCAGGAGATCGATGCGCTGCTGGCCGCCGCCGAAAAGACCGATGCCGAAGAGGATGCGCAGTACGGCAAGGATCGGCACGGCGACGAACTGCCTGCCGAGTTGCAGCGGCGCGAGAGCCGGTTGCGGAAGATCGGCGAGGCCAAGGCGGCTTTGGAACAGGAAGCCAGAGAAAAGGCCGCGCAGCAACGCGCCGGGGCCGAGCAGAAGGTGGCCGAACGCGCAGAAGAAGAGCGGCGTACGGGCAAGAAGAAGGGTGGCCGCAAGCCCGAGTTGCCCGATCCCGAGCAGGCCAAGCCAGACGACACGGCGCAACGCAACTTCACCGATCCGGAGAGCCGGATCATGCCGGACGGCGCCAACAAGGGCAGCTTCGTGCAGGGCTACAACGCGCAGATCGCGGTCGATTCCACGTCGCAGGTGATCGTGGCCGCCGAGGTTACGCAGGAGACGAACGACAAAAAACAATTGCTGCCGATGATCGCGCTGATCGCGGCGAATCTGGAACAGAAACCGGAGAAGGTCAGCGCCGACACGGGCTACTTCAGCGAGGTGAATGTGACCGATGAGTCCGTCAAAGACGTTGATCTGTACGTAGCGACGGGCCGGGACAAGCACGGCGTCGCGGTGGAGACGGGCAGCGATCCGCCGCCTCCCGGCGCGTCGCCGAAAGAGGCGATGCGGGAAAAGCTACGAACCGAGGCTGGCCGCGCCGTGTACAAGATGCGCAAGGCGATCGTCGAGCCGGTCTTCGGACAAATCAAGGAACAGCGCGGTTTTCGCCGCTTCAGCTTGCGTGGCAAAGAGAATGTCAGCCGCGAGTGGAAGCTGGTGTGCGCGGTCAGCAACATGCTGAAGCTGTTCCGGGCCGGCGGGGTTCTGAAAATGGCATAAAACGGCGGGAAAAGGGGCCCGTTGTATCCAAAACGGCACAGAAAGCTTGCTATTAAGCTACGAACGGGATTACTGCCTGCGCGCCCCAGATCGAACACCAGCCCTGCAAACCGCTTAAGCGGCCTTGGCAAAACGCTATGCCCGACACACACCTAGTTAATCGAATCCCGTTCGGGGGATGCACTCCAAACGGCGAAGGTTGCTCCCGGCTGTACTTTTTCTTGTCTCCGCTGTGAGCCAATCGCCTTGGTGTGCAAACTTGGGTGGCGCCACGACATCCCCTACGCGAGGGGCCGGTCCACAACAGACCAAGAGCGGCAGAAGGCCATCTGCTTGGTGATTCAGGGCCCTGGCGGTTCAGGGCCGCAGGATCAATAGTGCTCCGCACAGGGGGCTGCGATCACTGCGCACATCCCAGGCGGGCAGCCTAAAACAACGGGGCATCGAAACCGAGCTCCACCTGCGGTCTGCTTATCGGATTATCACTGTTGTTGCTGGCGCTTCGATCGGATCGTATATGGATGCCTCTATGGCACCCGCTCTTTCTTCGGAACAAGGGAATCGAGAAGGAGCAGACATGCGCCGGTGACAATGCAGGAGTCTGCGACATTGAAGTCGGGGAAGTGATAGCTGAAGATGTGGACTTCGATAAAGTCGACGACCGAGCCGTATCGGATGCGGTCATGAACGTTGCCGAGAGCTCCAGCCAGAATGAGTGCGAGGCCAACCGTAGTGAAGGTGAATCGATCTCCTAGTCTGACCATCACGATAAGCACGACCAGCGCGGCGAGGAGCGAGAAGCCGATCAATGCCCAGCGGACCATTTGCGGCGAGGCGGAATCGGCAAACAGCGAAAAGGCTGCCCCATCGTTTGTCCAGTGGGTAATGCGGAGCACGCGCGGAATGACCGGAATCGCTCCGCCGAGGCGAACATTTGCTGCAACCCAGACTTTGGTGAGGCGGTCTGTAAAAACGATGACCGCGGAGATGGCCAGCAGCCAGGGCAGGCGGCGAGGCATGAGCTTGCTCACAACGTCGCCTCCTCAGGCCGGGATGGGGCGATTCCCATTTCAATGAGCGCGGATTGGCAACGAGTGCACACGTTGTGCCAGATGCCGTAGTCCGCGACTTCAGGCATGAAATTCCAGCAGCGGGCGCACTTGGTCCCGCTTGCGGAGAGCGCTTTGATTTGCAGCTCCTGGCCAGGGATGACAGTGACCTTGGAGACGTTGACGATCTCTTTCAGGCCAGAGGCATGGCGCTCAAGGAGAGCGAGTTGATCTCCGCTGGCAGAGATCTCAAGCTCTGCTTCAAGAGCTTTACCGATGTCTTTGGCC
>DATKGE010000328.1:0-9899 GCA_035510955.1 Occallatibacter sp. | reverse complement strand
TTTCATCGCGAAAGGGTGGGAGACCACGAACCCAAACTGTTCCCTATTCCCTGTTCCCTAATCCCTGCTCTTCACGCTCTCACCGATTCCGCTCGTGCCACAAACACCACCGTCGCCACGCCGAAAAGCAGGATGGCCATCTCCACATCCTCGCTGCGATTGTGGAGTTTGTTGAAGTCGACGGTGTTGGGGTTGGTTGCTTCGGATGCATCGATAGCGCCGCCGGCGGCCATTCGGTCGCGCTCCATGGCGGGAATGATGCCGAACTGCGAGTAAACCGTGCAGGCGATCATCACCACCAGCAGCGCCATGGGCACAAGCGCGTTGCGTGGTTTGTAGATGCCCCATGCTGGAGCCAGCGCCAGCAGCGCCAGCGCCACCATGCCCGAGACCAGACCCATGCCGTGCAGAATGCGCAACAACTCGCGAACGATGGTGCCCGCCGTGTGCGTGTCGGGTTGCAGCGTGGTGAAGGTGATGGCCGCCACGACGGGGAAAAAGATCTCTGCGCCCAGCCAGACGATGAGCGCGAGATAAAGCAGTGTGCGGAGCAAAGTCTTCATGAATTCAGTTCTCAGTTCATAGTTCGCAATGGCCCATTGATAGGCAGGACGATCGGAAGCTCACGAACTAGCTACCAGCTTTGTACAGCAACAGAGTAACGCATTCATTCTGCCTGTCGCTGCAGGCGCCGTGAAAAACTCACAACTGTGAACTATGAACTGCGAACTGACCCACTACTTGCGGTTCAACGCGCGTTTCAGCACCGTCTCCAGCGCGTCTTTCACTTTGGCGTAGTCTTCGGGGGCGATGGAGCCTTTGATCTTTTCGCTCTCGAGAGCGAACAGCTCTTCTTTCAGCACGTTCAGCAACTGCGAATTCTTCGCGGCCGGAGAAGCGAACGCTGGGAACGCCGCGGCTACAGCGCCGGTGTCTGTCGCCGGAGCGACGCCCGCGATCGCCAGGCCGGCAGGTTTGCGCAGCAGAAACGCCGCGCCGGCTGCGAGCAGCAGCGCCAGGCCCCCGAGAATCCACCACTTGTATTTGGACAGCGGATCGGGCGTGTTGATGGGGTTGCCGATGCCACCGCCAGGCTGTCCGCCGTTGCCTGCGCTCGCATCCGGAGCCGTGCCCGCGTCCTGCGCGCCCATGCCTGCCGGCTGCTGTGCGCCGGGTGTGCCTTGCTGCTCGCGCGGAATGGAGCCGGTGCCGGCGATGGTGAAGTCCACAGGCTTGCCGGGGACGGCGTTCTTGAGCACGAACGTCTGCACGCTGGGGTCTTGCGGCACGGACTTGAAAGCCGTACCCGAGGGCGTGAAGGTCATGCTCTTGGGCAAGAGCACAGCCAGGTTGTCGGCGGGCAGCGTGACCTGGGCATGAAAGGTGAACGATCCGCCGCCGTAGGGCAGATGATAGGCGAGTTGGAAGAGCGTGTCTTTGTCGCCGTCATCGGGCTGGATGGGAAAGTTGAACGCGTAGTGACCCTTCGGTCCGTCCTGTTCCATCTTGATGCTGGTGGGCAGGCCGTTGGGGCGCTGCCCGCCCACGCCGTCGACCACTGCATCGGCGGGCAGCACCACCTGGAACGACTTGGCGCTCCACTGCGTCGTGGGCGGAGAACTGGTGTTGTGGACGAAGAAGCGCTCGGTCACCTTGAGCTGGCCGTTCTCGGTTTCGAGCTCAAGAACGTCGGCCTCGATGAAGACGCCCTGCACCTTGGCAGCCACGTCATACACGGTGATGTTGGCCGGCGTTGCGCCTTCAGGCGCGGCGATGAAGTAACCCGCGCCCTGGTGCGTGACGCGCACCAGATATGGGCTGTTGCCGGGCTCGACGAGGGAGTAGCCGCCGTTGCCGTCGGTGGTGGCGTGGGCCACTTCGTCCATGCCCGCCTGCACGTCGACCAGCACCACGGGGTCGCCTGCGGCGGGCTTGCCGGTGGTCTTGTTGGTCACCGTGCCAGTAATGGTGGTGGCCTGCGCGAATGCGGCGGTGAGCAAAACGATCGAAGCAAAAGTACGAAAGAAAAGCTGGGTTGATTTCATAGTCGAGAAAAGATCCTATCGGTAAAACGTGTTTGAATCCGGGTGGAACAAAAGCAAATGCAGGTCCTTCGACTCCGCTGAAGTGCGCTTCGCTCAGGTTGACAGTCATTTTTGGCGCTCAGGCTGGCAGGCTCCGTGGAAGATCATGCTTGCTGCAGATGCTCGATCTCGGCCAGCAGCAAGGCCGCTTCGTTTTCAAGCTGCGCCCGCTGCACCGCGAAATCCTCTTCGGGATATTTGCCCGCGCGGTACTCGAAGTTCAGGTCGCGCAGGTTCTCGTAGAGCTGTTCCTTGCGCTCCAGCAGAAAGTCCAGGCGCGTCTTCTCGCGCTGGCTGGCGAAGACGTTCTCCGGCCAGAAGGTGTAAATGAACAGCGCTACCATGAGCGCGGCTCCAGCCAGTTCTCCCTGCAAAGTGGTCATGGTTTAAAATCCTCCGTCGCCGGTTTCGCGGCGAATCTGTTCGCGGCGCTCGCGCTCGGCCGGGTCCATCGTGGCCATGTCCGCGGCAACCGCCTCTGTTCTGCCCACCGACCAGCGCCGCACCAGCAGGATGGTGCCCATCAGCGCCGCGCCAAACACGGCAAAAGGAGCAATCCAGGCCACCAGGTCGAAGCCGTGGGCGGTGGGCGCGGCCAGAACAACTGCGCCGTACTTGGCCACGAAGGAATCGAAAATCTGCTGGTCGCCCCGATTGTCGGCAATTCCCACTCGCAACTCGTCCAGTTCTCCCGAGGAGTTGGGGCAGCCCACGTGGTTGCATTCGCCAAGAATCTGCGCGCATCCGCAGGTACACATCAGCCGGTGGTTCAGGCTGTTGTAGCGCGAACTCGCATCCGTAGCGCCAACAGAGAAAAACACCGCGATGGCCAGCGCGCTCGCCTGCAATGCCCTCATCGAAAACGTAAAACGCGCTGAACCCTTTTTCGAACCCTTTGTGGCCGGCCTCACAGGTGGCCGCCCTTCAGCGCAGGCTCTGTGGGAGCCGTTCGCGCCGGAACACGCAGGGAAGCCGTCGACGGCGTCAGGCTCGGCACCAGCGCAATCAGCGTGCCAAAGACCAGCACCACCAGCCCGGCCCAGATCCAGCCAACCAGCGGATTCAGAATGGCCTTGATGATGGGCTGCTTTGTGTCAGGGTTGGTCCCTTCATACACCACGTACAAATCCCAGCTGGGCACGGAGTGAATGGCTACCATGGTCTGCGGCTGCCCGGTGATCAGGTAGACGCGCTTCTCCGGGGTCATCTGGAACTGCTTCTTGCCGCCTTTATAGACGTCGAGCAGCGCATACTCGGAGTTGTAGTTGAGGTTGGAGTCCTCGGTGAAGCCGACGCACTCCAGCGTGTAGGGGCCGATGGTCATCTTGTCGTGCAGCGCCAGTTCGCTCTCGGTGTTGCGGTTGAAGGCCGAGCCGGCCAGGCCGATGACCACAATCACCACGCCGATGTGGATGATGTAACCGCCGTAGCGGCGCGTGTTGCGCCGCGTGAGCAGCCAGGTGGCGGCAAACAGATTCTTGCCGGTCTGCCGCGAGATGACGCCGGCGCCGCGCAGAAACTCGCTGAGAATGGCGGTCAGCACGGCTGCAGATACCGCAAAGGCCACCAGCGCATAAAAGTTGCCGTTGTCGAACGCGCCGTCTTTCCACGGGCGCACACCAACGGCGAGGCAGACTATGGCCATCACCCAGAACGTAACCACCGGCAGCACAAAGTTGCGGCGGATGCTCTTGAACGACGCGGCGCGCCAGGGCAGCAGCGGGCCCACTCCCGTCAACAGCAGCAAGAAAATGCCGATGGGGATGGCCACGCGGTTATAGAACGGGGCGCCGACAGTGACTTTGTTGCCCACCACATATTCACTGATGACCGGAAACAGCGTGCCCCAGAGAATGACGAAGCAGGCGGTGAGCAGAACCAGATTGTTGAACAGGAAGCTGGATTCGCGGCTCACCAGCGACTCAAGATGATGTTCGCTTTTCAGATGGCTGCGCTTCAGGACGTAGGTGAAGATGCAGACCGCCAGCACGATGCCCATGAAGACGACAAACCAGGTGCCGATGGACGACTGCGCGAAGGCGTGGACGGAACTCACGAGGCCCGCGCGCGTGAGCAGAGTGCCCAGCAGCGTGAGCAAAAAGGTGGAGAAGATGAGCCACACATTCCAGCTCTTCATCATGCCTTTCTTCTCCTGCATCATCACGGAGTGGAGAAAGGCAGTGCCGGTGAGCCAGGGCATGAAACTGGCGTTCTCCACCGGGTCCCAACCCCAGTAGCCGCCCCAGCCCAGCACGGCGTAAGCCCAGTGCATGCCGAGAAAAATGCCGCAGGTAAGAAACAGCCAGGTGACCATGGTCCAGATGCGCGTGACCCTGATCCATTTTTCGCCGGGGTAGCGCATCATTAGCGCGCCCAGCGCAAAGCAGAAGGGAACGGAAAAGCCCACATAGCCCAGGTAAAGCATGGGCGGATGAATCACCATCTCCGGATACTGCAGCAGCGGATTGAGCCCGTTGCCGTCGTCGGGAAGCTGGCCGGCGTAGAGCGAGAACGGCGGAGCGGCAAAGCACAGCACGCTGAGGAAGAAGACCTGAATCCCGGCCAGAATGGTGCCCGCGTAGGCGTACAGCTTCACGTCCACCTTGTGGGTGAGGCGAAGAACGAAGCCGTAAGTCGCGAGCAGCCAGGCCCATAGCAGCAGCGAACCTTCCTGCCCGCTCCAAAGTGCAGCGAATTTGTAGGGGCCGGGGAGCGCGCGATTGGAGTGCTCCATGATGTAGGTGATGGAGAAATCGTTGGCAAAGACGGAGTAGATGAGGGCAAAAGCTGCGGCTGTCACGGCCAGAAATACTGCGATTCCAGCCCGGCGCGCGGTGTCGGCCAGCCGTTCCGGCGAAACAGCCGTGGGCTGTCCTGTCGCAATCCAGCGTAACGCCAGACTGCCGGCCAGCAGGTTATAAGCCGCCAGCGCCAAAGCAATGAGAAGGGCAAAACTACCGAAGGCTGCCATGAATTAAGACTCCATGATGATTCTCGCACGCAGGGTCACGAGCAGCCTTGCCTGCAAGAGCTATTCTCAAGCCATGATAGGCCTTTAGCGTGTGATCCGGCTCACACCAAAGGTTGAGAAGAGGATGGGGAATGAAGTGCGGATTTCGTTCCGTAAGGCGGTCCGGGGAGGGGATGAGGGGGTTGATCGAGCGGATGGTTATACGGGTTGCCCCAGCAACTCTCCGGCCGCGGCCAGCATATCTATGTCGATATAAGGCCGGGGCAGGAATCGCACCCAAGCGCCCTGGTAATCGGTGGGGGCCTCGCCGCCGCCGCCCAACACCAGCACCGGCACCCTGGGCAGCCGTTCATGCAGCTCGGCCACGAACGCGGGACCGCCGATTCCGGGCATGTTCAGCCCGCTGATCACCAGGCCCAATTGTCCGGCAAATTGCGGCTGCTCCACCAGGCAAAGCGCCTCGGCGGCATCGCCCACACGCTCCACGTCGGGGAACTTTCGCGCCAGAATGGATTTACACAGGATCGCCTGCAGGGGATCGTTGTCCACCAAAAGGATTGTCGCCATAGGCCCCGGAGTCGTGCGCGACCCATTATGGAGTGTGGGACGCAACTATTAACAACTAATAAACTAGGATGTTACCTACCCCCGGCCCGGTTGCCCATTAGCGGCCCGCTTCCCAATCGATTCGCTAAAACTCCGGCCCGGAAACCCCAATTCCGGCCGATAAACCACGCATGAGATCCTTGCGTATTGCACAAACTATCTATTTGCTCCTCGGCGCCGCACTGCTTGCCGGCGGCTTTGCATCCACTTACCTGATGTTTCGCTGCGCCCGGGTCAGCGCCAGCTACACCGCAATCATTCAGGGAGAAATTGCTCAGGCTCAACAGGTGCGCGTCCTTCAGGTCAACTTCAAAAAGCAGGTCCAGGCCTGGAAGGACATTCTGCTGCGGGGCAAGGACGACGCGGCACTGTCCAAATATGAGACAGAGTTCCACTCCCTCGGCGCCCAGGTGCAGACCAGTTGCGCTTCCTTAAGCAACCGCATCAATGATCAGCAGGCCCGTGTCGGGCTGGAGAACTTCCAGCAGCAGCACCAGTTGCTTGGCGCGCACTATGACGCGGCCCTGGCCAACTACAGGAAAGCGCGAGATTTCGCCCAGGCGGACGCCGCTGTCAAGGGCAAGGATCGTGCACCCACCGATTCGCTTGACCAGGTGGTCGACCGGCTGTCGTCCCTGGCGGAATCGGTGCCGGCCGCGGAGGCCGCTCGGCTGCAACATGAGCAAACGATCCTGATTGCCGTGCTCGTCCTGCTGTGGTTGGCGCTGGGCGTCTGGAGCGTGGTTTTCGCCCGCTCGCTGGGCATCAGGATGGGCAACGGCGTTCACTTTGTCCGCATGATCGCCGGTGGCGACCTGACTGCCGCCGCGCCCGAACAGGGCCGCGCCGATGAGTTGGGAATGCTGATTGAGGCCATGGGGCAAATGCGCGACCGGCTGCGTCAGATGGTGGGGGAAATCCAGTCCGTGGCCGACTCGCTGTCGTTCGGCGCCGGCAACGTGTCAAGCTCGTCGTACGAGATCGCGGCCGCGGTTACCGAACAGCGCGGGCAGTCCTCCCAGGTGGCCGCCGCGCTGGAGGAGATGATTGCCAGCGCCCGCGAGGTCACGCAGCATTGTCATCAGGCGGCTGACCGCGCGGTGGAAACCGGCGCATTAGCTTCAGGAGGCTGCAAGTCCGTGGAGGCGGTGGCGCAGGAAGTGCGCGCGCTGGCCGCCGAGGCGCAGCGCAACGCGGTGAGCGTGCAGCAACTGGGCGATCGCTCCCGCCAGATCGGGCAGATTGTCACGCTGATCCAGGAGATCGCCGGACAGACCAACCTGCTGGCCCTCAACGCCGCCATCGAATCGGCCCGCGCCGGAGAACATGGCCGTGGCTTTGCCGTGGTTGCCGGCGAAGTCCGCCGCCTGGCCGAACGCACCACCGCGGCAACAAAAGAGATTACAGATGCCGTCCAGTCCATCCAGCAGGGCACCCAGGATGCGGTCGACAGCATCCGGGAGAGTTCCCAGCGTGTGGAAAAGAGCGTGGTCACCGCCGATGCGGCCGCCCGCTCGCTCACCGTGCTCGGCGCCAGCACCGATGAATTGTGCCAGCGGATCGCGCAGATTGCGCAGGCCTCGGAGGAGCAGTCGCAGGCTTCCGGGCTGGTGGGGCAGTCCATGAACGAAATCGCCACCAGCATTACCACATCTTCAGAGGGTGCGGAGCTGAGTTCAAAAACAGCCCACGAACTGGTCAAGCTGGCCGAACAGCTCACCGAACACAGCCGCCAGTTCAAGACCGGCGAAGATGCCGGCAAGCCTCAACTGGTGGCTGGGCGGCGCGCGGCGTAGCGCCGCCTAGCCGAACAAGAACTCCTTCTCCTTCAGTTCTTTGATGGAGTCGCGCAGCCGCGCCGCCTTTTCGAACTCGAATTTCCTGGCCGCCTCGCGCATCTCGGTCTCCATTCTTGCGATGAATGCGTCGAGTTCGGACTGCGTGCCGAACTCCGGCAACCCCGCCGCTTCCTCCACTTCCACGTCGCCGTATTCGGCCTTCAGGATCTGTGCCAGCCCCATATCCATGGTGTTGATGATGGACTGCGGCGTAATTCCATGCTCCTCGTTGTAAGCGCGCTGAATGGTGCGGCGGCGGTCCGTCTCGTCCATCGCGCGGCGCATGGAGTCGGTAATCTTGTCAGCGTAGAGAATGGCCTTGCCCTCAAGATGACGCGCCGCCCGGCCCATGGTCTGGATCAGCGAGCCGGCCGAGCGCAGAAAGCCTTCCTTGTCGGCGTCGAGTATGGCCACCAGCGAAACCTCCGGCAGATCGAGGCCCTCGCGCAGCAGATTGATGCCGATCAGCACGTCGAACTCGCCCTTGCGCAGGCCGGCCAGCAGTTTCACCCGCTCCAGGGTTTCAATCTCCGAGTGCAGGTAGCGGCAACGCACGCCGACCTCGGTGTAGTAGCCGGCCAGGTCCTCGGCCATGCGCTTGGTCAGCGTCGTCACCAGCACCCGCTCGTTGCGTTTTGCCCGGTCGCGGATCTCGCCCAGCAGGTCGTCGATCTGGCCTTTGACCGGGCGGATTTCAACCGCCGGATCGACCAGCCCCGTTGGCCGGATCACCTGTTCGACCACCACGCCGGCCGAGCGCGTCAGCTCATACGGCCCTGGCGTGGCGGAGACATAAATGGTCTGGTGAATGCGGTTCTCGAACTCTTCAAATTTGAGCGGCCGGTTGTCGCGCGCCGAGGGCAACCGGAACCCGTAGTCGACCAGGTTCTGCTTGCGGCTCTGGTCCCCGTACCACATGCCGTGCACCTGCGGAATGGTGGCGTGGCTCTCGTCTACAAAGAGCAGAAAGTCGCGCGGAAAATAGTCCAGCAGCGTGGGCGGAGCTTCGCCCGGCAGGCGTCCCGAAAAATGCCGCGAGTAGTTCTCGATGCCGTGGCAATAGCCCATCGACTTTATCATCTCCAGATCGAAGCGCGTGCGCTGGTGGACCCGCTGCGCCTCAACCATGCGCCCCTCGGATTCGAGTTGCGGAACCCACTCGTTCAGTTCCTTCACAATGGAGTCGATGGCCTCTGCTTTGCGCTCCGGTTGCACCACATAGTGGCTCTTGGGATAGATGGGCAGCCGCGAATACTTCTGCTTCACCGTCCCGAACAGCGGATCGATTTGCGAGAGGCTTTCGATCTCGTCGCCGAACATCTCGATCCTGTAAGCCGCCTCGTCATACGTCGGAAAAACTTCGATCACATCCCCGCGCACCCTGAAAGTCCCGCGGCGGAAGTCCGTGTCATTCCGTTCGTAAAGAATCTCCACCAGCCGCCGCAAAATGTCCTTGCGGCTGATGCGCTGTCCTTTTTCCAGCAGCAGCAGCATTCCGTAGTAAGCTTCCGGCGAGCCCAGGCCGTAGATGCAGCTCACCGAGCTGACAATGATCGCGTCGCGGCGTTCGAAAAGGCTGCGCGTTGCCGAGAGCCGCAGCTTGTCCAGTTCCTCATTGATCGTCGCTTCCTTCTCGATATATAAGTCGCCGGCGGGAATGTAGGCCTCCGGCTGGTAGTAGTCGTAATAACTCACAAAATATTCCACCGCGTTGCCGGGGAAGAACTGCTTGAACTCGTGATAAAGCTGCGCGGCCAGGGTCTTGTTATGAGCCAGGATCAACGCCGGCCGTTGCGATTGCTCAATGACCTTGGCCATGGTAAAGGTCTTGCCCGAACCGGTAACGCCCAGCAGCACCTGGTGCTTCTCGCCCGCGGCCAGGCCCTCCATCAGCTCGGCAATGGCGCGGGGCTGATCGCCGCGCGGCTTATAGGTGGTCACCAGTTGAAAGTCCATGCAGAAAGTATACCGTAATAGCGAATAAAAAGCGAATATATCAAGTGAGCGCCGAGCTAACGCGATAACTCACCGATCTGCACATGATAAGGAGCGAGTAAGTCGCCGGTGGAGTGTCCCACGGCTGCCAGGGCAATGCGGTAACTCACCTGAGTTTGCAGCAAGGTAAGTTCGGCCGCCGCCAGACGAGTCTGCGCATCCAGCACAAAGAAATTGGTCTCCGCGCCTAACTCATATTTACGCTGCTCGGAGGTAAGTGTCTTTTGTGCCAGGTCGAAAGAGGCGGTGCCGGCGGCCAGTGCGTCCTTTGCTTCTTCCAGCTGGTGCACGGCGTCGTGAACTTCGCGCGTAATCTGCTCGCGAATCTGGCCTTCGCCATAGAGATCGCGGGTGCGCGACACAAGCGCATTTCCCAGCACCGACTTCGCGCCGCGATTCCTCACC
>DATKGE010000327.1:0-6467 GCA_035510955.1 Occallatibacter sp. | reverse complement strand
CGTTTTGAAACAGTGTGGGCACAAAAATGGGCACAATTGCCATTTTTGGGGTGTTTCCGGACCACTCCGATTCGCTCTAAGTTGTTGATTTCATTTGGTGGACGCGGTAGGAATCGAACCTACAACCTGTCGGTTAAGAGCCGAATGCTCTGCCAGTTGAGCTACGCGTCCATTCCGTTGGAATTCGCCGTGCGGCGGAGGCGCTTGCGCACAGCCTCTATATTGACGGCAATATAGCTTCTGCCCCTTGAAAAATATAGCACAATCCCGCAGTGGATTCCAAAGGCCCGGCAAATCCCTGAACCTCCTCTGTTATCCGGCTCCATCTCCACAATTTTTGCAGAGACAAGGCGCGAAGAATTGCTCTAGAAATTGAAGGCGAGGCCGCCGCTGAAGCTGCGCTGATCCTGCGCAAACACCACCAACGAACCATCGCTCAGCAGGTAAGGCCGATACCCTTCAGCCAGCAGATTGCGCAGGTTGACAAGCACTTCAAAGCCGCCCGCTCCATCCGTTCCATCGCGGCGAATGCGAATCGGCTGACGGACCTGAAGGTTCAGGTAGGGGTCGGCCGCATCCTGAGAGAACGACGCGACAGAAGTAATCGTGGCCTCGGGTTGCCAGCGATACGTCGCCCTCCAGCGCGTCCCGCTGCCGTCGAGGGTGCCGGAAAGCGAGATGGAATAAGACTGCGCGTGGCGCGCGTGGGCCGATGCCAGCAGTTGCGCCCGCCCCATCGCCTGGCCGCCTGGCTGCGGCGACTCAAGCACCAGCGCACTGCCGTTGGCGCAACTCACCCGAATCTGGCTGCCCCTGGTCAGTTTGTGCTCGGCAGCCGCCTGTATACCTGATGAAGAGAACCCTGGCCCGGCAGCCCGCACCAGCCCACTAGCAGGATCGTAAAGCAGGGTTGAGGAGGCGGTAAACGCGCCGTTGGCTCCCGCGGCAGGTCTGCTCATGGCCTCCATCACCGGGTTATCGATCTTGTCGGCGTAAACCAGCACGGCTACGTCCGAGTTGCCGGTGCTGCGTTCCCAGCCAATCTCTTGGTGCATCCCGTGTTCCATCGCCAAATGCCCGTTGCGCATGGAAAGCGCGGGAAGCCCGGCCTCGGCATTGTCCGAGTCTGCATCGCGTAAAGCGGGAACCGCAGTAGCCATCCGGTAGTGAACTGTGGCGTTGCCACTGCGCCACGCCACGTTTGCAAACGGCAGCGCCGCCAAAATCGTGTTGGGTGAGTTTTCCGCAAATCGCGCCAGCACCTGAGTCGAACCGGCCTCGCCCTCCAGTGCGTCGCCCAGGTTGATCGTTTCCAGGGTGCGCATTGCAGCCTCGTCAAGGCCCTCGCTCCCTGCAGAATCCACCTCGGGATGAATGGCCACGGCAGCCACCGACTCAACCGAGCCGGCGAATCCAAGATCCTGGCGGAAGCCCAGCGTCGACTCCAGACCACCATTCGAGCCAGGTTCGAAATCCACCTGTGCCAGCAGCTCGCGGCTTTCGGCGGGCGTCTCTTCCACCACTGCCGAGACCCGATCCCCGCTCTCCGCAAAGCTTCCCTGCTGCCCCGTCGCCATCAGGCGCGCCTTCAAACGGGGCGATCCGCCGGCCCCGTCGGACACCACCACCAGCGGTCCGTCTTCCAGCCAGCGCAGCAGCGGGCGATTGGCTGCCGCGCGCAACGTCCACTTCCAGTCGTCCTGTTGCGCATCGCCTGATCGAGGTTCCGCCGGCAGCCACTGCATCACTTCATAGAGCGTGTTCAGCGTGAGGTTGACCACCGCGCTCGCACGGACCCGCACATCCTCCCGCAGCGACGGAAGAAATGCGGTGCCCATGGCCTTCACCGCATACCGGCCAGGCAATACTGAAGGAAGTTTGTAGTGGCCGGAGCTGTTGGTAAATACGCTGGCAATCACGGAAAGATCGGGCCGCAGCAGTTCGACCACTGCACCCATCTGCGGCACGCCCTGCGCGTCGCGCACCACGCCTGAAATCGATCCGGGCGCGGCGGCGTACACCGGAACGCTTCCCAGAGCGATCAGAGCTAGAAACAGAACGAGATGGGGCCTGCGCATGATCACATTCGGTGATTTGGCGGCATCTCTGGCAGAATTCGAACAAATTCTATCCGCGCCGGCTTCCAGATCTTCTGTCTGGTGACCCTGCTGCGCACGATACATACTATTCCACGACAAAAGGCGCCGATTGCGCAATCTCTTGTTTTGAGATTTCGTCGTTCACTTTGATCGTCACCTTGTATTTTCCTGGCTGCATACCCGCCATCGGCAGAGTTTTCTCTACCGTCAACTGGTCGCTGTGTGCCCCAAGATCCTTCGATTCAAGCTGCTTCTCAAAAATCACCGTGTTGTTCGTGGTGTCGGTGATCTGGTAGGTCACCGTCGCCTCATTGCTCTTGGTGGTGTCGCTGATTCCCAGATTGTAGACCTGCATCCAGAAGTTGAGCTGCTGGGTCCGTTTGAAACTCACTGGCGTGGCCCGGTTGGGGCTCACCCGCGGACAAATGTGTGTGTTGCCGATCACGCAATTGCCTTCACCGATGTCCCGCGATGAAACCAGATTCATTTCGTCGCCAAGGATCAGCGACGATGTGGCCAGTTTCTCGTCGTGGAAGGCCGGCACGTCAAGGCTGCTGCCGTAGATGCCCATGTGGTCCGGGTTGTTCACGTCCTTGATGGCGATATCCAGCCGGTAGAGCCCGGGAATCAGCGGCAGCGCCTTCCAGTAAACCGACTTGCGGTCCTGCGCCTTCTCCAGCAGTTCGGCGGGTTCTTCCACCGACACTGTATCTTCCTGGCTCTGCACCGTCTTGTGGGTCAGGGTGGTCACCTTGATCAGGATGTTCACCACTCCCTTGGAAACCCCGTCCTTGGTCACGAAGGTGATGTCGCGGTTTTTCAGCTGCACAGTCACCGGAACCAGCACCGTGCTGTCGGTCACTTTGACGAAATCCGTCCGCACGTCAAACGGAAACACCGGCCCGCTCAGCACCTTGTGTTCGGAGATGAAGTTGTCCAGGTCGGTAAACTTGATCGGCGGCGGCGCAAACAGCTTGGCCGCCAGCTCGATGCGGTCGAATTCCTTCGACTGCTGCGAAGAGGTTCCCGGGCCGACACCCAGGTTTTCCATGCTGCCGCCCTTGAATCGGTCGGCCTTCTTGGCCATGCCCATCTCTTCCCACTGCGTCAGGCCGGCGCCGGGAACCTTGGCCAGCGCATCCTTCTCGCCGCGGTCGATGGTGTAGTGGTAGTCGCCGCACTGGCAGGTATCCACAAACTCCAGGTCGATGTTGTCGCCGATGCCTTCCAGATAGCGGTAGTGCCAGGTCTCGAACGGGAAGGTCGAAGTCTCGCCGCCGCCCTCGTCCATGGGCCGCTGGTAGGCGCCGCCCGAGGGGTGCGACTCGATCGAATCCGGCTTGCCGAAGGCAATATAGATGTGGCCGCGATCCGTCTTCCACCCCGGTTTGCCCGCGGCAAAATGCTCGTTGGCATAGGCAATGCGCCGGTAGTGCTCCTCGCGGAATTCATTTTCCGGCGAGTCCGGATTGGGATTCCGCCGTAGCCAGAACTGTTCGATGAAAGCGTCCCGCTCCTCATCGTTGCTCAGGCTTTTGAAGGTCCTGGCCTCTTCGTCGGTAATGATCCACACCACGTCCTGATTGAGCCAGGTCCTGTACCCGCCCTTCAACTCCTGCCGCAGGTCCTTCTGCGCCTGACGCTGTTCCTTGTCCGTGCGCGGGCGTTTTAGCGGATCCGGCTCCTGATCCTGATTCGAGGTCGGGCTGGAAGCCGGCTGCGCCTGCTGCGCCGCCTGTGCGGCCGCGTTCTGGGCCCGAAGACCGATCGCGGGGAGGAACACCAGGCCCAAGCCCAGTGCGACGGAAAGAAGCGTGCGGGTGTTCAGCGTCATTGCCTTTAAAACTCCTGCGTTTCCCTATTCTACGGGTCCGGCGAACGCCGGGCAACAGTTTCATTCCGGGCTGGCTCCCGGTTGGACGTGGAGGCGACCCGAAGGTCATACGATTCTTGCCCCGAAAAGTGGAAAAAGCCGCCTCGCGGTCGACGATTTGAGACCTCTCGCCCGCCTCAGCCGTCAAAAAAACAAGCGCAATCCTTCTCAGGCGGCCATCCTATAGCGTTCTTGCACCGTTCCGCCTGCCCGCACCGGCTTAACGGGGCAGGGATTTCAACGTCATGGCTTCGCCTGCCGTGGAATGTCGAACGCCGGCCCGGGCAACTCTGAAGTCGGATTTAGCACCCCCGCCTGGAACCGCAGCGGCAGGATTTGCGTAAACTGAAATTGGAGATCCCTGGAGCACGAACTTCCCATGAAAAAGATCCTCTTGATCGTTCTCGCCGTAGTAGTGGCCGCGGGCCTCGTGGCCTTGTTCATTTACCGGCAGCAATCCGGCTATACCAAGGTCCTCACCGCCAAACTCGTCAAGCAGGATCTGGCCACGGTGGTCAGCGGCACCGGCCAGATCAAGGCCAAGTACTACGTCAACCTCGGCGCCACCGCCATGGGCCGCATCACCCACCTCAACGTCAAGGAGGGGGAGCGGGTGAAGAAGGGTGAGGTCGTGGCTACCATTGAGCACGTCCAGCAGGAAGCCAGCGTCGATGGCCAGTCCGCTGCCATCGAGGCCGCCAAGACCGACATCGCCGCCGACGTTGCTGCAGAAAAGACCCAGGAAGCCAACGTCGACCACGCCAAGGCCGACCTCGAACAGAAGAAGCTTGACTGGGACCGCGCCCAGGCTCTCTACAAGGACGGCATCATGGCCAAGCAGGACTACGACGCCAAGAAAGCCGCCTACGACCTCGACGTCGCATCTGTGGCCCAGGCCGTCGCCCAGCTCAATCAGTCCAAGGCGCAGACCGATTCCGCCCGCGGTCACATGCAGACCCAAGTGGCCATGCTGCGCGGCGATAAGAACCTGCTCGATCTGACCGAAGCCATCGCGCCTTTCGACGGCATCGTGACCAACGAGCCCCTTCGCGAGGGCGAAACGGTCGTCGAGGGTATTCAGAACACCGAGGGCTCCACCATCATGACCATCGCCGACATGAGCGTGGTCACCGCCGAGGTCAAGGTGGACGAGACCGACATCGTCAACATTCAGATGAATCAGCCCGCCGAAGTCACCGTCGACGCCATTCCCGGCAAGGTCTTCAAGGGACACGTCACTTTGGTGGGTGACCAGGCCCTGCTGCGTTCCACCGGCGTCGCCACCTCGCAGTCCACCACCGGCACCGAAGAAGCCAAGGACTTCAAGGTGGTAGTTACGCTGGACAGTCCTTCCGACGAACTGCGCCCCGGTCTGTCCACCACCGCCAAAATCACCACCGCGCACAAGCCCGACGTCCTCTCCCTGCCCATCCAGGCCCTCACCATGCACGATCCCAACGACGACAAGCCCAAGGCCCAGGGCGGTGTGCAGGCCGCGTCTTCCGCTCCGGCACCAAAGAGCAACCCCATTCAGGGCGTCTTCGTGGTAGAAAAAGACAAGAACGGCAAGCTGCGCACCCGATTTGTTCCCGTCACCACCGGCATCACCGGCGCCACCGACATTGAAGTGCTCACCGGCCTCGGCCCCGGGGAGGAGATCGTTACCGGTCCATTCAAGACCCTGCGAACCCTGAAGAGCGGGACGCTGGTCAAGCGCGACACGGAAAAAGTGGTCTTGCCGTCGTCATAACATGAAGTTCAATCGCACCGGGCGAGCCTTTTCAGGGCTGGCTTCGTCCATCACTGAAGGGCTCTGTACCAGATAACCTGAACTCGACGGAGAGGCCGGACACAAATGCCCGGACCGGCCCGGCAAAGGATAAGATTCGGATGGCTCTGGAAAGCATCGGCACTGCTGAACTCGCGCAACCGGCCGCCAGCAAGCAAGGCGACGTAATCGTCGTCGAAGATCTCTGGCGCACCTACGACATGGGTATGGAGCAGCAGGTACAGGCCCTACGCGGCATCTCCTTGCGCATCAAGCACAACGAGTACGTCGCCATCATGGGCCCCTCGGGCTCCGGCAAGTCGACCTTGATGAACCTGATCGGCTGCCTCGACACGCCCTCCAAAGGGAAATACTGGCTCAGCGGGCAGTTGGTCAGCGACCTGGACGACGACCAGCTCGCCCGCATTCGCAACAAGGAAATCGGTTTCGTCTTTCAGACCTTCAACCTGCTGGCCCGCGCCAGCTCGCTGCACAACGTCGAGCTTCCCCTCATCTATAACGGCACGCCCGCCGCTGCCCGCATTGCCCGCGCCAAGGAGTCTCTGACCAACGTAGGACTGGGCGATCGTATGAACCACAAACCCAACGAGCTCTCCGGCGGCCAGCGACAGCGCGTCGCCATCGCCCGCGCCCTGGTCAACAGCCCCTCCATCATCCTCGCCGACGAGCCCACCGGCAACCTCGACTCCAAAACCGGCGTCGAAAT
>DATKGE010000326.1:0-4392 GCA_035510955.1 Occallatibacter sp. | reverse complement strand
AGACAAGGAAGGCTGACCACCTAAACTGCAATCCCAGCGCCAATGTGATCATTCCGGACCAGAAATCGCTACCCAGTTCATATGGTTCGGCTTAGACAAGGCGACCGGGCCGGGATGGAGCCAGACCGAAGTTTCCCGCCTGCCGCTGGCTATGCAGTTTCTTTCAAGGTGCGTGTTTCTTACACTGTCGAGACAGACGGTACGGGTGATTCTGTCTCGGCGTGGTCCAAGCCAGCAGAGGGATATGTCCGGATGAGCGACCACTCGCCCGCAACGAGAATTGGAAAAGCCGAGTTGCTTGGATTTCGTTCCTTGTGGTGGCCTGATCGACTTGGGTGGAGCGGCTGTGTTTTCCACTCCAGACAACGTATGGCCGTTCAATCACCGGATCGTGAGGATGGTGGACGTGCGCGACTGTTAATTTAACTGGTAATCGACGAGTTGGCCGCCACACGCTAGGATTGCAGGAAAACATTTCACATCACTCGGCTGAACAAACAGTTCCTCAACGTCCGTGTTTGATTGGTTCGCAGGCTCAAGGCGCAGCGGCGATCCTGATCGCGCGCATATCCGCGACTCTCGAACTGTTCAGGTAACGGCGTGAACCTGGTTGCATTGGGGACAAATTTCTCCGATTCTTGAGCAGACCCTTGAACGGTCTTTGGTCTGTCTCCGTGTCAGTGCGCTCCGGCTCCGGCGGGCGGGCGTCCCTTCTGTACGCGCTTGAAGAGCCAGACAATCCCCGCTCCCGACAGGCTGAGCAGGGCCAGCCAGCGGAACACGTCGACAAAAGCCCAATCGGTGGCCTGATACAACAACTGTTGGTACAGTTGCAATTCGGCAGGATAGCGAGCGTGTGCTGGCCCGAAATGGGTGCCCAGGGCGCCCATCTGAGTCTGCAGCGAGGATTGAAATTGCTGGCCGCTGAGGGGGCTGTAGTTCGTCATCTCGCTCTGATGGGCAAGGCTGCGCCGGGCCAAGAGCGTGGCGGTGAGCGAGACTCCGATGGAGCCGCCAATGTTGCGCATCAGGTTGTAAAGCCCGCTGGCCGCACCAATCTGCTCGCGGGGCAAGGTTCCGTAAGCCTGCGTGCTGATGGGCACGAAGATGAATCCCACGCCAAAACCGGTAACCAGGATGGGGACCAGCAGCGTCCAGGGGCTGATGTCGGTGGTTACGCTGCCCATGTACAGCGTGGTGACCGCGAAGAGCACAAATCCGAATGTGAGCAAATATCGCGCGTCGATCCGCTCGGAGAGATAGGCGATCACGGGCATGGCCACAATGCTGCCCAGGCCCCGCGGAGCGACGACAATGCCGGCGGTGAACGCGGTATAACCCAAAAGCTCCTGGTAGAACAGCGGTAACACCGTGATGGTGGAATAGATCGATATGCCGAACAGTAGAATCAGCAGACAGCCGACGGCGAAGTTCCAGTTCTTGAGGACGCGCAGATTAACGAGCGGATGTGCAGCGCGCCAACTGTGCCGCACAAACCATACGAAGCTGACCACCAGAAGAAGCGCGGCCCAGCGGATCCAGGTGGCGCCGAACCAGTCGTCTTCCTGACCCTTGTCGAGGATAATCTGCAGGCAGCCGATCCAGACTACCAGCGTGCCCAGGCCGATGCCGTCGAAGCCAATCGATTTCGATCCCCGCATGTTCGGTGGGTCTTTGACAAACCGGCCGATCATAAGGATAGCCAGGATGCCGACCGGGATGTTGATATAGAACGCATAGCGCCAGCTATAGGCGTCGGTGAGCCAGCCCCCCAGCGTGGGTCCGAGGACGGGGGCGCACACCACGCCGAACCCGAACACCGACATGGCGACGCCGCGCTTCTCCGGCGGAAAGCTCTCCAGAAGGATGGACTGCGACAGCGGTTGCAGAGCTCCGCCGCCGGCCCCCTGCAGTACACGCGCCACCAGAATGAAGCCAAGCGTGGGCGCAGCGCCGCACGCGAATGACGATGCCGTGAAGATGGCGACACAGATGATGAAGAAGCGCTTGCGCCCGATCCGCATCGAAAACCAGTTCGAGGCGGGCAGCACGATCGCGTTAGCGACCAGGTAGCTGGTCAGCACCCACGTCGCTTCGTCGGTGGAGGCCGACAGCGAGCCCGCGATGTAAGGGAGAGCCACGGAGGCAATCGCGGTGTCCAGAACCTCCATGAACGTTGCCAGCATGACGGAGATGGCTACGATCCACGGACTCTCGACTGTTGGGGCGACTGTGGGGGCAACTGTGAGGGCGACTGCAGGGCCCTGAAACACGGCTGACGGCCGGTCCGTGCTCGGTCCTCCTGCTGTTGCTGCGTCCTGCTTCGACATGCTTTGCTCGCTCCTGGGCGTTTCACACGTAAAGATCGATGCCACGCGCGGCCGCGGTGGGAAAGAGGAGGTTCGACAAGGAACGAACGATCGAGGGATGCTTCCAGAGCGTGCGCGACTCGATCAGCTTTGATAAAGCGGAGGAACGAAGTGTCGCGGCGGAACCATTCGAGAGGGGAGCAAGTCGATCTGGTTTATACCGGGTAGATGCGAGAAGCCGCTTGAAGTTGCGCGGGGATTTTGATTTGTGTAAGCATCTGTTCCTCGATGCAGGACGGGAACAGATGGAAATCAATAAAGAGCTCATCGGCAAGATGCTGGTCTGTTACAAGGGTCCGGAGGACCCGATCGACGAGCAGGGCTGCTGAAGCAATTGATCAAGGCGCGGGTAATGCGGGCGATGAACGCCGATCCGCGCGATCCGTCACGTTCGGCGTGTCAGTGTCGATAGCTTCGGTGAGGGACCGGATACACGGATGTGGACCTCGGTCGAGCCAGGAATTTCACGCCCTCACGGAGGGTTACGCTCCAGTTTCGCAAAGAACTCTGCAACATCTTCAACCACCCACAATTTGCTCTGCCCAGCGGGACATACGGAACAGCAACGTCTGGGTTAATCTCTTCGACGGCCACAGATCCGCGCGATATTCAGACGGCACTCAAGCTGCATTTTCAGTGCTTGATTCCGCAAGCGGCAGTCCTCTCGATCCTGAGTTTTTCGGGAATTTTCGAATCCGAGTATCCCGCACCGCATCCCAGATTCAGAACGATGAATTCATGCAATGAGCGGGGACAGCTTGACTATCAGGAACCTTGAGTATCTTCTGTCGTTGAACAAGGAACGGCATTTCGCGCCGTTCGTTGCTTGCAGTTTCTCGCAACCAACTTCGTCGGCAGGAATCAAGCAGTTGGAAGAGGATACGGACGTGCTGATCGTGAAGCAGCCGATCAGAATTATCTGTTTGAGCCGTTGCTTGCTTGGTGCCGTGCTATGAGAGTTATGTCTCTTGGCGTTGGTCAAACACAAAGTTATTCCTTCGATCGGAAGCTGATTCTTACTGAACTGGAACGTACGCTCGCAGCTGTAAGCGAGTCAGAGATCGCTGCTGCCCAAAGCATGATCCTGGCGGCCAACCGCCTGTTCGTAACGGGCGCGGGGCGCACTGGGCTGGCGCTGAAGATGGCAGCCATGCGGCTGATGCATCTCGGCCTGGTGGTGCATGTCGCCGGTGAGGTAACTACTCCTGCGATAGGCCCGGGCGATCTGCTGCTGGTGGCTTCAGGGTCGGGCACAACGGCTGGCCCAGTGCATGCGGCTGAGGTTGCCGTGAATACCGGAGCGCGGGTTTTGGCGCTGACTGCGTCGCCCGGTTCGAAGCTGGCCACGCTCGCAAGGCGTGGTCGTGATTCCGGCGGCGGCCAAGCAGGATCATGGCGGAGCCATCTCTGAGCAATATGCCGGGGCGCTCTTCGAGCAGAGCACTCTGCTTATTATGGATGCGACGTTTCAGGCTATGTGGCGCGAGGGCGGCGCCAGCGCGGAAGAGTTATGGAAGCGGCACGCAAATCTGGAATAAACAGACAGGCTCATTCGGAACCTTGTCTTTCTGTTGGAATCACTGGCTGATTCTTAGGCTGGCCGGTTGTTCCCGATGTCAATTGTTGCAACACATGGAAAAGGAGTACACGATGAAGTTACAACTTGCAATTGATCTACTTTCAGTACCGGATGCGCTGGCCTTGCTCCATAAGGTGGCGCCGTATGTGGATGTTATCGAGCTGGGAACGCCACTCATCAAACAGGAAGGACTGAACGTAGTTACTGATATCAAGGCAGCCCATCCAGAAAAGCTGATTTTTGCAGACATGAAGACGATGGATGCAGGCGAACTGGAAGCTGATCTTGCGTTCAAGGCGGGCCCGGACATCATGACCGTGTTGGGCTTGGCCGGCGACAGCACGATTGCGGGGGCCGTAAAGGCCGGTAAGGCGCATGGAAAGGCGGTCGTGGCCGACATGATCGGTGTGGCCGACAAGCCCAAGCGGATGAAGGAACTGAAGG
>DATKGE010000325.1:0-5065 GCA_035510955.1 Occallatibacter sp. | reverse complement strand
GGATCTTTCACCGTCAGCCCGGCCGCGTTCTGAAAGGCCTCCAGGTCGCTCGTCTGCACTGCCGACTGACCCACGATGGTAATGGATTGCCCGGTGCCGGTGACGCTGGCGTTGTACAGGGGCTTGATATCGTAGACTGTGCCGATGTCGCCCGGTGCAAAAAACACATCCCCCGTCTGGCTCGAAGTAAACGAGGGCCTTACGCGCCCATTTTTGGTGAATACAGCGTGCGATGTGGGGCGGAAATTGTCCAGGTTCTGGATGCCCAGAACAGCGGGCGCCAGCGCCGATGGAACGCTCAGCGCTGTCGATGGCGCAAAATGCTCGGTCCCGTTCACCTTGTAGTTGTGCATCTCGGTTGAGAACGCCTGTTCCACCTGACGCGCGGTGCCGGAGAAGTGAATCCCGTTCTTGCTGCGCGCCACCGAGTCAATCGAAAATCCCTGTTGCTCCAGCCAGCTTTCCACCTTGCTCAGGTCCGCATCGGCCATGCCGAATTGCGCCGCGAACTGGTCCGGGGTCAGCCACTGGTGATAGAGCGGGGATGAGGGGTTCTGCTGCGCGGCAATCAACGCCTGGAGGCTGGCTTCCTGTGCCGCCGTGCGATTGAAGACGATGCTGATGCCATTGAGACGCGTATCCGCCGCCATGCGGCCCGCGTCAAACTGCGCCTGCGCCAAGGGGTGTAGGGAATTCTTCAAAGTAGATTGTTCCGCGCTGTTGATCTCTGCGCCGATGCGGGGCGCCGCAACTTGCGCGCCCGCTGTCGGAACAATCGCTCCCGGAACAATCATGGAGCAAGCGGCCACTAGACCGCATACCCAAAGAGACTTTTGCTGTAAATTTGCAGTCTTTGTCTTCATAGCCATCCTTGTTTAAAACGGGGAAGTTGAAAGTCGATACGCAGTTAACCTTCAGAGCCGTACCTGATGCACACACGGCCAGAGGGAAAAAGCGCTGGTTGCAGAGGGCAGAAGACGTATTGCAGGAGACCCGCCATGTCGGCCGGCGGCCTTGGGGTCCGGGGTGATCCCCGATACTCCCTACGAGTCTCTCCTTGTGGTTTGACACCGCTTTCTCCGGAAAGTTGCGTAGGGGTTCAATTTTCAATGTCGTCGCTTCGATTGTTCTGAGCAAAACTGCACTGTCAGACATTGCCGCCTAGAGCCGCAGATACACGCCGATCATGGGCTCCGCCGTGCGCGTGAAGGCTCCGCTCGACCCGTAAAGCGTGGTCAGGTCCGGCGCCTTGTAAAGGTTGCCGCGGTATTGCAGGCGCAACCCGATGTGCGGAAGCAGCCCCCAATCCAGTCCGCCTCCATAAACAAACACCGGCTTGTTGGACGAGGTGGTGTCTGCCTGTCCGCTGGCGGGCTGATTGAACAACAACCCGACTCCGGCCAGAGCAAACGGCCGCAGATTGGCAATTTTCAATGAAGCTATCCAATCCCCTGTCAACTCATGCGCATCGGCAGAAACCGCGGCGGGTGTCGGTGCGCACGAGACGACGCCCACGGGGCACGGAAGAGCAAAGATCTGAGGCGTATAGACCTGATTGGCACGGTTGAAGGAGTAAGTCCCTTCATAACCGAAGATGGGATTGGAAATGTGGCGGACTTCGACGATTCCGCCCGCCGCATTCGACGGACTCTGGATCACTCCGTCCCCGGTCGTGGTGCCACTGAACGCGCCGTAAATGCTCAAAGACACGTCCGTCTGGGAAAGACTTTTCACCTCGCCCACCTGCGCGCCAGCGGAAGCAGCACCCACCGCGCCCAGTCCAACTGCAAGAATCGCCGTCAACAGGAATCTCTTGTCCATAATGCCCTCACAATCCCTGAAAGGAAGCTCTGAATCATTCATGCTCATTCCCTCAGGAGCCAAACAAGTTGCGGAAAAACTTATTCGGGCGTTAGGCCGGGACTGGTAGGTCGGGGTTTTAACCCCGACATGTAAGCCGGCAGAATCAACGAGGGCTTTAGCCCCTGAGGTATGCTTTTCGCATTGTTCGTTTGAAAACCGGCCTTTCTCCGCAGCCTGTAAAGCGCCGCGTTCATCTTTTAACGCTTACGGCACGATTAAAGTTGTGCCCTTGCAAAACATCGACTTATTCAGAGGTTCAATAATTCTATGTGTCCGATTCTCAACCGCCTGCTCCAGGTTGCCTGCTGACCTGTTTGACGCAGCCTTGAACGATTCGTTCAACGAATTCAACGATGCGAACCAGCTTCATCAAGACGAATGTTTTGTTCGCCGGTTCAGTCCGCGGCCGCCTGGCTCTCTGTCCAATATCGAACACTCCTGTCCGGCCATGAACATCGGCACGTGCCTGCACCGCCCCAATCGTGACCTAACCCTTTGCCCATCAAGGCGGAAGCCCTATCGCTTTGGAACACCGATTGCTGCGGCGAAGCGTGGGAATCCCTGTCCCGTCTTCCGCGATCCCCGCTAGTTCGGAGTAGGTAGTTCGGAGTAAAGGAGAAGAACCATGACCACCCTCTGGATACAGAACCTGCGTTATGCGCTGCGGCAGCTCCGCCGCTCCCCGTTGTTCGCCGCGGCCGTGGTGCTCACGCTGGCCATCGGCATCGGGCTCAACGCCGCCATCTTCACCATCGTGGACTGCGTTCTTCTCAAGCCGCTAGGCTACCACGACGCCAGCCGCATCTACTCCATCGATACCCGCTTCCTCGACGAGAACCGCTCCATCGCCAAAGTCGGCGGCGATGACTACTTGGATGTAGCCGGCAAGGTGCGCTCGCTCGAGTCCTCCGCTTACTACGCCACTGGACAGGATGGATTGCAGTTGGATGGGCAGTCGTTCTACCTCAACATGGCCGCTGTCAGCCCGCGGTTCGGCAGCGTGATGGGCGTTGAGCCGGTGGCCGGGCGTCTTTTCCACGACGAGCCGGACGGCTCCGAAGCACTGGTCGCCAGTTCCTTCGCCGACCAGCATTTCGGCTCCGCGCAGGCCGCCGTGGGCCGGCTGCTCCGCTGGAACGGTCGCACCCGCACCATTGTCGGCGTGCTCCCCGCGGGGTTTTCGTTCCCCGATAAAGCCGTTGTGTGGATAGAGTTCCCACAGCGTCCCGACACTCCCGCCCGCACCGCCTATAACCAGAGCGCCATTGGCAAGGCAAAGTTCGGCGTTACGGGGGCGCAGTTGAATGCCGAAATGGCCACGCTCTCGCGCCAGTTGCAGGCCGCTTATCCCGATGACCGTCTCAAGACCCTCGAAGCCATTTCCCTCCAGGACCAGATCGTCGGTTCCATTCGCCCCATGCTGCGCCTGCTCATGGGCTCCGTGGTCGTGGTGCTGCTCATCGTCTGCGCCAACATCGGCCATCTGCAACTGGTGCGCTCCACACAGATGCGCCGCGACGCATCCATTCGTACTGCCCTGGGAGCAACTCCTGCGGCGATCGCGCGGCGAGCCCTCATGGAGTCCTTCATCCTTGCCACAACCGGCTGCGCACTGGCGCTGCTCATTGCACAGCCTGCCCTGCGTCTGCTGACGGTGATGGCCCAGGATCAGATTCCGCGCCTGGCCGACGTGCGCCTCAATCGCGATGTGCTGCTGTTCTCCTTCGTCATGAGCGTGGCCACCATGCTCATCACCGCTTTGCTGCCGGCATGGCGTTCCGTCACCGCCAGCCCTGCGGCAGTGCTCAAGCAGGAGCAGGCCGGCAGCAGCGAGAGCCGCAAGTCCAGGCGCCTGCGCGACGCCCTGATTGTTGGCGAAGTGGCGCTCACGCTCACCCTCAGCGTGGCCTCTGTTCTGCTGGCGCGGCAGATGATCGCGCAGTCCCGCCAGGATCTCGGCTTCGTTCCCGAAAGTCTCCTCGTTATGGACACGCATACCGCGCTGCCACCAACACAGGTGACCTTTGAATCGTCGCCCGCTGCCCTCGCCACTTTGCGCGCCCTGCTCGACTCCGTCGCCAAGGTTCCCGGCGTGAAGAGCGTCGCCGCCGTTCAGGGTGTGCCCATGGGGCCTGGAACCGCGGACGTAAGCTACGCCGTGCACGGACGGATGGAGTTCAAGCCCGGCGTAGTGCCGCTGCCGGACGCCGACATTCAGCCCGTCACACCCGCCTACTTCCAGACCATGGGCATCCCGCTGTTGCAGGGCCGCGTGCTCAGCGAGCAGGACAATGAAAATTCCGCGCCGGTTCTGGTGGTGAGCCGCGAACTGGCGCAACAGGTCTTTCCCGGCGTGAATCCAATTGGCCAGCAGATCATGTGCGGCTACGATTTGAAATCCAGTTGGTGGACCATCGTCGGCGTGGTTGGCGACATCCGCCAGAATTCGCCGGCCTCGCCTTTGGCGCAGACCATGTATGTGCCGGTGGCACAGCACTCCTTCCGCGCCGCGGACATGCAGGTCGTGGTGCGCACCGGCCTCGATGCAGCCACCATGGCCACCACCCTTGAACCCATGCTCAAACGCAACTATCCGCAGGTCGCTGTCAGCTCGACCACCATGCGCGAAGCCGTTGGAGAATCGTCGCGCGCGCAGCGCTTCCGCACTGTGCTCTTCGGCGGGTTCGCGGCCGTCGCCATCCTGTTGGCCGCGGTAGGCATGTATGGCGTCACCGCGTACACCGTGGCGCAGCGCCGCTTCGAATTTGCTCTTCGCCTTGCACTGGGAGCCAAGCGCAGCCAGGTCGTGACCATGACGCTGGCGCACGGCATCGCTGTCGCTTCGCTGGGCATCGCGGTTGGCGTTGCGCTTAGTCTAGGACTGCTGCGCGTAGTCGGAACTGTGCTCGGCAAGCTGCCGGTTTTCGATCCGGTTTCCTATGCCATCGCCATCCTCGGTGTGCTTGCTATCGCCATCACCGCAGCGGTCATCCCCAGCCGTCGCGCCTCGCAGGTAGAACCTATGCGCGTACTCCGCGGCGATTAGTCTGCGTGCATCCATGACCAGCGCTTCACATGTTGCGCATTCTCATGTAGCGGCGAACATCGGGCGCTACCGTGACCACGATCGCGATGAAACCCAAAGCAGCCACTGTCAAAATGATCTTTTGCATTCTCTCTACCTCCGGGAATCGGTTGCAAT
>DATKGE010000324.1:0-12321 GCA_035510955.1 Occallatibacter sp. | reverse complement strand
TTGGGATCGTACTGGTTCTGCGGAAACCAGCCGATGCCGCCGGTGTTGGCGTCGTAATGGGACCAGGTGTAGCGGCCGAAGCCGGTGAAATATTTGTCGAGGCGGCCGCGATAAGAGACGTCCATGCCGTCGCCCTGCCAGAAGCCTTCCGGCTGCATCTGGCGGATGCGGCCATAGGCGGGATCGGGGCGGACTGTGTAGCCGGACTGGGGTGTGGGCGCGTTGATGTCGACAGAGCGGAAGGCGTCGATGCCGCGCGCCGAATAGACGCTGACTACGCCGGTAGCCTTCTCACCCAACTGGCGCTCGATGGAGAGGCCGTATTGAATCTGGTAGGGGATTTTGGCGTTGGGTTCCAACTGCGCCAGCGAAGGCGGCTGCGCGGCAAGAGTGAGGCAGTTGGTGATGGGCACGCAGCCAGTGGCGGGCAGCGTGGCGGGGTTGAGCGAGAGCACCAGCGCGCGGCGGGCAGCGTCGCCGTAACGGGCCAGGTCGAGCAGCGGACCGGAGCCGAAGCGGTCGTAATAGATACCGCCGCCGCCGCGAACCACGGTCTTCGACTGCTCGCTGAGCAGCCAGGCAAAGCTCACGCGCGGTGAGAAGCCGAGGCGGCGCGTGGCGAGAAAGTTCTGCCAGTCGTAGCGCAGGCCGGGCGTGATCTGGAAGCGATCGTTGACCTTGAACTGGTCCTGAATGAAGGCGCCCATCTCCTGCTGGTGATAGACGAAGTGGACCTGGCCGGTGTTCTCGGTAAATTCGGAGGGCAGATTGGCGGCGTAGTTTTCGAGCGCCGTTTGCAGCACGGTGACGCCGTCGGAGGCCAGCGTGGGGCCGAAGGTATAGCTGCCCAGCGAGTTGGTGTTGTCGTCGTAGGCGCGGCGGTCGATGTGGGGCGTGCCCGCGCCCAGCTTGATGATGTTGCGGCCGCGGGTCCAGGTGAGCATGTCGTAAAAGCGGGCGTTGAATTCGGTGGCCAGAGAATCATTCTGCGCCGAGCCGGAGACGAAGTCGCCGGAGACGCTGATCTGCGGAGCCTCGGCAACGTTGCTGTTCTGGGTGGAGTCGCGCTCGCCCACCAGGGAGACCTGATTAAGCATGGTGGCGGAGAGGGCCTGGTCAAGGTGAGCGACGAAGTCGTCTTCGCGGAAGTTGTTGTTGTAACCGGCCGCGGCGAGCGACTGCCCGCCGACGCCATTATTCTGCGAGGTGGCGTCCTGATAGCTGTACTGCACATAGCCGGAGACGCCTTCGCGGAACTGGTGCGCGACGCGGGTGCTGAACTCGGTGTCGCGGGCGGGGGTGTAGACGTTGGCAAAGAAGGCGCCGCTGGGGTCGGTGACTGTGGGCTCAATGGTTGCGCTGATGACCGAGTCCTGATCGTAAAGCACACGATTGAAGGAGCCCAGGAAGCTGGTTTTCTTCAGGTGCGGGATGGGGCCGGTGACGTGGCCTTCGTAGTTCTGGCGCTGCTCGAAGGGCTTCGTCGGGGCCAGCGCGTTTTGACCGTTCAAGGCCGAATTCCGATACAGGAAGTTGAACTGGCCGTGATAATGGTCGGCGGTGGACTTGGTGATGATCTCCATCTGTCCGCGGCCGGGCCAGTAGTACTGCGCCGAGTAGGGATCCTGGTTGATGCGGATTTCCTTGATGGCGGAGGCGGAGACGGTGGCGCGATTGGCTTCGACGCCGTCGACCATCAGGCCGGTGCCGCCTGTGTCGCTCACGCTCTGGTCGAGGAAGGCGCTCATGGCCGTGGCGTAGTCGTTGTCGAAGATGGGAAGGGCCTTCAGATCGCTGGCGGTCATCACCGAGGAGTCGTGATTGGCGTCGGGAGCGGTGAGGTCTTCACTGTTGTCGCCGTTGACGCGCACCATGGTGGCCACGGCGGCGATGGGCAGCACGATGTGCACGGGTGCAAGGACGGGCAGGGTGCCGGCGGTTGCTGCGGCTCCCGACACAGCGGACGGAAAGGCGATGACCACCGGCGTGCGGACGGTTTCAAATCCCGGCTCGGAGACCACCAGCGTGAAACTTCCCGCGTGGGGCGCGACCAGCTGGAAATTGCCTTCGCCGTCGGAATGGATGGTTCCGTCGACGGCGCCGTTGGTATCGAGCAGGTCGACCTCAGCGTTGGGCACAATGGCGCCGGTGGGGTCGGCCACCACTCCGTGAACGGCCGGGGCGGCAGGAGCCGCCGGGCTGGTAGCGCTGACGGCGAATGCAGGGCAGGGCAGAAGCAGGGCGATTCCCAGGGCAAGAGAGCGCATAAGTCAAAATCTCCAGGCAAAGAGAAAGTGTGGAGCGACGCCGAACTGGTGAAAAGGTCGCGCTTCAAACAAATGGGTTGTTCCTTGAGTATGGGACGCATCCCGGGCCAGTGGGATGCTCAAAAAAAGAAAATGTTTTCATCCGCATTCTTGCGGTTCATGGAAGGCGCTTCGATCCCAATCCGGGTCGGCATCGATGCAGCCGGCACCCAACTCAGCCAACGGGAACCTTTGGGCGGCGACAAGCCAAATGCGGTCCGCGGCCGGGCTTGCGGAGGGCAAATGGAATCCTTACCATTTCCACTGTAAATCGATTTTCGCAGGAGTGAGCGCTGCTGTCCAGTCCTTTGGTGAATCGACCAGAAAATCGGGTTGGTTGGCCTCCAGGCTGTCGGGGGCCAGGCCGAAGGTGCAGCCGATGGCCCAGGCGCCGGCGTTGCGGGCCGTCAGCACGTCCACGTGGCTGTCGCCAATCAGCACTGTCTGCTCCGGAGTGGCGCCGGCTTCGCCCATCAGCGCCAGCAGGCCCTCCGGGCCGGGCTTCTTGGTGGGGAAGCTGTTGCCGCCGTAAATGCTCAGAAAATAAGGCGCAAGGCCGAGAGCGGCGCAGATGTCCCGGGCCGGGCGGACGGGCTTGTTGGTGAGCACGGCCATGGTGCGTGTCGGCGATCCGGGCTGGTCGTGCAGGACTTTGAGGGCAGCCAGGGCCTCCAGCACGCCGTCGTAGGCGTACGTAAAGTCCAGCTTGTGGACACGGTAGAAGTCGAGGAAAAAATCGTACGCGGACTGCAGGAACTCCTCGTCGGCGGGGGCGCCGGGTTCATGAGCCAGCGCCCGGCGCACCATCATGAGCGCGCCATCGCCGATGAAGCCGGCGATCTTCGTCTCTTCAATAGGTTTGAGGCCAAAGTGTGCCAAGGTCGCATTGACGCTGTTGCAGAGGTCCTGCGCGGAGTCGATCAGGGTGCCATCGAGATCGAAGACCAGAAGCTTGAGTTGGTCCACAGGAATGGGACGAAAAACGCGAATCATGCTTCCAGTGTAACGGGCTGCCGGGCAAAGGAATCGCCGGCGGTCCGGGGTCGGTTGGGAGAATGACACGGGGGTGTGAGGCTTCAGGAGGGAAGGGAAAGAATGCCCGGGAAGAGCACAAAAAAGAAGGCGAGACCACCGTGGAGCAATTTGGGCCTCGCCGGAGGAACGACTTTTCCGGGGATGCGCTGGTTGCACCGGCGCATCCCGTGATCTTCTATCTTGCGGCAACGACTGTGGAAACTTAGTGAATGCGAATGTCGCCGGAGCCGGTTTCCGCGCGGACGGTTGGGCCGCCGCCGTGGACTTTTCCGGTGATGTGGTGGCGGTCGAACGATCCCTGCACGGTCATTTCGGGGTCGCTGTGGATGGTTCCGGAACCGGTTGAGGCGTCCAGGGTGAATGCTGCGCTGCCCGGCGACAACTCGATGCTGCCGGAGCCGGTCTGAAGTCTCCAATCCGCCGCGGGCGCGCCTTGAATCTTGATTTCGCCGGAGCCGGTTTCGGCTTTCAAACCGCCGTTCACGTTCTTCAACTCGATGTTGCCCGAGCCGGTGTTGGCTTTCACGTCTCCGGAGCCGGTTTGCTCGACGTAGACGTCGCCTGACCCGGTGCCCACGGTAAAGCCGCCGTGCAACCCGGTGGCGTGAATGTTGCCCGAGCCGGTGTTGAGCCTGGCGTTCTCACCAACGCCTTCGTCGGTCACGTTGCCCGAACCCGAGCCTGCCTCAAGATAGGCGTCGACCGGGGCCTGGATCTCGTAATCGATGCTGATGTTGTGCAGGTTTTCATGGCGCGCGCCGATGCGCACGATGTTTCCGGTCTGTTCGATGGGGGGATTGGCGGCGATTTCACGCACCTTCTCGTCGCTGCCGCCCCAGTTGGAATGGACGTGGCCGACGATATGCACCTGGCTGCCGGAGCCGTGCGTGAGGTGGATGTTGCCCGAGCCGGTAGCCACCGAAAGCTCCACGCGGCCGTTGACGGAAAGGTTGCGTTCGAAGGTTTGCTCGGTTGCCAGCGCCGGAACCGCCGCCAGCGCCAATGCCGCCGTGGCCAGAAGTAGATTTTTCATCGAGTTCCTCATTTCGTTGAAACCAGAGATCAGGGGCCAGGGATTAGGGATCAGAGACCGCGGAGCCGGGATCGGGGAAAAGCTTTCGCCATCGGTGTTTGATGCATACGGGCTGCCAAACCAGCCATGAAGCCAACCCCATTGCTTTCAGCCAGCGTAGCGCTGCGCACAGAATTTCTCCAGCATTTCGCGTGTTCGCTTTCGAACACTCCTGTCCGCAGTTGAACAGCGGGAAGGCGCGGAACACGGGAATTCGTGTGTTCTGTGGATCAGGTACTCGGGTTCTATACGCTGGCCGGGCAGGTCTGGTTCCCGGATTCCTGATCCCTGACCCCTGATCCCTAATCCCTGATCCCTAATCCCTAACCCGGCGTAGCCGGAACAGCCGGGCTGCCCTTGGTTCCCGAAGAGCGGTGACGGGCGCTTTTATACCACCTGCAATTGGCGAAGATAGGGAACGCTGGCCTTCATCAGCGGCAGATCCATCTCCACGAAGTAGTTCTTGACGCCCCCCGTCTTTGCCGCGGTAAATATTCTCTTCCAATCGAGAGTGTCCTGGCCCACCGGCACTATTTTGCGAGTCGTTGCCGACCAGCCCTGAACGTGCATGGAAATAAAGCGGCCCGGGTATTTGGTAAAGTACTCGGCGGCATCATAGCCATCGCTGATTGTGGACACCTGGAACTGGAACTTGACGAACTTCGGATCGAGGAGTTGAAACAGCAGGTCATACGTCCGTTTGCCATCGACCTTGGTCAGCTCAAAGTTCTCATTGTGGAGGCCCTGCACGATTCCGGCCGATGCCGCTCGCTCGCCTATCCGGTTGTATTCGTCGGCCGCTTTCTTCACATCATCCATAGTGGGATTCTTCGGCCCGTCCAGGCTTGGAACAAGCATTTGAGTCAGGCCCAGATCCGTTGCCCAGGAGATGCGGTCGTCCTGATTTTTCCTCAATTCGTCGATGGAGAAGTGACTGCTGACGCAAGTCAGGCCTGCATCGTGCAGAATACTTCGCAGCTCCGATCCTTTGAATTTACCGAGGCCGGCGAACCCGGAGTCGGAATATCCGACGGGCGAGCACAACTCGATTGTCTGGAATCCGGCTGCGGCTAGCTCCTTGAGCGTGCCGCGGAAGTCCTTGGCGATCATTGCTCGCACCGGCCATGTCTGACATCCCAGGGGCAAGCCAAGGGGATTGGCGTGAAGCATGGGGCCGCCGGCCGATAGGACCGCGCCCAACAGCGTGCTCGACGAGGCCGTTCGGATGAATTCTCTTCTCGATATTGCGGGCATCTTTGCCTCCCTGCATAACCTTGGATTCAATCTTAGACTCCCAAATGGCTGAAAGCCTCAGAGCGATCAACTAAAGCGTTGCCGGCGACTTGTGGAACCGGGCTCCGGTGGCGGCCTTTGTCCATCGGTCTTCTTATTTTGAGATTCGGCAACTGCACTTTCAGGCGTTTCGAAAAGGCTGGACTGCGGTACTCGCAAAGGACTAGGATTCGGCTCGAACGCCAATACCGCCTCCAAGGCGGCTCAAGGGTGAGGCTGGCCCGCTCGAGATCCGCGGCACTCTTCCGATGGGAAGGGTTCTGTGATCCAAGGAAAAGACAATGTTTCGACTTGACGCCGACAAAAGGGTGCACTTCTGCGACGGCGTTACGCGTCGTGATTTTCTTCACGCCGGGGCCCTCACATTCCTGGGCCTCTCAATGCCCCAGTTTCTCCGCATGAAAGCAGCGGGGGTGGTGAAGCCAGGCAAAGACGTCAGCTGCATTCAATTGATGCTCGTGGGTGGGCCCAGTCAACTCGACACATGGGACATGAAACCCGATGCTCCGGCTTCCATTCGAGGGCCCTTCAAACCGATCAAGACCAACGTCTCGGGGATAGAGATCTCGGAAATCTTTCCCCGCATGGCGAAGCACGCCGACAAGTTCGCCCTTTTGCGATCCGTTTACCACACAGCGGCAGCGGTGCATGACACCGGTTGCCAGATGATGCAAACAGGAAGGCTGTTTCAGGGCGGACTTGAGTCGCCTAATTATGGTTCGGTACTTCGGTTTGAAAAAGGGCCGCATGGAGATATGCCTCCCAACGTGCTGCTGCCCTATCCAATTGGGCAGCTCGGCGGAAATCTGCCGCACGGCGACACGGCCGGCTTTCTCGGCAAGGGCTACGATCCCTTTGTCTTGAATGCCGACCCCGCAGATCCGAACTTCACGGTGCCCGATCTTCTTCCACCCGAATACATCTCGGCGGTGCGTGTCGACCGCAGACGAAGCTGGCGGCAGGAAGTCGACAAATCCGTTCAATACTTCGAGGATACCAACCAGGATTCGAAGCTAATGGACGCGACGTTCAATCAGGCTTACACACTGATGACTTCGGCCAAGGCGCGCGAGGCCTTCGAGCTTTCGCAGGAGCCGGAAGAGGTCCGCAAACGGTACGGCATGAATCGTTTTGGCCAGGGTTGCCTGCTGGCGCGCCGCCTGGTGGAGCGCGGCGTTCGCTTCGTCACGCTCAACATGTTCGAGACCGTTTTCAACGACATCACCTGGGACATTCACGGCTCAGCCCCTTTCAGCCCGATCAGCTGCTACAGCGACCTGGTTGGCCCGATGTTTGACAACGCTTACAGCTCGCTGCTGGAGGACTTGAGCCGGATCGGACTGCTGGATAGCACGCTGGTTCTGGCAACGGGCGAATTCGGGCGTACTCCGCGCATCAATCCCGCCGGAGGCCGCGATCACTGGCCCCAGTGTTGGACTGTCGTTTTCGCAGGAGGCGGCGTCAAAGGCGGGCAAGTCGTCGGCGCCTCGGACGCAATCGGCGGGGCGCCGCAAGATCGCCCGGTAACGCCGGCCCACGTCGCGGCGACGGTCTACAAGTGCCTGGGAATTCCGGTCGATACGGTACTGAAGACTCCGCAAGGGCGTGACGTACGGCTTGTAGACACCGGGTTTGACCCCATCGATGAATTACTGATTTAGGCGTCACGCACAAGGAAGAAGGCTAAGCAAGAGTGGCTATGCCGGATAGATAGATTGCTTTCGATTGCGGCACTACGGAGAATTATGGAGCCTCGCAGGTTTCTACTGCTCGTCGCGCTGGCCGTTGGATTCACGGTCTCGTGCGCTCTTCGCGGTTCGATGTCGGGGCAGACACCTTCGTCTCCTGTTGGGCGCTCGCCCAGCGATTCTCAGTATCATTCAGCGGATATGTCGAAATCGGCGAGTGGAGGCATCGCTTCATCCAACAAGGCGAAGACAGCGCCGCCAACGAACCAGGGTGACTCTTCGCTTGCCCTGCTGGCAAAGATTGCAATCCTTCCATCTTCTATCTCCATCACCGGCCCACGTTACAGCCAGCGATTGCTGGTGGAGGGAACTTTTGCCGACGGCCATCAGGAGGAACTTACGTCGCGAGCTAGAATCGCGATCTCCGATGCGAAGATTGCCACGGCGGATAAGGACGACGTTGTTTTTCCGCAGGGTGACGGCCAAGCTACAGTGACTGTAACCGTTCAGGGACATCGCGCCACCGCACCCTTGATCGTTAAAGATTACTCGACGGCATCCATCTGGAGCTTTCGCAACGATGTGCTGCCCGTCATGACGAAAATGGGATGCAACTCCGGTCCATGCCACGGCGCGGCTGCGGGGAAGAATGGCTTCAAACTCACGCTGCGCGGCTACGATCCGAATACGGACTATTACACGCTCACCCACCAGGCGCTTGGCCGGCGCACCAATCCAATCGAACCGGCCAGAAGCCTGATGCTGTTGAAGCCAACGCTTACAATTCCACACGGCGGCGGCAGGCGCTTCGATGTCGGCTCGCCGGAATACAAGGTGATTGCAGGATGGCTCGCGCAGGGCATGCCCGCCCCTCAGGACTCCGATGCGCTGGTCACCGACATCCAGGTTCTTCCTCGCGAGGCCTCGCTCCATCCTGGTGCTCGCCAGCAGTTAATCGTAACCGCGATCTTTTCAGACGGTCACATCGCGGACGTGACCCGTTGGGCCAAGTACGACAGCGGAGATGAGGGCGTCGCCACGGTCGATAACAATGGCCGGGTGGTTATGCATGGGTACGGCGAAGCTCCGGTGACAGTCTGGTATCAGAGCCATGTTGCGTTCTCAAGGCTGCGCATTCCGTTCCCATACAAAGTGGACGATTCGATCTTTTTGAAGGCTCCACGCAATAACTATATTGACGACTCGATTCTGAAACATCTTCGGGCTCTCCACATTCCGCCTTCGTCTCTCGCATCCGATGCGGAATTCATGCGCAGAGCGTATCTGGATGCTGCGGGAATTCTGCCCAGTCCATCGGAGGTCGACAGATTCATGCGCGACCCTGCGCCGGATAAACGCAACCGGCTGGTCGATGATTTGATGAAACGGGCTGAATTCATCGATTATTGGGCGTACAAGTGGTCCGATCTGCTCCTCGTTTCAAGCAACCGCCTGTCCAACGACGAGATGTGGAGTTATTACCACTGGATTCGCGACAGCGTGGCGAGCAACAAGCCGTGGAACACGTTCGCATCGCAGATCGTTACGGCTACGGGCAAGACTCTGGATAATGGCGCAGCCAATTATTGGGTTATTCATCGCGATCCTCTCGACACGTCGGAAAACATGGCGCAGGCATTCCTGGGCATCAATATCAGTTGCGCTCATTGCCACAACCATCCTCTGGCAAAGTGGACCCAGAAGGACTACTACGGGATGGCCAATCTGTTCGCGCGCGTGCGGCTCAAGACGTCCGCTCCGTCTGGCTTTCGTCCGGCTGTCGGACCGCTTTTCAATGACGTCACGGTTTACTCCGCGCCCACCGGCGAGTTCATGGACGATCGCCTGATGATTCCGCTGCCTCCCAAGCCGCTGGATGCCTCGGCCCTCTCCAGCGAAGCCCCCGGCGATACCCGTCTCTATTTTGCCAAGTGGCTCACTTCGCCCGAAAATCCATATTTTGCTCGCAACATCGTGAACCGTGTATGGCGCAATTTCATGGGGCGCGGCTTGATTGAGCCGGTTGACGATTTGCGCGACACGAATCCGGCAACCAATGACGAATTGCTGAACGCATTGGTAAAGGATTTCGTCGCACACAATTTCGACATGGACTATCTGATTCGGACCATCATGCAGTCAGCGACCTATCAGGCTTCATCAAGACCCCTTAAAGACAACGCCGATGACGATAAGTATGGCTCGCATTTTGTGGTAAGACGCCTTCCGGCGGAGGTCTTGCTCGACGCCTATTCGCAGGTAACCCAGGTTCCCGAGAAATTCGACGGATATCCTGCCGGGATGCGTGGCATGCAATTGCCGGATACCGCCGTGAAATCCTACTTTCTGACGGCCTTCGGACGCCCACTGCGGCAGCAAACGCGCGAAAGCGAGCGCACCTCCGTGCCCACGGTCACCCAGGCGCTTCATATCATCAACGGAGACACACTCAACAACAAACTGCGTGCTCCCGATAACTCGGTTGACATGTTGCTTCGCCTCGGCTTCACCGATGAGCAGATCGTCGACTATCTCTACATGGCGTCTTTCAGTCGTCATCCTACTGACTCTGAGCGGAAATCGCTTGTCGATGCTCTGGCTACGGCCGCGCACGAAAAGATTCCCGGCGTCGACGATGCCCGCCGCGCGGCGCTGATCGATTTGTCCTGGGCTTTGCTGACAGGCAAGGAGTTCATGTTCAATCACTGAAATCCGATTGCAGGATAAAAGTAAATGATGCCGAAACACCAACAGAACCTTCGAGCCGTTCGCAGAACCATCGGACTAGGGACTGTCTGCGCGCTGCTTGTCGCGGTGTCGGCCATCTTTCAAAGCCGCGCTTTCGCACCAGCCGTAATGGCTGCATCGACTCCGAGTTTCAGCGCGGATGTTGCTCCCATCCTTCAAAAAAACTGCCTTGGCTGCCACTCATCTTCGGTCCACAAGAGTGGCCTCATCCTTGAGAGCTATAGCTCGCTAATCAAAGGTGGCAAGCACGGGCAGCCCGTACTTCCTCACGATGCGAAGGGGAGTTTGATCGTTCAGATGCTTGAAGGGGACATCGGCCCCCAGATGCCGGTGAATGCCGACCCGCTTCCGGACTCCGACATCGACCGCATCAAGGCCTGGATCAATGCGGGCGCTGAGGGACCCGTCGTAACCGAAGCTGCGCTGCCCCTGATAGCTCCTTCGATTCCTGAAATCCAGCCGGACGTTGCGGTAGTTTCCCCGGTCACTTCCGCGAAATTCTCTCCAGACGGAAAGTTGCTTGCCTTGGGTGGCTATCGGCAGGTCCGTCTGATCGACCCCGCCTCGGGCAATGTGATCGCCACGCTCTCTGGACACGCCAACTATGTGCGCTCCCTTGCGTTCAGTCCCGATGGGAAACTTCTTGCCGCTGCAGGCGGTTCGCCTCAACTCGAAGGAGAAATCAAAGTCTGGGACCTTCAGTCGCGTCAGGTTCTCAAGACATTGACAGGCCACAAGGACTGCATTTACTCCATTGCCTGGAGCCCGGACGGAAAGCTCATTGCCTCGGGAAGTTATGACAAGATGGTGAAGCTGTGGGATGTGGCCGCGGGCAGGGAAGCGATGAATCTCCAGGACCATATCGACGCTGTGTTTGCAGTGGAGTTCAGCCCCGACGGGAAGCGCCTCGCTTCGGCCTCGCAGGACAGGACAGTGAAGATCTGGGATGTCGCGACCGGCAAGCGTTTGTACACGCTGAGCGACGCTTTAGACGGCCTGACCGGCATTGCGTTCTCGCCTTCAGGTGACCAGGTGGCTGCCGCCGGCTACGACAAGACGATTTACGTGTGGCAACTGGCGGCGGGCGACGGCCATCTTGTCCAGTCGTTGATTGCGGATGAGGACAGCCTTCTCGCATTGGCGTGGTCGCCGGATGGCAAGACCATCGTCACCGCCTCCGCCGACGGGTCCATTCGATTCCGCAATCCCAAACTCGACCTGGTCGGCGTTATCGACAAACAACTCGATTGGGTAGAGGCTCTCGACATCAGTCCCGATGGAAAGTGGCTGGCTGCCGGCCGCTACAACGGCACATTTAGTTTGTACGACCTGAAGACTTTGAAGGACCTGGGAGGACCGAGGAAGGTCTTCGATTCTCTCAAACCGCACAACGGAAACGAAGGGAAAGAGACGGCCAGACGGTGATTGCGAGTCGGGAATTTCGAAGATACATCCCTCAGGGGCTAAAGCCCTGCTCATTTTGCTGCGCCTGTGGCACGACTGAAGTCGTGCCCTTTCAAAACGGGACTTCTGCCACAGGCTGTTTTGGAGTTTATGTGAAAGCCTCGAACCTGCTTCTCATCGCCGGACTTGTTCTCGGCTTTTCGCCGGCTCCGTTCTCCTGCGCCGAAGAGCCAATGATTCCACCGAGCGTCGCCAGTATCTCGCCCGCAGGGCTGGAGCGAGGGAGCACGGCTGCTTTCACCATTGAAGGCCGGAATCTTTCCGGGGCCACAGACGTGATCTTCGATGCGCCGGGAATGAGCGGAAAGGTGACACGGATTGCCGACGTGACCGAACAGATCAAGGCGCCTCGCGCGGGCGAGGACCTCGGGCCCCAGGTACCGCTCGGCAAGAAGCAGACGGCGACACTTGAAGTTACGGTCGCCAAGGATGCGTTGCCGGGGATCCATCGATTCCGCGTAAAGACGCCGCTTGGAACCACGAATACGGTTGCATTTGCAATTGGAATGCTGCCGGAAGTGAAGCAGCGCGAGCGAATGCCATTCGATTCTGCTGTCTCGGCGCAATTAGTGGATTTACCGGCTACTTTGGTTGGCAAGATCGCCGCTCCCGGAGATGAGGAGAGATATGAGTTTCACGGCAAGGCCGGCGAGGAGATGGTTTTCAGGGTGCTCGCATCGCAGCTCGGCTCCGAGCTGGCTTCCATGCTTGTCCC
>DATKGE010000323.1:0-2786 GCA_035510955.1 Occallatibacter sp. | reverse complement strand
CACGGGCTTATAGTGACTCCGAAAGGGAAATGGTGCTGGCCAGTGAATCCGTTTTGCTGCAATTAAGCAGGGATGGGGGTGCGGGGCAAGGGGGCGGCGTTTGAGCCCTCTTGCCCTGCCCAGCGCTTTTGGAGACAGGCGGTGTCAGCTGCGCTTTTCCACATGACGGAATCGGCGTACACAAAGGTCAAGCAGGCCTCCCGCTGCTACGAGTTCCACGGGCCAACTTTCGATGTTTATTAGCAGTGTCTCGAGCAGCGGGAGCCGCTTTGTTTCCAGAACGACATGCTCAGATGCCGTCCGGAACAACCAGGACTCTACTATAAGCCTTTCGCGGAAACAGAGCGCCTGCCCGGAAAAGGAGATGCAAGATGAACCTTGATGGCAATGACGAACCCCGCTTTGCCGCTTTTGTGGCCATAGACTGGGGCGACAAGAAACATGCCTGGTCGTTGCAGCCGGCTGACTCGGATCGGCGCGAGCGCGGCGAGATCGAGCATAGTCCGGAAGCGGTTGCGGCGTGGGCGGCAATGCTGAGCGCTCGCTTCGTCAATCAGCCCGTCGCGCTGGCAGTGGAGCAATCGCGCGGCGCTCTGGTGTTCATGCTCAGCAAATACGAACAACTGCACATCTACCCGATTCACCCTCGCGCTGCCTCGCAGTTTCGCGCTGCGTTGGTTCCTTCCGGAGCCAAGGACGATCCCAGCGATGCCGAGCTGCTGCTGGACCTTTTGGTGCATCATCGCGACCGCTTGCGCCGTCTTCAGCCGGATAATGAACAAACCCGTCTGATTCAGCATCTGGTCGAAGGACGCCGCAAACTGGTAAACGAGAGAACCCGGCAAACCAACCGGCTCACCGCGCAACTGAAGTTGTATTTTCCGCAACTTCTGGACTGGTTTGACACAGTCGATTCACCATTGGTGGACGCGTTGCTCCAGCGATGGCCCACCCTGGAGGCCCTGCAGAAAGCACGGCCCGACACGGTACGCTCCTTCTTCACTGCCCACAACTGCCGGAGCCAGGAGTTGATCGAACGGCGACTGGACCAGATCCGCCAGGCAGTTCCCGCAGTCCGCGACAAGGCTCTGATCGAGGCCTCGCTGGCGATGACGAAGGTTCTGGTGGAACTGATCGCAACCCTGCGAGAGGGCATTGCCAGCTACGACCGACAGATAGCGCAGGCGGTGGCGGCGCATCCCGATTTCGCTATCTTCGATTCGTTTCCCGGCGCCGGGCCGGCCCTGGCACCGCGCCTGCTGGCCGCGTTCGGATCACAGAGGGACCGTTATCAAAGCGCTGCCGATCTGCAGACGTTCAGCGGAATTGCTCCCGTTACCGAACGCAGCGGCAACTCCAAATGGGTCCACGTTCGCTGGGCCTGTCCGCGCTTCCTCCGCCAGACGTTTCACGAATGGGCGGCTCACTCCATCGGCTTCTGTGATTGGGCCCGCGCCTACTATCAGCTGCAGCGCGATCGCGGAAAGGACCACCACGCTGCCGTCCGTGCCCTTGCATTCAAATGGATACGGATCGCCTTTCGTTGCTGGAAAGATGCGGTTCCTTACGATGACGCCCGCTACATGCAGAGCCTGCGCCGGCGCGGCTCTCCGCTGATAGCAGCCCTTGCCAAACCAGCACTGCCGTAAACTGGAACCCCAATGCCTATCCGCAAAACAATCCGACTCCCCACTTGACTGGAACAACTCAGATGACTGCTGGACGGGCAGGCGAAAGACGCCGCGACGGTTGCCCAGGCACTGCAGGGCATGGAGGCAATGCTGGACGCAATTGCCGCCGGCCTTTACAGCATGGCCTCGATGCTGGTGGGCGAAGGCGAAGACGGGGTGCGGCTGGTGGAGACGACGGTGGCTACGGCGGAGGTTTCCGCGTGCCAGGATGCGGCCGAGGCGCGAAAGAGCAGCCGCAGAGCGCTGGTCAAGGCGGCTCTGGAGTTGCTGCAGCAGCGCGAGCCGGGCAGCCTGGCCGCCCCGGAGGGAATTGAGCCGACCGGGAGCTGCATCGAGGACGATGACCTGGAGTCGGCGGGCGTTTCTCGGGATGAGTTGGAGCGCATGATCGCCGGGCCGGACCGGGATCGGGTGCGGGCGTGGCTGGGAAAGCTGCCGACGGACCTGCGGACGGTGTTTGTGCTGAGAGCGGTAGCAGGGTTTACGGCGACTGAGACGGCTGGGTTGCTGGCTGAGCACGGTGGGCCGCAGGCGGCTGGATGGAACGCGGATGGGGTGCGAGCGGTGTTTCGCCAGGGGCTCTGTTCGTTGGCTTCGCAACTCATTCAGGCTTCGGCGGCGCGCGGGTAGGGACCCCAGGGATCAGGGGTCAAGGATCAAAGGCTCGTCGGTTGAGGTTCGTGGTATCCCAACCTAGCGACAAAAACAAAGACGTCGCGAGGATGGGGCACCCGACATTTGTGCTTAGGACGGGGTACCCGGCATCACGGCGAGTTCGACGGCGGTTCGATACAATCCAAATTAGAACCTCGCCGCCCCTCTTGCGCATCTATTATGGGCAGCAATCTTTTGGGGCCTAAGCGTTTCGCTGTGAGTTGAATAACCTTGATTTCGTCAAAATCTTCGCTGAGGAATACGGTCTTTCCCTGTGCCTTCGCGGGCCTGCTGTGCCTTGCGGTTCCCGCTGTCGGTGCTCAGACGCCGCAAGCTCCCAATCAAACGGCGCCGACGGCGGCCAGCTTTCAGGGCAGCGTGCCGTCGGGTGAGGTATCCGCGCAGCCAATCGGGCTGTCGCTCGACGATGCCATACAGAGG
>DATKGE010000322.1:0-7612 GCA_035510955.1 Occallatibacter sp. | reverse complement strand
CTGCAGCAGCTTGGCTCCCGGCGTCGTGTCCGGATCGCCGGCCCGCAGCCGCCGTGCAATCGAGCTTTGGTCGCCCTCCAGCAGCCCGCGCGCATCCCCGGCAGCCAGCCAGTGCCCGTCCTTGGTGATCCCGATTGGCACCACCTCGAACTTCTTGCGGTCGATCGCCTTCAGGATCGAAGCCGCCGAGAGCAGCGAGACCTCATGCTCCCCGCTCCGCCCGCCAAACAAAATCCCAACCCGCAGTTTTTTCGCCATTGTCTTCCCAGTCAGTCTTTGAGCAACTCCAAATGCAACCCGATCCCGCGTTCAACTCCTCACAGTATCTTCTTCCCAAACGCCGAACAAGCCAGCTCCACCGCCAGATCCGCCGTCCGATTATGCTCGTCGATCACCGGGTTCACCTCGACGATCTCGAAGCTCAGCAGCCGTCCGTGGTCGGCGAGGATCTCCATGGCGAGGTGCGCCTCCCGGTAGGTTGCCCCGCCGCGCACCGGCGTGCCCACTCCCGGCGCGTCCTCAGGGTCGATCCAGTCCATGTCCAGCGACACATGGTACCCCGCCGTCCCGCGTCCCGCAGCCCGCAGAGCTTCCTCCATCACCGTCCTCATGCCGCGCTCGTCGATGTCGCGCATGGTGTACACCTCGGCCACGCCGGCGCGGCGAATATTTTCCCGCTCGGCCGCGTCGATGTCGCGCACGCCGATCAGCACTGTATTCTCGGCCGCAACCTTGGGCGAAAATCCGAAGATGTTTCCCAGCAGTTCCGGTCCCAACCCCAGCAGCGCCGCCAAAGGCATGCCGTGGACATTCCCTGAAGGCGAGGTCTGGGGCGTATTGATATCGGAATGCGCGTCAATCCAGATCAGCCCGACTCTCTGCGACTGCCGGCGATAGAATTCCGCCACGCCGGACACCGAGCCCGCCGCCAGCGAGTGATCTCCACCCAGCACCAGCGGTGTCATCCCTTCTTCCAGCGTCTTGACCACCGCCTCGGCTGTCCGCGTGCAGGTCTCCGCAATCTCCGTCAAATAGCGCGCGCTCTTGTCCCCCGAAGTCCGCGTCTCGGCTATCTCTACGCGGATGTTGCCGCCATCGGTCACCTGGTGGCCCAGCGCTTCCAGTCGCGCCTCCAGGCCCGCCACCCGCATGGCCGAGGGGCCCATATCCACCCCGCGCCGGCTGGCGCCCATATCCAAAGGAACTCCAATCACCCGAATGCGCCGCGTTGGCAACGCCTGCGTGCCGCCGTGCGCACGCGCGGTCCCTTCATGAATCGTTTCTATGCTCTCCGACATCTGAACCTCACGTCGCGGATTATTTCACCCAGATCCCACGTCGCGCCTCAAGCCCAACGCCTCAACCCAAGATGGATGCTTCCCGCGTCCGCATTTCAGGGCCGATCCCGACTACCGCCGGGACCTTCGACAGTCACCTTTTCGCAGGCCCATGCCCAGAGGTAATTAAAACAGACTTAAATGGGAATAAAGAGGATGGGGAGGCGTTTTCCCGCGAGCCAGACCCGCGTGCCGTCCGCGTTATTCACTCCACCGAATTGATTCCATTGCACAACTTAGCCGATTGCCCTTCGCAGCTGACTGGGCGCGTGAATGCCCCGCTCACCCCCTAAAGCCGCTCTTGACCAATCCCCGACCCAGCCGGTCACGGTGCCGCGGCTTTGGGGTTCAACCTCAATCAAATGAACCTCGTCGATACATAGCCTCAAGGCAGGCACGGGCGCGATTTGGTTGTAGAATAGATGCAACGTCAAGGCAAAATCGCGGTTGGTTGAGTCCGCGCGGACCTGGGGTATTCTTATATGCTTTTTCTCCGGCGCCGCCGCTTTCGGACTCGATGATTCGCCGGGCAATTTTGTGCCCATTGGTATATTTGCGCGTTGGCCTTTGCAGAACGGTCCAATTCTCCCCGATGAATCGATCAATCTCAGCGTTGGCGATCATTCTCGGTTTCACCTCGCTTGCCTGGGCAGCCGAGCCCAGCGTTCTCTCGACTCTGCACGCCATCCACGCCCTCTCCAGGGTGGTTGCACAAAAGGGGTTACCCGTAGCCTTTGAGGCCACGGTTACTTACTACACCAGAACCGGCGTCGACCTTTTCGTGCAGGATGGCGGCGAAGCCATCTATGTCGAGACCAAGCCTTTCCAGGATTTTGTGCCCGGCGATCAAGTGCTGGTGCGGGGAAAAACGCGAGACAGCTTCCACCCGGACGTGCTCAGCACCAGCGTAATCCGCGTTCACTCCGGCGCCTTGCCTGTGCCGGTGCCGGCCACCTTTGAACAGATGATCCGTGGCGAAATGGATTGCATGAGGGTCAGTGTCCACGCCACCGTCCGCAGTGCGGACGTGGGGACCTTCGGGGACCTCCACGGCATCTACCTCAAATTGCTCGTTGACGGTGGCTATATCGATGCGACGGTTGCCAGCAGCGAGACCCTCGTCCCCAAGGATTTGCTGGACTCGGAAGTTGAGATCAACGGCGTTGTATCGGGAATCTTCGACAGCAAGATGCAACTGACAGGAATTCTGCTCGAAGTTCCCACGCTTGAGGATGTAAAGATTCTCAAGCGCGCCGAGACAAGCCCGGATTCTCTTGCGTTGACACCCATGGATGAGGTGCTTTGGGCTTACCATGTGAACGATCTGACGCGCAGAGTCCGTGTCCGGGGAACCATCACCTACTATCAACCCGGATGGGGAGCCGTGTTGCAGGACGGCGCCAAGAGTCTTTGGATCTCGACCCGTCGCAGCGATCCCCTGCGCATCGGCAATCTGGCCGAAGCTACCGGATTTCCCGACGCCCGCTCCAGTTTCCTGGCACTTACCGATGGCGAAATCCAGGACAGCCACATCTTCGCCCCGGTGCAGGCGCAACCCTCCACCTGGAGCCAAATGGCCACCTGGAACACCGGCAATCCCGATGGCCATCAGAACGACCTGGTATCCATTGAAGGGCAGGTGGCAGCCGCGGTCCACGAAGACTCGCAGGATGAGTTGGTCCTGGTCACAGACGGCAAACTCGTTACCGCCATCTACCGCCATCCGCCCGATTATGGTCCGACTCCGCGGATGAATCAGATTCCCCTGGGAGCCAAAGTCCGCGTTACCGGAATCTGCATGGTCGTCCAGGCAGATACCATCAACCCGAGCGTAGAGGAAGTGCCCTTCAACATCCTGCTGCGCTCTTTCGACGATGTATCTGTAATTGCGAAGCCTTCCCTGGTCAGTGTTCGCAACCTGACCATCGCCGCCGGTCTGCTGTTGGTTCTGGTGCTTGCGGGCGGAGTGAGGGGATGGATTCTAGAACGCAGATTTCGCCGGCAGACTGCCGAGGTGGCGTATATCGAGCGCCGCCGCAGCCGCATCCTCGAGGACATCAACCACGCGAGGCCGCTGGCTGGCATCATCGAACAGATCACCGAGCTGGTCTCTTTCCGGCTGAAAGGCGCGCCCTGCTGGTGCCGGGTGGCAGACGGAGCGGAATTGGGCAACTGCCCGCTCAAGCTCACCGCATTCCGCATCGTGCAGGAGGATATTCCGGCACGCACCGGTCCGGCCCTGGGCGCCATCTTTGTCGCTCTCGATCCCCTCACCCAGCCGCAACATGTCGAGTCCGATGCGCTGCACATGGCCACCGCTCTATCGGCGTTGGCCATCGAAACCCGCCGTCTCTACACCGACCTGCGGCGCCGATCCGAGTTCGACCTGCTCACCGATACCCACAACCGCTTCTCGCTCGACAAGCGTCTCGACGCCCTCATCGACGAAGCTCGCCAAGAGGCCAGAATCTTCGGCTTCATCTATATCGACCTCGACGAATTCAAACAGATCAACGACGCCTTTGGGCACCATTTCGGCGACCTGTATTTGCAGGAAGTTGCTCTCAGGATGAAGCGCCAGCTCCGCTCCCACGACCTGCTGGCCCGCCAGGGCGGCGACGAGTTCGCCGTGCTGGTTACGCAGGTCCGCAGCCGGGCCGAAGTGGAGGAGATTGCGGTGCGCCTTGAACGCTGTCTCGATGCGCCCTTTGTCATCGAGGGAAACACGGTTCACGGCTCAGCCAGCGTGGGCATTGCCCTCTACCCTGAAGATGGCGAAACCAAAGATGCGTTGCTCAGCACCGCCGACGCCGCCATGTACAGAGTGAAGCACCTGGGACGCTGAAGCATTGCCGAGGAGAATTCAGGGCTGCGAAGCGGGTCGAGATTGTCGTGCAAAAAAGAGGCCCGGCTCGCGCCGGACCTCCTGAGTTAAATAAAAGACGTGCCCTGTAAACGACAGGCCAGCCTTATTCCGCCGCCATCTCCTCGGCTTCGCCTTCCTGGCGCATCAGCTCCAGTTCGCGCTCCGCCGCCTCGATCTCCGCGGACACTTCCTGCTGCACGCGTGCTGCCGCTTCTTCCAGTTCCGGAGACAACTGCACGTTGCGGTAGTATTCCAGGCCCGTGCCCGCGGGAATCAAACGGCCCACGATCACGTTCTCCTTCAACCCGCGCAGGTTGTCAATGGCGCCATTGATGCTAGCCTCGGTAAGCACGCGCGTCGTCTCCTGGAAGCTGGCAGCCGAGATGAAGCTGTCGGTCGAAAGCGACGCCTTGGTGATGCCCAGCAGCAGCGGACGCCCGATAGCCGGACGGCCTCCATTGTTGAGAACCCGCTCGTTCTCCTCGCGGAAGCGGAACCGGTCCACCTGCTGCTCGAGCAGGAAGTTGGTGTCGCCCACTTCGTCGATGCGCACCCAGCGCAGCATCTGCCGCACAATCACTTCGATGTGCTTGTCCGAGATGGCCACGCCCTGCAGACGGTAAACTTCCTGGATTTCGTTGACCAGGTAGCCCTGCAGTTCCTTTTCGCCCAGCACGGCAAGAATGTCGTGCGGGTTCAAGGGCCCATCCATCAGCGGGTCTCCGGCGCGCAACCGCTCGCCTTCCTGTACGTTCACGTGAATGCCGCGCGGAACCGAGTATTCCTTCTCATCGCCGTTGTCTGCGGTGATGTAGATCTTGCGCTGACCCTTCGAGACTTCGCCGAAGCGGACAACACCGTCGATTTCCGAGATGATGGCCGTCTCACGCGGTTTGCGCGCTTCGAACAGCTCCACCACGCGCGGCAGACCGCCCGTGATGTCCTTGGTGCGCGTCGACTCCTTGGGAATTTTGGCAAGCACATCGCCCGGCCCCACTTCGTCTCCATCCTGAATCATCAAGTGAGCGCCGCGCGGCAACAGGTAGCGCTTGGTGCCCTTAGCGTTCTTGACTACAAAGGCCGGCTGACGCTTTTCGTCGGGCGAGTCGGCAACCACCCAACGCGAGAGGCCTGTGACTTCATCGACTTCCTCGTTGAGCGTGATGCCTTCCTGCAGGTCCTTGAACTGCACCGTGCCGCCGATTTCAGTGAGGATCGAATACGTGTATGGATCCCACTCAGCCAGCTGCTGGCCCAGCTTTACATGCTCGCCGTCCTTCACCTTGAGGCGCGCGCCGTAGACCACCACGTAGCGCTCCTTCTCGCGGCCGCGCTCGTCCTGAATGGCGAGCGAACCGGAGCGATTCATGGCAACCAGCGCGCCGTCCTTGCTCTCGACGGTGCTGAGGTTGATGAAGCGCACGAAGCCGTTGTTCTTGGCGTCGAGGCGCGACTTGTCCTGCACGCGGCTGGCCGTGCCGCCCACGTGGAAGGTCCGCATGGTCAACTGCGTGCCCGGCTCGCCAATGGACTGCGCGGCAATCACGCCGCAGGTCTCGCCCAGCTCCACCATGCGTCCCGAACCAAGGTTGCGTCCGTAGCACAGCGCGCAAACGCCGCGCCGCGACTCGCAGGTCAGCACGGAGCGAATCTTGACCCGCTCCACGCCCGCGCCCTGAATGGCGGAAGCAATGTCTTCGTCGATGCCCTGGTTCACATCCACGACGATGTTGCCGTCGTAGTCCTTGATGCGCTCGAGGGTCACGCGGCCGATGATGCGGTCTCTCAGCGGCTCGATGATCTCGCCCGACTCGACGATTGCGCCGACATAAATGCCTTCAACCGTGCCGCAATCGTATTCGGTCACGATCACGTCCTGCGCCACGTCGACCAGACGACGCGTCAGGTAGCCCGAGTCGGCCGTCTTCAGCGCCGTGTCGGCCAATCCTTTACGCGCGCCGTGCGTCGAGATGAAGTATTCGAGCACGGTCAGCCCCTCGCGGAAGTTTGCCGTGATGGGCGTCTCAATGACTTCGCCCGAAGGCTTGGCCATCAGCCCGCGCATGCCGCTCAACTGGCGAATCTGCTGCTTCGAACCGCGGGCGCCGGAGTCGGCCATGATGTAGATCGGGTTCATGGCGCCCTCGTCGTCCGCACGCTTCATGTTGCCGAACATCTCATCCGCAACCTGATCGGTCACCGCCGACCACATCTGGATGACCTTGTTGGAACGCTCGCCGTTGGTGATAGCGCCATCCATGTATTGCTTCTGGACCTCGATCACCTTCTTGTCGGCCGCGTCCACCGTGGTGTACTTCGAGTCCGGAATCACCATGTCGTCCAGGCCGACTGAAAGTCCCGACTTGGTGGCGTAATTGAAGCCCAGCGACTTGATGCGGTCCAGCATGCCGACCGTAACTTCAAGGCCCAGGTTTTGGTTGCAGTAGTTCACCAGCTGGCCGATTCCCTTTTTCTTGAGCAGGCCATTGACGTAGGGCATGCCCGCCGGCAGCGAGTCGTTCAGAATCACGCGGCCCACCGTCGTCGAGATGTACTCCTTGTTGAAATCAACCGGCTCGGTGTGGGTCAGATCCTGATCGTCGTAGGCCGTCGTCATGTCGAGAACTTTACCCGTGTAGCGCAGCCGGATGGGCGAAAGCGTCTCGACTTCCCTGGCTTCGAGAGCCATCAGAATCTCTTCCGTGTTGGCGAACACACGTCCCTCGCCCTTGGCGCCCTTCTTGGCCTTGGTCAGGTAGTAGAGGCCGAGCACCATGTCCTGCGTAGGCACGGTGATGGGCTGGCCGGATGCCGGCGAAAGAATGTTGTGCGAGGCAAGCATCAGCACGCTGGCTTCGATCTGCGCTTCAGGCGACAGCGGAATGTGCACCGCCATCTGGTCGCCGTCGAAGTCGGCGTTGAACGCCGTACAGACCAGCGGGTGAATCTTGATGGCCTTGCCTTCAACGAGCACCGGCTCGAAGGCCTGGATGCCCAGGCGGTGAAGGGTTGGGGCGCGGTTGAGAAGCACGGGGTGATCCTTGATGACTTCTTCAAGGATGTCCCACACCACCGGCTCCTGCATTTCAACCATTTCTTTGGCTTGCTTGATGGTGGTGCAGTGGCCTGTCTGTTCGAGGCGGTGATAGATGAAGGGCTTGAACAGCTCAAGCGCCATCTTCTTGGGAAGACCGCACTGGTGCAATTTCAATTCAGGTCCGACGACAATGACCGAACGGCCCGAGTAATCCACGCGCTTCCCGAGCAGGTTCTGGCGGAAACGTCCCTGCTTGCCCTTGAGCGTGTCGGAGAGAGACTTGAGCGGACGGTTGTTCGCTCCGCGCAGCACGCGGCCGCGGCGGCCATTGTCGAACAGCGCGTCCACCGCTTCCTGCAGCATGCGCTTCTC
>DATKGE010000321.1:0-4363 GCA_035510955.1 Occallatibacter sp. | reverse complement strand
CGCATTGTCGCCTGCATGGCTCCATAGCAGATTCGACGCGTGCAGATCGTTGTGCGTCCACATCGGCGAAAGCGCAGGCAGCAACGGCCGCAGCTCCGCATGAAACGGCGCAAGCAATTCAAGTGCTTCTTCCGCGTGTGCATGCAACGCCGCATCCAATGTCAACGCCGGTCTCGCTGCGATGTAGCTCTTTAACTTCGCACTGGGATCTTCCGCGGCAAAGATTGTGAAGCCGGCAACCAGCGGACGAGGCCGGCGCGGCGGCGCATCGAATCCTTCCGCCGCGCGATGCAATCCGGCCAACGCCTGCCCTGCGGAACGCGCGTGAGCAATGGTGCGGAATGGGGTCCAGGAAAGCGCGTCTCCATAAAGGTCTACGCTCTCGAGCACTTCATGCACCTCATACGTCCACTCGCCGCTCTCGATTGCGGTCTCGCCTTGTGCGTTCGCGAAGACGCGCGGCACCGCTGCTCCGTGCGCGTACAGGTGCTGCAGAAAACGATGCTCTTCGAGCAACCCTTCCCGATCGCGCACGCCGCGATGATGCCGCTTGACGAATACGTTCCCGCTGGCTGTCGCAACCACGCTGGCCGCGGAAAATGGCCGTGGGCTCGCACTCAGAATCTCCAGGGGCTCATCGCGCCGGGGAAAATGTCGCAACAGCACACGCACTTCATCCGGCGTCAATGGAGCCCAATCGGGTTCCACCAGCGTTCCGTCCATTCCGTGCGCCTTCACCGTTGCGTTCATCGCAAAATCTTCCTTCACACGAGCGAGCAAAACCGGAAATCTGCCAATTCAAAACGTGTAATGCGCCGAGAGGCGCACCGTTGTCGGCGCGCCGAGCCAGACGAAAGTATCGCCATAGCTGGCGCCTGTGTCGCTCCAGTAGCGCTTGTCTGCGATGTTGTCGGCGTAGAGGCGGAAGGTTACGCGGCCCTGCTCGCTGCCGGGCGTGTATCGCGCGCCCAGGCTGAAAAGGTTGTAGCCTGGCACGCTCACCGCATCGTCGCGCGTGGCTTCTTTGCGGCCGGTGTAGCTCCAGCCGGGCATCAGGTGCAGGCCCCGCACGTGCGGCAGCGTCAGATCCGCAAACAAATTTGTGTGCAGATGCGGCACGTTGAGCACTTGCTTGTTGTCGAAAGAGGGAGTGCCCGTGCCGCTGGAGAGAGCGCGCATGGCCGCCGCCGATGCAGTAAGCCTCAGCCAGTTGGCGGCCTTTCCTTCCGCATTCAACTCAATGCCGTCGTGAATTTCGCGGCCTTCGGATTCAAAGCATAGCGTGCCCGGCCCACTAAACTCACTCGTCGTGCAGAAACTGTCGGGGGCCTGGATCACTTTGGGGTACAGAAAGGGCGCGCGCATGTGAAAGAACGCGGTCGTGAACAGGATGCGCCGTCCGGGTTCATACTTGGCGCCGATCTCAGCCTGGCGCGTCATGAAGGGCGCGAGGAACTGATTCGCGTTATCGACCCACCATGGCCCCTGCGGGCCCAGCGAGAGCATCACGCCATAGTTGCTATAGAGCGTAAGGCTTTCGACCGGGTTGAAGGTGACCGCGTATTGCGGCAGCCAGAGCAGCTTGTCCGTGATGGTGGGCGGAGTGCTCGGACTGGTTGCGGTGAGCGAGTAGTTGTTGTCGCGCAGGGAATCTTCCCGCCCGCCGGCGAGCAATTGAATGCGGCCGGGAAGATGAATCCTGTCCTGCACAATCGCGGACGACTGGCGATTGTCTTCCCACAGAGTGCGCGGGCCGGCGGATTCGAGCGGGCTCTCGATGGGGATTGGCGCGAGGGGCCGATAGATGTTTTCCGAGCCGATGTAAGCGTACACCGCGCCATCCTGCACGGTGGAGGGCGCGTTGGCCGGCGGCGCTCCGGGCTGCTGCACGCTGCGCAAAAAGATTTCGCCGCCGCCCGCCAAATCATGTTCGATTGCGCCGGTCTTGATGTGGCCGGTGATCAGCGCCTCCGCCTCGCCGTCGATGCGAAGCTCGCCGGGGTCGCGGTAATCGTAAATGCCATAGGTTCCGTCGGGGCAAAAGAAGTATGCGGGCGCGTTGGGCGCATTGGGGCAATTGACATTCCCGTTGGCGTCAAAGGACGAGCCGTACGCATAGATCACGTTATCTTGAATCAGCGAATGACTGTAGCTTGCTGCGGCGAAGGCCAGCCAGTTTCCCGGCAGCTTGTAATCGAGGCGCGCGTCCGTGTTGAATGTGTCGTAGGTGTCGGGCGAACCCCAGGGTTGGTCGCCCAGCATTGTCGACGGATAGATCTTAGTTATATCCGGTACCGTCGTGCCGCCCAGCAACTGATAGCCGCTCCCGTCGCGCTCCACCTTGTGCTGGTACTCGAAGTCGCCTTTCAAAATCGCCTGGGGGTTCAGCTTCCAGTCGGCCGCACCCGCGCCCACGGCGCGCCAGCCGTTGGTGTCGTTCATATAGCTCGCAATTCTTTCGCCCGCAATGTTGATGCGCGCGCCCACTTGCTTGCGGCTGCCGAAGAACCTTCCCAGGTCTAAAGCTCCATAGGCAGTGCCGCGATGATCTGTAGCCATATCGACGGCTCCCACCGCGGCCGGACGCTTGGTGACATAATCGATGAGCCCCCCCGCCGATGCCACGCCGCTCTCCACGCCGGCAATGCCTTTGAGAAGCTCGACCCGCTCCTTGTTTTCCAGCGGCACATCCTGCTCTCCCGCGATGGTCATGCCGTTGATCTCGAGGCCGGTGGCCAAATCGATGGGAAAGCCGCGAATCTGGTAGTCGCCGTAGTAGCCCACGGGCACGTAATCGTCGCCGACAGAGGCATCGTTCTTCACCACGTCGGAGAGCAGGCGCGCAACCTGGTCGTTGAGCAGGTCGCGCGTAACCACCGTAGCCGAAAGCGGCGCATCTTTGAGCGCCTCGCCATCGAGCGTGCCCACCGTGACGGACTCAGGAAGATAGTCGTCTTTCACTTCGCCGTGGACCACGACCGTCGTCGTAATGGGTTGCACCTGCTGCTTCGTTGACTTTGCCGCATCGGAGGTCTGCGACGCAGGCGTTGGTGTCGTGCTCTGCGCATATCCGCAGACTGAAGCGGCCACGAAAAATGTCAGCAGCGACGCCCGCACGAATCGCTTGGTTTGGGACACAGGAGGACAAAGGCATCCGCGTGTCCCCTTCGGCAGGCTCACGGCAGGCTTTCTACTTCGCTCAGGATGAACGAGGGCCATTCGAGGTTCGAGGTTTCCCACCCTCACGCCAGAGAGAAGGCGCAAGGATGGGGTACGGGACACTCGTGGGGCATCCAGCATCGGTAGTTGGTTTTGATTGTGAGCCGAGGCGCCGACTGGAACTTCGAGCATGGTTTCCCCTTGTTTTCAACTTCATGAAACAAGAGACTCACGCTGAAATTCGAGGAATAGGGCTGAGAGGCCAGGGAAACTTCCCACGCCGGCATTATCCGGATCGGGTTCTAGGGTATTTTCTCAGCCCCATCCAACTGGAGCACCCCTGTTTCAATAATCCGATTGAAACACTCCTGGCCCGATTTGGCAAATGTTTCCCCCTGAATTTGAGAGCATTGAGGGCGAAATCGGCGATTCCATGCGGTGCGCAAGGGGTGCTGCACAAGGAGCGCCTGGATCAGCGCCAGAGAGAATCGACGAGTGGGCGATAGGCATCGAGCCGAGGCACATCGGGGCCACAAACCTTTGCTTCATCGTCGGCGCGGCGCAACTTCAGGGCATCGCGTGCGTGAGGAAGAGCGAGGAAGATCTCCGACTCCGCAGCGCTCATCGGGCCGCCCTGCAAGGCAAGGCTCTCCACCGACGAAGGCGATAGCGCGGCCAGGTAATCCGGCTCGGCGAAGCAGAGGTAGCGCTTGGACGCTACGTGCAGGCGGATGGGATCGATAACGGAAGTTGGCAGATGACCGTCGAGAGCCGCAACCCCAAGCTCTTCGTGCTGCGTGTCCAGGCCGCGGGCGGCCACGTCTTCACCTTCGCTGTGCAGCAGGTGGCCAAGGTCGTGAAGCAGCGCAGCGGCAATCAGAGTGTTTTCAGCGCCTTCGCGCTGAATGAACCATGCGGCCTGCAGACAGTGCTCAAGCACGGTGACCGGTTCGCCAAAGTACGCTTCGGCGCCACCGCATTCGAGGAGCGCAAAGACTTCATCGACGGAAGAAAGTGTTTGCATGCGAATCATCCCTCGGCCCTCGCTTCCACTTCGACGGGGGCGCGCAGACGCTGATGCCATGCGAGAACCAGCGCTACAAGCGCCGTGAGCAGTGCCACGCCGGCCATGGAGAAGAAGGCATTCTTCCAGCCGTAAGCCACCGTAATGCGCGCCACCGTATCGCCGGAAAGCCAGCCCGCC
>DATKGE010000320.1:0-4337 GCA_035510955.1 Occallatibacter sp. | reverse complement strand
GCGCGCTGCACTCCTGGCATCCCGGTGAAGAAGCGCAAGGGGCACCTGGCCATTACCGACCGCTATTCGGGCTTCGTCCGCCATCAACTGGTGGAGCTCGGCTACTTGAAGAGCGCGCATTCGGTCTCCTCTGACTCCGTGGCCTTCAACGTTCAGCCGCGACAGACGGGGCAAATTCTCATCGGCTCTTCGCGCCAATACGGCAACGAAGACCCCGCCGTGGATCAGGCGATGCTGACCGCCATGCTGCGGCGCGCCACGCTCTATCTTCCCAGCCTCGCCTCGCTGAACGTTCTTCGCGTTTGGACTGGCTTCCGCGCCGCCACTCCCGATAAGCTGCCGCTGATCGGCCCGTTCCCCGCAGACTCCACGCTATGGCTCGCCACCGGTCACGAGGGGCTGGGCATCACCACCGCGCTTGCTACCGCCGAATTGCTGGCCGCCGAATTTACGGGAGGCCCGACGGCCGTTCCGCCTGAACCGTATTTACCGGCGCGCTTTGCACTGGTTCAAACCGCAGCATTCGCCCATCAGGAGAAGCGATGAAATTTACCGGCGTCATGCCCGCCATGACCACGGCCTTCGACAAGGACTTGAACGTCGACCACGCTTTTGTCGCCCGACACGCGCAGTGGCTCATCGAGAACGGCTGCACCGGCATCGTCTGCCTGGGCTCGCTGGGAGAATCTCCAACGCTGCGCTTCGAAGAGAAGATTGAAATTCTCAAAACCGTCGTTGCGGCTCTCGACGGCAAATTTCCCGTGGTGGCGGCCATCTCCGCGCTCTCGACCGCAGAGGCCGTCGAGCTGGCAAAGGCAGCGCAGGGCGTTGGCTGCCAAGGGTTGATGATTCTGCCGCCTTACGTCTACAAGGGCGATTGGCGCGAGAACAAGGCGCACGTCGCGGCCATTCTCAACACCGCACCGCTGCCGGGAATGCTCTACAACAATCCGGTCTCCTACGGAGTGGATTATTTGCCCCAGCAGATCGCGGAGCTGGCGCAGGAGTTTCCCAACCTGGCCGCTGTGAAAGAATCTTCCACCGACGCGCGCCGCGTCACGGCGATCCGCGCCCTGGTTGGAGACCGGCTCCAGGTCTGCGTGGGTGTGGATGACGCGATTGTCGAGGGCATCGCTGCCGGGGCTGTGGGCTGGGTTGCCGGGCTCGTGAACGCGTTCCCGCGCGAGTCTGTAGACTTGTTCAACCTCGCCCGCATGGGCAAGGCGCAAGAGGCTTTCGAGCTGTATCGCTGGTTTCTGCCGCTGCTGCGCATGGATACGGTGCCCAAGTTCATCCAGCTCATCAAGCAGGTGCAGGAGGAAGTGGGCGTGGGATCGGCCCGGGTGCGCGCTCCACGGCTCGAAGTCGTGGGCGACGAGCTGGCGGAGACGCGCGCGGCGGTTCACTACGCGCGGGCACATCGGGCCGCCGTCGCCATTGCCAGCACACCGTTTAAGCTGTAACTGATTGCGGAGTTTTTTGAAATGACTCTCACCGGACGATCGTTCATCGGATGCCGGCGCGGCGCAGCGGGCGGGGCAACCATCTACGGAATGAACCCCGCCACTGGGCAGCGGCTGGTGCCCGAATATTCTTCGGCTTCGACTGTTGAAGTCGATCAGGCCGTCGAGCTTGCGGCGCAGGCTTGGCCGGCTTATGCAGCGACAAGCGGCAAGACAAAGGGCGCATTTCTGCGCCGCATCGCCGACGGCCTCGACTCAATCCAGCAGCAGCTCGCCGAGCGCGCGCATCTGGAAACGGCTCTGCCCATGCCACGGCTGCTTGGCGAGGTTACGCGCACCACCGGCCAGCTTCGTGTCTTCGCGTCGCTAGCCGAGGAGGGCTCGTGGGTTCAGGCGCGCATCGATTCGCCGCTGCCCGAGCGCAAGCCTCTGTCGCGGCCCGCTCTACGTTCCATGCTGCGCCCGCTGGGGCCTGTGATTGTGTTCGGACCAAGTAATTTTCCATTGGCCTTTTCCGTGGCGGGAGCAGATACTGCCTCCGCTCTTGCTGCAGGCTGCCCGGTGATTGTGAAAGCGCACTCTGCCCATCCGGGAAGCGGCGAATTGGTTGCCGAAATAGTGCAGCAGGCAGTTGCCGATGCGGGCTTGCCGGAAGGCGTGTTTTCGCTGCTTTACGATGCGGGCGTCGAGGTGGGCGCGGCGCTGGTTCGTCATCCGCTGGTTCAGGCCGTGGCTTTCACAGGCTCGCTGGGCGCGGGCCGCGCGCTCATGGACATGGCTGCCGCGCGCACCCATCCGATTCCCTGTTTTGCCGAGATGGCCAGTTGCAATCCGGTCTTCATTCTTCCCGGCGCCCTGGCCAAAGACTCGGATGCAGTGGCACAGGGCCTGTTCAACTCCTTCACGCTTGGCGCAGGCCAGATGTGCACCAAACCCGGCATCGTGCTGGTGCCGGAGCGGGAACAGACCCCGGCCTTTGCGGCGAAGCTTTCAGAGCTTGTGACGCAGGCGCAACCCTTCACACTGCTCACCGCGGGCATCGCGCGCGCCTATGCCAGCGGCACCAGCCTTCGCGGCACGCACGCCACGCTGACCGCGCAAGCTGCAGTGACTGATGCTGCTACCGCTTGCCCGGCAAACGCACAGGTTTTTCGAACAACATTGAACGAGTTTCTCGCCCAGCCGGAGCTTTCAAAGGAGATTTTCGGGCCCGATACGCTGCTGGTCTATTGCGATTCGGCGGACGACTATCTGCGCGCCGCCCAGGCACTGGACGGCCACTTGACGGCGACTGTACTGGGAAGCGAAGAAGATCTTGCCGCGCATCGGGAACTGATTGCGGTGCTCGAACAAAAAGCAGGACGGCTCATCTTCAACGGCTTTCCCACCGGCGTTGAAGTTGCGCACGCCATGGTGCACGGCGGCCCCTATCCGTCCACTTCCGACGCGCGGTACACTTCGGTGGGATCGGCGGCGATTTATCGCTTCGCGCGGCCTGTCTGCTTTCAGAACTTTCCCGATCCGCTGGTGCCGGCGGAGCTGCAGGCCGCGAATCCGCTGGGCATTCTGCGTCTGGTTGACGGCGCCGAGAGCCGCGATCCAATCGCGCTCTAACTCGCCAGCTAGAGCGTGTTTCATGAACTCGTTGTGTGTCAGGGCACGACCGGGGGACCGGGGTACCGGAGTACCGGGGTACCGGGGCACCGGGGCACCCCGTGGGTCGGGGTCGGGGTCGGGGTCACGTGCCGCAAGAGCGCCGTAGAAGTTAGGGCTTTAGCCCCTGAGGGATTCGACCGATTGGCAGATGAGCCATTTATGAAACATGCTCTAGCAACCAATATGCATCTGACGACTGCCGGCTGGAATGCGCTTCGCGATTAGTGGTCCACCGGTTCGGGAGCATCCTGCGGGGAAGCCAGCGTGGAGACGGCGGCAGGAAAGACCGGCGGGCGCGCCGACACATTCTCCCAGCCAAAAAGAAATTCTGCAGCCGCGCCGCAGACGCGGCCCTGGCAGGCGCCCATGCCGCAGCGGGTGTGCAGTTTGGCCTGGCGCCAGTTAGTGCAGCCTTCGAGCGCAGAGAACGGCACGTCTTCGCAGCGGCAGACCGTGGTCTCCGCACTGGCCAGCGTGCGCAGTTCCGGACGCAGCGCGAAGGCCCGGTCGAGGCGCGCGGCGAACTGCTGCAACCGCTTCCGCTGCGGCGCCAGGCGAAGCGCTTCGGCCACGCGACCAGCGGCAGCCCATCCGGCAATCTGCCCCTCCACAAGCGCCTTTTCCAGCCCCCCAATGCCGGTGAGTTCGCCGACGCATGAAACGCCAGTCACGGAACTCTGCTGCAAGCGATCGACTGCAACAGAGCCGGCAACGATGCGGCAGCCGAGCAGTCGCGGCAGCTCGAGATTGGGTATAAGATGGAATCCGCATCCGAGCCAATCGCAATCAATGCTCCAATGTTTGCGGCCGTCGGTGAGCGTAACGCGCTCCACGCGGCCACGGCCCTCGGCCTGCACCACCCAGCAACCGGAGCGATAAGCTGCGCGCAGCGCCTTGAGCCGGTAGCGGGCACCCTCCACCAGCTTGCCTGGATGCGCGAGGAGCGAAAGAGCAAAGCCCGCAAGTCTCGTCATAGGTGCCAGCTCGTAAATGCCTAGGACGCTGGCCCCCGCGCCTGCAAGACCCGCACCGACCGCGAGCAGCAACGGACCGCTGCCGGCAATGACCACCCGCTTGCCGCGTGCATCGAGGCCGGCTTTTACCAGCGCCTGCAATCCGCCCGCGCCCATCACTCCAGGGAGCGTCCAGCCGGGAAAAGGCAGGAAGCGCTCGCGTGCGCCGGTGGCCACGATCAGCTTTTCGAACCCGATTTCGCGC
>DATKGE010000319.1:0-6033 GCA_035510955.1 Occallatibacter sp. | reverse complement strand
CATGCTTGCGCTGGTTTTCCCGGTTCTTCCGCTCATCCCATTCGTAGCGCATGGCGTATATACATATCGTATCATGACCTCCAACCGCCCACCCGATTCCCAATCCGCACCTTGCAACGGGCGGAAAGCCGCGAACCTCATGCGAGCGAAGAGCGAGCGTCTGCCCCACCGCAGGTGGTTGACAGACCATTGGCCGAATTGATATCCAATTCACCGGCCAACTGTGCGCCAGAGTGTAGGCTTGTGCGCAGGCGCATCTGCCAAAAAGGAGAACCCTCGCCATGTTTACGCCCAAAGGAAAGTTCGGCTGGTATGAACTGATGACCAGCGATACCAAAGCCGCCGGCAAGTTTTACTCGGACGTTGTGGGCTGGACCACCCAGGAGATGACGGGCGCCGGAGGCCCCCCATACACCACCTTCAACCTCGGCAAAGTTGGCATGGCCGGCATGTTGAACATCCCCGGGCATACCGCATGGATCGGCTACATCTCGGTCGATGATGTCGACGCGCACATCGGAAAAATTGTGGAAGCCGGCGGCAAACTATGGAAACCGGCCACCGACGTCCCTGGAATGCTTCGCTTCGCCGTCATGTCCGACCCGCAGGGAGCAGCCATCGTGGTCTTCACCCCCAACCCGAACATGCCCTCGCCGCAACGCCCCACGGCCCCTGCGCCCGGCACCATCGGCTGGCACGAACTCTGCACAACCGACCTCGAAGGCGGATTCAGCTTCTACAACAAGCTCTTCGGCTGGACCAAGGTCAGCGACATGGACATGGGCCCCATGGGTCTCTACCGCATCTTCGATGAAGGCGACCACAAGCAAATGGGCAGCGGCGGGATGATGAACAAAGCGCCGCAGATGCCCGTCTCATGCTGGAACTTCTACTTCAACGTCGACTCGATCAAAGCAGCCGTCAAGCGCGTTGAATCCGGCGGCGGCAATGTCGTCAACGGTCCTATGCAGGTCCCCGGCGGCGGCTGGATCATCCAGGGTCAGGATCCGTTGGGAGCCATGTTCTCTCTCGTTAGCAATAAGGAATGAGCCGCATACAGCCGGGGGCCAACCTCTCGGACCCAGCCAAAACCCGGTGGCGACGGCCGACGACCAGAACTTGGCGGAGAATGCCCCGCCGATTGCGCATGTGGGCGCGCACAACGCGTACCACATTGGCCAGATTCTCTCCGTGCCCAAACTCCAGGGCGCATGGGACCCGAGCAAAGGCGTGAAGTAGGCAGCGGGAGCTGGCCGGCTGTGATCGCCGGGGCGGAACCATTGTGCGCTCGCCTCTATCCCGCTTCTCCAGTCAACGCGCGGTACGCGGCCATCATCTCCGCCACGGCGATTCCGTCGATGGTCATGCCCGCCGTCAGGCAGTCGACGATCGAGGCGCCGCGCAGGTCGGCCTTGCTGATCATGAGGCCGGAGAAGTTGGCGTTGCGTACGGTCCAGCCGGACAGGTTGGCATCCTCAAAGCGCGCCCCGGCAAAGTTCACATTGTTGAATGTAGCGCGGCAAAGATTCACATCGGTGAAACTCGATCCCGACAGATCCGTGTTCTCGGCCTGCACCAGCCGCTTTGTACCGCTCAACTGAATCGTCTCTTCGGCGTCCATCTCCAGTCCCCCCTCGTCGCGCGGCATGGTCCATGCCTTGTTGCGGCAATGCCACCCCCTTGCAGCCAGTCTAACCCGACTCAAGTTTTTCAAGCAGCTACTCAGCAATAACGGAATGCAGGAATGATTTCCGCCCAGAAACAACAAGGGCGTCCGATTGAGCGGACGCCCCTGAAGTCTTGAATCGCGGAAACTACATGGGTGCGTTCTCGGGATCCTGCAGCTTGAAGTCCTGCTGGAACTGATCCATCTGCTGCTTCAAGTCGTCCATTTGCTTCGGGTCGATTTTGAAGTTGTTCATGTTGAACTGCTCGCGGAGCTTCTCCGCTTCCTGGCGCAACTTCTCAGCCTGTTCAGGAGTGACCTGAAATTGCTTCATCTGGTCCTGAACCGTCTGTGGCTGCTCGCGGAGCGCACTGGCAGCGGCCTGCCCGTCCTGGGCAAAGAGCTGCACAGGTTCCGCTTCGAGCTCGGCAAGCATTGAGCAATCGCCGGAGGGGAACAACTCCTCCATCTCCAACTCGCCTGTCTTGTGCTTGGAATCCACTTGCAGGGTCAGCGTCTGCTGCTTCCGGTCGCGGAGAATGGTCACCTGCACCGCCTTGCCCTGGTTGGCACGCAGCGCGCGATCCCAGTCGGACATGGTGTTGACCGCATCCGGCCCGACCTTGAGAATCACATCGAAGGCCTTCAACCCCGAGGCTGCCGCTTCGGTCTTGTGCGCTACCTGCTTGACCATCAGCCCACTGGGAACGCCCAGGTACTCGGCCATCTGGCTGGTCAGCGGCTCCACCATCGCGCCGACGTTCAGAGTGCTGCCCCAGATGGGCATGTGGAACATTCCCGGCAGCGATGCGTCGCCGCCGCCGGCCAGAACGCCCATGCCGGTAGCGGGCGCAAACACGTCGCTGTCTTTGCCCAGCTTGTTCCAGACGTCGTGCTCCATCACCCGGCGATCGACGAGCTCGACCGAAGTGGTCTGCAGATTTCCGTCGCGGCTGAACTCCAGGCTCACCTTGCGCCCCGCCGGAATCTCCTTGAGCATGCGGCGCAACTGTTCGGCGCCCTCTACATTTTGTCCGTTCAGTTGCAGCACCACGTCGTTGACGCGCAGGCCGATCTGGCCCGCCGGCGCGTCGTGATCGATGAGCGTGACCACCGCGCCGCGTACCTCTTTGAGCTTGAGCGTCTGCGCCTTGTCGGCGTCAACATCGTCAACCCACACGCCCAGGTAGCCCTGCGAGCCCGAATGTTGCAGCAGCAGCGGGCTGGTTCCCTGCAGCAGTTCCACCATCTGCGTGGATTGCGCCGCGGCGCCGCCTGGCGCCATAACCATCCCCGCGCCCATTCCCAGCAACACCAGGATTCCAACATTGCGATACGGCCTCAAAAAGTGTTTCATCTCTTTTTTCTCCCGCATTCCTTGTTCTCGGAACCACATTCTTTCCTGACGATGCGGTTACCGGAAGGGTTAGCAGTTCTACTGAATCTCCGGAACCCGGCTCAAAACTTCTCTCGAAACGGTCCGGATATGAGGATTCTGGTCGGAATTGGCTACCGTGTGCAACACCTGCCGCACACTCGTGTCCGCTTCCACCGGCTCCAGAATATTCACCGCCTCGCTGCGAATCTGCGGGTCGGCGTCGTTCAACAGCGCCTCAAGAACGGCATCGCGCACGCGCGTATCCGCGGCCACATACGGCTCCAAACCATCCAGAGCCTTCAATCTTACACCCGCATTCTTGTCGTAGCGCAAAGCCACCATCAGCGCGTCGCGAATGCCCGCCGCCTGGCAGCTATGCCCGGCTCGGCACTCGGCCGCAAGCAAGCCCACGGAGTCGTCCCGCACCCCGGCCGACGTCGAGTTCTCTGAAGCCAGCATCAGCAGTTCCTGGATCTTCGGGTCGCCCAGCGAGCCCTCCATCTGCTTCGGCACCACCTGGTTATAGCGCACCTCGACCATCTCGCTGTTGGGCTGGCGAACAATGCTCGAGATGCTGGTGATCTCCGCCGGTGTCGTATCCGCGACCGGCGCGCTCACCGGATGCGTCTCCGCCACCCGGGCCGTCCGGCTCTGCTTGAATTCGTAGCTGCCCAGAATCCCCGCCCCGGCGCCCACCACCAGCAACAGGCATGCGGCTGCTGGCGCGGCCTGGATGCTGGCAAAATTGTTGGTCATGCGCTGGGTCAGGCGCTCATACCAGCGTTTCGGCGGCAGAGCGTCCAAAGCTTCTTCGAGCCGCAGACGCGAGCGCGCTACCAGGTTCGCGGGCGGTTCCAGCACCGGGTGCGCGTCGGCGAGAATCTTCATCGCCAGCAACTGCTCCCGGTCCCGGTGGCAATCCGGGCAGCCTGTCATATGCCGCTCCAGCTCGTGCATCTGTTCGTCGGGCAGCTCTCCGTAAGCTGCCGTCACGATCCGTTCGTGTGCCAGTTCGCAATTCATCGCTACGTCCTTCCAGCCTCAAAAGAAATTCAACCCGCGTCCAATATCCGCATTCCGTTCAGGAATTGCATGGAACGCACTACTGTCCTGTCCCTAAAGTTCCTATCGCAAGATAGCCTGTCATCCTGAGCGAAGCGGACTTCAGCGGAGTCGAAGGACCTGCATTTGGTAAGCTCACGACAACCCAGCCAGCTCCGAACGAATGCTACGAACTTCAGAAACACCACTCTACCTCAACTCCGCCAACTGTGTTCTCAACTTCTTGGTTGCCCGGAAGAGCGTATTCTTGGCGGTCTCTTCCGTGGTGCTCAGCATTTCTCCTATCGTCCGCAACCGCAGACCCTGATAGTGCTTCAACTCAAAAACCATCCGTTCTCGCGGCGTCAGCTTGCCCAGCGCCTCCTGAATCCGAGCGCCCAACTGCTTGCGGTCCAGTTCCTTGGCGGGATTTGAAAATGACCTGTCGTCGGAAACCGAAGCAAGTACGTCAATCTCGTCCCCGGAGTGGTCCAGAACCACCGCATGATCTTCGCGGCGGGTCTTTTTGCGCCTCAGTTGATCGAGGCAAAGGTTGGTCACGATCCGGTAGATCCAGGTATAGAACGAACACTCAAATCGGAAGTTGCCGATGTACCGATAAGCCTTCAGGAAAGCTTCCTGGTAAATATCCTCGGCGTCGTGCTCGCTCCCGGTAAGGTGGAGAGCCAGGCGCAAAACCTGGTGCTCATACTTCCGCACCAGCGCGTCAAATGCAGCCCGCGAACCAGACTGTGCTTCGCGGATGAGCTCCATCTCCGGAGCCCGCGCCTGTAAGCGCTCCTGCGCGCTCTTTCCGCTCATTGCCGTGGTCGCAGCCATACCTGAAGAGGATTGTACCCCTCTGGCTGCTGGCCATGCCAAACTCGCCGCGCGTACAGCCGGGGAAAGAGGGTAGCTCACCGCATCCGTTGCCATCGAGTCTCTGCTCCGGGAGTCTGAGAGTAGTCTGCATTCGAAGGACGCGACAGGCCCGTTTTTGTGAGCAAACTGGAACTCACACAAAGGGATCACATCCAGTCGAACGGGCGCACGCCCGCTATCTTGCGACGCCTTCTCGAAGGGATCGCTCCTTGCTGGAAGTTGTAGGCTTGCTACCGCAGAAGCAACTTGGCTTTACCCGCGCTTCTTGCCGCCCGGACGCGGGCCGGTGCGTTTTGCTCCAGAGCCGCCCGGCTTGCCCTTATAGCCTGATTTCGAAAATCCGCCTGGCTTCGGTCTGGAGCGGTCGCTTGAACCGGTCTTGCTCTTGCCCCCAAAGCTCGGTTTGGGCTTCCAACCTGAACCGGTCTTTCGCTCCGGACGGGACTCCTCGCCGCGAGGACGAAACTCTGCCGAGCCTTCCCCGCGCCGCGAATCTCCGCCTGTCCGCGAGTCTCCAGTCCGAGGTCCGCTGCGGCCAGCTCCTGAACCGAAGGTCCGTCCGCCCGTCTTGCCTGGCTTGCTGCTCGGCCGCGGTCCACCGGCGCGAGGTTTGCCGCTGCTGGTGGAGGATGGCCGGGAAAGCCCGCCCTCGCTGCGGAAGGTGCGAGGCGAGCTGGATCGGCCTGTCCCCGAGCGGCCCTGTCCCGAGCGCTCGAACGGTGGTCGGCCCACGCTTGGCCGGTCCGAGTTGGGACGGTCGGTTCTAGTCCGCTCTACGCGCTGGGTCTCGTGAATAGGCTCAATATGCAGTCCCGACCGCTTCTCCGGTCCAAGGTCTTCACTCGGTCGGGGCGAAGGGCGTCGCGCAGCTTCCGGCCCAGGTGCCGGCGGCCTCTTGTATGGCGGCCATTCCTGGCGCTCCGGCTTCTTCCACGCCGGATTGGCCGGGAAGCTCCGTCCAGTCGCTGGCTTACCTCCAAACGGTCTGCCGCCACCCGGTTTGACTCCGCCCGGTTTGCCTCCAAACGCCCGGCCCGCATGTGGCTTGCCGCCAAACGTCCGTCCC
>DATKGE010000318.1:0-7057 GCA_035510955.1 Occallatibacter sp. | reverse complement strand
GTCCGTCATGCTGCGCCGTTCGCAGGCCTGACCCGCGCGGCCTTTGAGGGTGTGCTCGACCTGCTCAGTGGCCGCTACCCTTCGGACGAGTTCGCCGAGTTGCGGCCGCGCTTGACCTGGGACCGCGTGCGTAATGTGGTCACAGCGCGCGACGGCGCGGCGCGACTGGCGATTCTGAATGCAGGGACCATTCCGGATCGCGGATTGTATGGAGTTTTTCTGGCGCACAGCGAGGGAAAAGCCGTGCGCGTGGGCGAACTGGACGAGGAGATGGTCTTCGAGAGCCATCCCGGCGAGACCTTCATTCTGGGCGCGTCGACGTGGCGAATAGTGGAGATCACGCACGATCGCGTGCTGGTGACGCCTGCGCCTGGAGAGCCGGGCAAGATGCCGTTCTGGAAGGGCGACGGCCCGGGACGGCCACTCGAATTCGGCCGTCGCATCGGCGCCCTGGTGCGCGAACTTCGCGCGCTGCCGAAGCAGGCCGCGCTCACGCGGCTGGTTGCCGAGCACGATCTCGATCCGGGCGCAGCGGAAAATCTGTTGCAGTTTCTTGCCGACCAACAGGACGCGACCGGCTCGGTGCCCGACGATCGCACCGTGGTGATTGAGCGCTGCCGCGACGAGCTGGGCGACTGGCGCGTCTGCGTGCTCACGCCGTTCGGCAGCCGCATCCATATTCCCTGGGCCATGGCGGTGAGTGCGCGCATTCGCGCCGCGGGCGGCCCTGAGGTTGAAACGCTGTGGGGCGACGACGGATTTGTGCTGCGCTTTCCCGACACCGATGAGCCGCCCGATGCAGATTGGTTTCTGGTGGAGTCTGCCGAGGCCATGGCGCTGGTGCTGCGCCAATTAGGCACAACGGCGCTGTTCGCGGGCCGCTTTCGCGAGGCCGCCGGGCGCGCACTGCTGCTGCCGAGGCGAAGAGCAGATGCGCGGTCGCCGCTGTGGCAGTTGCGCAAGCGGTCTTACGACCTGCTCAGCGTGGCCTCGCGCTATCCCAAATTCCCGCTGCTGCTGGAGGCCTATCGCGAGTGCCTGCGCGACGTGTTCGATATGCCAGCGCTGATTGAAACGCTGCGCGCCATCGAACAGCGGCAGTTGCGCGTGCATGTGGTGGAGACGCGCAAGCCTTCGCCTTTTGCCTCTTCGCTGCTGTTCAGCTATGTTGCGAATTTCCTTTACGATGGCGATGCTCCGCTGGCCGAACGCCGCGCGCAGGCCCTGACCATCGATCAGGATCAATTGCGCGAACTGCTTGGCGAGGCCGATCTGCGCGAGTTGCTGGATGCGGACGCGATTGCCGAAGTGGAAGAGATTGCGCAGTGCCTGGCCGAGACGCATCGCGCGCGCACGGCGGACGGCATTCACGATCTGTGTTTGCGGCTGGGAGATTTGTCGCGTGAAGAGCTGGCGCGGCGCGTGGTTTCGCCGGATTTACTGAGCCATGTCGATCGGCTGGTGCGTTCGCGGCGTCTGCTGGAGTTGCGCATTGCCGGCGAGCGGCGGTTGATTGCTGCCGAAGACGCGGCGCGCTATCGCGATGGACTGGGAATTCCGTTGCCGCCAGGGTTGGCCGCAGCGCTGCTGGAACCGGTGGCGCATCCGGTTTTGGAGTTGGTCAGGCGCTATGCGCGCACCCATGGCCCATTCACGCTGCGTGCGGCGGCTGAGCGCTTTGTGCTGGATGCACCGGTGGTAGAGAATGCGCTGCGGCTACTGGCGGCTGAGGGCCGCGTGCTGGAGGGAGGGTTTCTTCCCGGCGGCCTCCATCGCGAGTGGTGCGATGCGGAGATGCTTCGCCTGATTCGTCGCAAGTCGCTGGCCAAACTGCGCCGCGAGGTTGAACCGGTGGAGCAGCACACGCTGGCGCGCTTCCTCACGCATTGGCAGGGACTGCTGATGCCGCGCCGCACCGGCAACGCGAATCTCGATGGACTGCTGGACGCGATCGAGAGCTTGCAGGGTGCGCCGTTGCCGGCGTCGTTGATGGAGACAGCGATCTTGCCCGCGCGCATTGCCGAGTACGCACCGGCGGGCCTGGATACACTGATCGCTGCGGGTGAGGTGGCGTGGGCGGGCGTGGAGCCGATTGGCGAGCGCGACGGACGCATTGCACTTTTTCTTGCCGACAAGCTGCCGCTGCTGGCCCAACAACGGCCGCTGGTTGAACCGTTGACGGAGCGTGAAGAGAAATTGATTGCGGTGCTGGAGTCGACGGGCGCGAGCTTCTTCGATCCGCTGCACCAGGCGCTGGGCGGCGGCTACCCAGGTGAGACGATTGAGGCGCTCTGGAGCCTGGTGTGGCGCGGGTTGATTACAAATGACTCGCTGCATGCGCTGCGCGCCTACATTGCCAGGCCGGAGAGTGCGCGGACGCCCCGACGCGTGCAGACGGGCGCCGTGTTTCGTTCGCGCCGGACCACACCGCCCACGGCGCAAGGGCGCTGGTCGCTATTGCCGCTCGGCGCGCAGAAACCCCGCGAGGGCGGCCCGACTGCGACCGAGGCCCGCCATGCACTGGCGCTGCAATTGCTGAATCGCTACGGCGTGTTGTTGCGGGAACATGTGGCGGCGGAAAATGTGCCGGGCGGATTTTCGGCGGTCTATGACGTGCTGAAGGCGCTTGAGGAAAGCGGGCGCATTCGGCGCGGGTATTTTGTCGCGGGTCTGGGCGCCACGCAGTTTGCGCTTCCGGCTGCGGTGGATCTGTTGCGGCAGTTACGCGCTGCGCCGCGCGACGAGAAGCCGGAGTTTGTGCAGTTGGCAGCGACAGATCCAGCCAATCCCTATGGGTCGGTGTTGCGCTGGCCGGAGTTGCCGGTTGCGGAAGAAGACGCAGAGTCCGCGCCGCGGGTGTTGACGCGCGCAGCGTACGCCGAGGTGATTCTGCGCAATGGGCAATTGGTTGCGTGGCTCAGGCGCGGCAATCCAAATCTGCTGGTGTTTTTGCCTGCGGAGGAACCGGAGCGTTCGCAGGCGGCGGCGGGCCTGGCCCATTTTCTTTGCTCGCGGGGGCAAGAGCGCTTGCGCGGTGCGAGCCACCATGGCGTGCTCATTACCACCATGAACGGGCAGCCGGTGGCTGCGCATCCAATGGCGCGGTTCTTGATGGATGCCGGCTTTCATCCGGGGCCGCTGGGAATGCACTTGCGGCGCATTCCGTTGCCTTTGACGCAGCGCGAGCCGATTCACAACGAGGTGCAATAGCCCATGCCTGAAGGGGACACAATCTTTCGCACGGCACGGGCATTGGGACGGGCGCTTACCGCCAAGACGGTGACCAGCTTTCGTTCGATGTATCCGTTGTTGACGCGCTTCAATGACGACACGCCGCTTGCGGGTCAGACGGTCGAAAGCGTCCAGCCGCGCGGCAAGTGGCTGCTGATTCATTTTTCGGGCGGCGGAACGCTGGCTACGCATATGCTCATGAGCGGGAGCTGGCACATTTACAGACACGGGGAACGCTGGCAGCAGCCGCGCGCGAATATGCGCATCGTGCTGGAGAACAGTGAATACATCGCGGTGGGATTTCGCGTGCCGGTGGCGAAGATGCTGCGGGCGAACGAGCTGGAGCGAGCGCTGAGGATTCCGCCCGTCGCGATTGACGTGTTGAGCGAAGACTTAAATGCAGCCGAGGTTGCGCGGCGCGTAATGGCGCATGGCGGTGAAGAAATTGGCGATGTGCTGCTGCACCAGGAAGTCATGGCGGGCGTGGGCAATGTGTTCAAGTCGGAGATTTGTTTTGTTACCGCGACCAGCCCTTTTTGCAAGGTTGCTACATTGGATGCAGAGAAGATTGCGTCCTTAATTGCTGCCGCGCGCAGGCTGGTGAAGGCCAATGTTCTGGAAGATTCGGGCGATGCGATTGTGACCTATGGCGGACGGAAGAGGCGCACCACTCATGCGTTGGACCCCGGCGCGAGCTTATGGGTTTATGGACGCGGCGGAGAGCCGTGCAGAAAATGCAGCGAGCGCATTCGCAGGCGCATTCAGGGGCCGGATGCGCGCGTGACGTTCTGGTGCCAGCGCTGCCAGCCCATGCCGGATGGAACGGTCGTGGATGGCTAGAAAGTGGCTGTCAGCGCATCAGTTTCCAGGTTTGCCGAGGCCAAATATTTTTTGCAGGAAATTGCGGTGGTCGGGCGGGTGGTCGCAGGTGTTGGTGGGCGCGGTGCCATCGAGGAAGGCGGCGTTGTAGCTGTCGGGGCAGGCGGAGTCGGAGAGCAGGTTGGAGGCCTTGTCGATGGCGACGACGGTGACGCCGTCGGGGGGCGCGAAGCCGCGGGTGTCAGAGTATTGCGGGAGCTGGACGGCCTTTTTCATGAAGTTGGCCCAGATGGGCGCGGCGACATGCGCACCCTGGACGCGGCCGCGGTTTTCAGGATCGAGTGAGGTGTAGTCATCGTTGCCGACCCAGACCACGCAGATGAGGTTGCTGGTGAAACCGGCAAACCATGCGTCGTGATCGGTGCCCGTTTTGCCTGCTGCTGGAGCCGTAAAGCCCATGTTGCGGACGCCGGCGCCCGTTCCGCAGTAATCTCGCCCTCCAATCATGCAGCCATCGCTCCCGTTGCCCCGCAGCACCGCTTCCAACAAGTTGGTCGTCAAGTAGGCAACGCGCGTGTCGAGCACCTGCTTGGTTGACGGCGTGTAGTCGGTAACGATGTCGCCGTTGGGATCGCGGACGCTGGCCAGCATCCACGGATCGATGTGGAGGCCGTTGTTGGCGAAGACGGTGTAGGCGCCGGCCATGTCGAGGGGCGTTGCGTCGTAAGAGCCGATGGCCATGGAGGGTGTGCCGCGCGCGGATTTGATGCCGGCTTCGCGGGCGAGAGCGGCGACGCGATCGAAGCCGACCATGGAGGCGAGGCTGATGGTGGCGTTGTTGTCGGAGCGCATAAGGGCGAGACGGGCCGTCATTTGTCCGTAGAACTCGCCTTCAAAGTTGCGCGGCTTGTATTCGTAGGGTGTTCCTTCGCCGTATGTCTGTTGCTCGTCGTTGAGGGTTGTGACGGGCGAGAACAACTGGGTTTGGCCCGGCAGCATGGTGCCTTCGGCGGTGGTTTGAAAGGCAGCTGCGTAGACAAAAGGCTTGAAGATGGAGCCGCTGGGCCGGTGCGCGACGGCGTGGTTGACCTGGCTGTTGCCGTAGCTGCGGCCGCCGACGAGGGCGAGAACCTGGCCGGTGTGGGGATTGAGCGCGACGAGCGCGATCTGGGGATGGATGTAGGATTTGCCGGCCTTCTTGTCTTTGAGGTGGACCTTGTCGATCTGGGCATCGACGATGGGGATGGTCTCTTCGACGGCGGTGGTGGCTAGCTGCTGGAGGTCTGGGTCGAGCGAGGTGTAGATGCGGAGGCCTTCGCGATTGAAGTCGCGCTCGCCGAGCTTCTGGTTGAGCTGCTCGTGGACCAGATCGACGAAGTAGGGCGCCTCACTGGCGTCGACGCTGGCGTTGGTGAGATGGAGCGGCGTGGATTTGGCGCGCTCGGCCTGCTCCTTGGGGATGGCACCGGTCTCGACCATGGAGTCGAGGACGAGGTTACGGCGCTCGATGACGCGCTCGGGATGATGGAATGGGTTGAAGTAGTTGGGGCGTTGAATGATGCCGGCCAGCATTGCGGATTCGGCCAGGTTGAGCTGGCGCACATCCTTGCCGAAGTAGGCCTGCGCAGCCTCGCCAAAGCCGTCGATGGAGAAGCTGCCGCGCTGGCCGAGATTGATCTCGTTGGCGTAGAGCTCAAAGATTTTCTGTTTGTTGAATCGATGTTCGAGCTGGAAGGTGATGACGATTTCAATGATCTTGCGCTTGATACGTTTTTCCGGCGTGAGAAAGAATCCGCGCGCCAGTTGCATGGTGAGCGTGGAACCGCCCTGCTGTTTCTGGCCGGTGGTTACGTCGCGGTAGACGGCTTCGATGAGCCTCAAATAATTCACGCCGCTGTGCTCGAAGAAGCGCCGGTCCTCGATAGCCAGCACAGCCTGGACGAGATTGGGAGGGATTTCGTCGTAGGTGATGAGGCGGCGCTTGGTGCGGTTGGCGTCGTCGCTGAGGCCGGTGATGAGCAGCGGTTCAAGCTCATAGCTGGCCAGCGCCTGGCCGTGATCGTCGGTGATGGAGTCGACAACGCCGGACTCAACGCGGATGGTAGCACCGTCCTGCGCGTGATAGGACTGAGGGCCGGGATGCACTGTGATGGAATGCGGCTCTTGCGAGTAGGTGCCCAGCGGCGAGGGTTGCGACGCGCCGTCGCCGGTGTAGCCGGCCTCGCGCAGTTCATTGGCGATGAGGGCGACGGTAAGCTTCTGGGCGGGACGGACTTCGCGCGGAGCGGCAAAGATTTTTGCCGTGTTGGCGAAGATGGGCTGCTTTAGCCGCTCGTCAACGACGCCCTGATACTTGAAATAAAAGTAGCCGAAGACAGAAAAACCCGTGAGGATCACGAGGCCAAAGGCCATGAGCGCAGCGAGCAGAACCAGCGTGGCCTTGGGATGTTTACCCTGGGGCCATGCGAACCGGATTTTCAACTTCATCGCTGCTCCTTGGCTGCGGATGACAGGTTACAGAGGACAGATTACAGCCAACGGGCAAAGGCCCAAAGCTATAGGCCGTCTTCGACCAGCAACAGCAATCGATCTTCCTGGACACGCTCTCTTAACAGTGCAACCACTTCATGCAAGGCTACGTCCACGCTCGTCGACGTGGCACGCGTCACCAGTTCCACAACTCCGCTTGCGGCCTTCTTGCCTACATTGATGCGGTAGGGAATGCCGACCAGATCGGCGTCTTTGAATTTGACGCCGGCACGCTCGTCGCGGTCATCAAGCAGTACGTCTAGGCCGGCGGCCTCAAGCTCCGCGGCGAGGGTCTGGCCGGCTTCGGCGAGCGCGGCGTCGGACGAGTTGGTGACCGTGACAACGACGGTAAACGGCGCGATGGAGGACGGCAACCAGAATCCGTTCTTGTCGTTTGACTGCTCAATTGCCGCGGTTAGAATGCGCTCGATGCCGATGCCGTAGCAGCCCATGATGGGCATGACCTCTTTGCCGTTGG
>DATKGE010000317.1:0-3539 GCA_035510955.1 Occallatibacter sp. | reverse complement strand
CTGAGCGAATGGGAAGGGAATGTGCCAAACGTCACCTATTCGTGCGGTGCGCTGCTACACGACGGCGTGTTGTTCATCCCGTACGGAGTGTCCGATTACGCCACCCGCTTCGCCACGGTCCAGCTCGATGAAGTGCTGGCCGCTATGCAATAGGAAACCACGATCGTTCGGAAGATCGAAAGGCGAAGCCCATCACCAGGAAGGCTTCAAGCAGATCGAGGGCTGCGGCCGAGAATAACTAGCGATATCCCCTAGGACCGTATCGGAGCCATCGCGGCCACACCGAGAAGTAGCCGGCGCTTAATGGCCAGCTGTGGCCGCGGTGGTTTCGATACGGCGGGATGAAGGAAGCCTCTCTTGATTTGGCACGAAGCTGCTATGGATTTTGAATTGATGGCGGGCGTAGGCTACACGCTTGAATGGATGTCTGGGGACGAAGTGATGTGCTGGAATCGGCGGAGAAGGTGCGGCTTGTCATCGCGAGAAGCTTAGGGAAACGCCGGAGGATGCGGGGTTGGGAGGCCGGGCCGCGAGAACATCGAGAAATTGCGATGGCGGAGACGGAGAAACCGTGAGCGCTTGAGAAAGCGTTGGATGTCCGACAGTGAATGGGCTTCTGCATTTCAGGCAACGCGAATTTGCGGTGGAGGCCGGAGCCGGATCTGAACCGCGGTAAGTCGTTCGATCAAGACCATCGAGCCGCCGCAAAGGGGGCATTTCCAGAGGGGAGTCAGCAAGCTTCGTGTATCGGGCGGGGACGGCTCAGGATGCGGCGCAGCAGATGCGGCAGATGAAAGCAGTTGGTTGCAGAGTGGAATCAGGGCGCCGCGGCGGCGGCTGGCCAGAAAGCCGAAGTGGCGGATGCGGACGAAACCACGGGGTAACACATGCAGCAAGAAGCGACGTAAGAACTCATCGACTGGCAAAGCCAGAAATCGCTTTTTGCTTTTGTGGGCCGAGTCTCGCCAGCGAAAAGTAACCTTGTCATCCTCGAAAGAGACGAGACGGTGATTGGAAATGGCCACCCGATGTGTGTAAGCGCCGAGGTAGCGAAGTACCTGTCCAGGTCCGCCAAAAGGAGGTTTGCAATAGACAACCCAACGCGGAACATAGAGCTGGCGCACAAAAGCCCGGAATAGCGAGGGCTGAGCCAAGCCCGCGAGCAAGCCGTGAAACTGAAGCTGCCCGGAAGCATGAGCCTGCTGGATAGCTTCGATGAATTTGCCACGGAAGACCTTACTGAGCACTCCTACCGGAAGGAAAAACTTGTCGTTACGTGGGCGTACCCAGTTGTTGTGGTCCCGAGACAAGCCGCCGGCGGCGGCGACGCAATGAACGTGGGGATGATGCTGTAGTTTCTGGTTCCACGTGTGGAGGACACTGAAGAACCCGATCTCCGCGCCGAGATGCTTGGGATCCGCGGCAATTTCAATTAGTGTTTCGGCACTGCAGCGGATCAGCAGCCCGTACATCACCTCTTTGTTCTGCAGGGCCAGGGGCGCCAACTGGTGGGGGAGCGTGAAGACGACATGGGCATAGGGCGTAGGGATTAGTTCAGCGCGTCGCGCGGCCAACCAGCGGTCACGCGCCTGGCTCTGACACTTTGGGCAGTGCCGGTTGCGGCAGGAATTATAAGAGATGGCACGATGGCCGCAGCCTGTGCACTGGTCTACATGGCCGCCCATCGCGGCGGTGCGGCATCGCGCGATGGCAACGAGTATTTTCAGGTGCAGCCAGGTGAACCAGGCAGGGCGCCGATCCAGGAATCGGTGGCCCGCTGCTTCTACGAGATCGGCCAACTCCAAGAGTGGCCGCGCCATTTACTTGCCCGGTTTGTCCTCCGGGCTCGGAGGTGGTGCGAGCACGAGCGAGTCCAGCGGGCTGGCGGTGGCCTTGAGGTGCCGCTCTGACAGATGCAGATACCGGCTGGTGGTCGTCAGATCGGCGTGACCGAGCAGGGCTTGAATCGTAAGTAAGTCGGCGCCGGACTCGAGCAGATGGGTAGCGAAGCAGTGCCGCAGAGTGTGCGGGTGGACGGGTTTGTCGATTCCCGCCCGCTTGGCTGCTTGGCGCACCGCGTTGAATATGCTTCTGGAATCGATGGGTGTATCAGCGTTCGGGTGGCGGCCTTTGCCGGGGAACAAATAGGTTTTCGGTTTGGGGTTGGCGGCGCGCCAGTAGTCGCGAAGTTCCTGCAGCAGTTTCGGGCTGAGGATGATGTCGCGATCCTTCCTGCCCTTACCCTGACGGACGCGAATCAACATGCGGTCGCTGTCGATGTCGCCGATCTTCAGTCGAACTAACTCTTCGCGCCGCATGCCCGTCGCATACAGCATGAGCAGCCAGATCCGGTGCAGCGGACTGCCTGCGCATTGGATGAGCCGTGTCACTTCTTCCTGAGATAGGACTTCGGGTAAGCGAATCGGCCGCTTCGGCATCGGCATGTCCTCAACCATCCAGGGGCGCTTGAGCGTCTTGAGGAAAAGGAATCGTAACGCCGTGAGTTGTTGGGCGACACTGATGGCATCCAGCTTGCGATCGGTGAACAGGTGGGCCTGGTACTGTCGGATGTGCTCTGGGCGTAAGCGGTCGGGCGACTTCTTGAAATACTTAGCGAACTCCTCGACTGCGTGAAGGTAAATGCGAGTGGTAATCGGAGACAGATTCCGACGCTGGAGTTCTTCCAGCATCGCTTTTCGTAGATGGGTCATGGGGATTCTCCTCATGACCCAAGATAGTTCTGTTAGGCTATTGCCGGACTCACCACGCAGTCGGTGCCAGTTCGTCGAACGCGAAGCGTCTGCCGCCGCAGGCGGCTTCGTTCAATCCTTCTTAGCGCAGCTTTAGGTACAATCAGCGCTCTGGAGGCAAGCACTGCATGGCCGAGCACTTCATCAATCTGAACTGCGCCAACTGCGGGGGCAAGCTCGAAGTCTACGACAACATGGACCGCTTCACCTGCGGCTATTGTGGCACGGAGATGCTTGTTCAACGGCGGGGCGGCACGGTTGCTCTCAAAGCCGTGACGGAAGCAATTAAGAGAGTGCAGAAAGGCACCGACAAGACGGCGGCGGAACTGGCAATTGTGAGGCTTGAGAAGGAGCGGAACGAATTGGTCGAAGCCGAGAAGAAAGGGGACAATTCTGTCGGGCCGTTCGTCGTGGGAGTCGCTTTGGCGGTGTTTGGAATAGTCAAAGCGACCGATGGCGAGTTTGCCTTCGCTGTTACGCTATTCGCTGCTGGCATTGCCGCTGTCGTATTCGCTTTGCGTCCCAGCGAAGCGTGGACTACTCGACACCGGCAGATTACGCAACTAGAGAAGCGGATTTCGGAACAGAAGCAGATAGCTGACTCTTGAGGCGCGAGTGCTGCCCGCATGGCCGAGCCATTCAGGAAACTTGCTCTTTCATGCCGCCGTTCCCCCATCGCCCTCCAGCAAACGATCCCCAACTAGCGGCCCGAAGAGTGCTACCGATATTTGCCGTTAACGCTCGCGTAGAGTGAGAATCATTCGCGACGACTCGGGGCAATCCTGCGGC
>DATKGE010000316.1:0-3421 GCA_035510955.1 Occallatibacter sp. | reverse complement strand
CGGTGGGGTTCGCGGTGGAGCTATTGTTGTTGGCCATCACACCGGGCGTGAGGGAAACCATAGAGTAGATGTTGCGGTTGACCATCGGTAAGTTGATGAGGTCCTCCGGTTCGAGGGTCAGGCCCAATACCGGGTTCGACGTATTGACCAGCGGGGGAGCCTCAGTGACCGTGACGGTCTGAGTCTGCGCGCCTATGGTTAGTTTGATTTCAACCGTCTGCGTCTGGTCCACGTCGAGGGCGATATTCTCCTGCACAAAGCGTTCAAAGCTGGGAGCCGTCGCTTCGACGGTGTACCTGCCCACGGGAAGGTAATCGATGCGGTACTCCCCATAGCCGTTTGCCGGCGCCGAGCGCGAGTATCCGGTATCCAGGTTGGTTGCCTTCACGGTGGCAGTGTTTACCACCGCGCCTTGTTGATCCTTCACCGTACCGACAATGGACCCGGTAGTCTGCTGTCCAAGTGCGACGGTGCTGAGGCCAAGAATGAGTGCGAGTCCAACAAGAAATTGCCTACCCGCGCGCGTCATTCGAGTCTTTGTCATGTTTCGTGCTTTCATACTGCCTCCAAAATTGTTGGTGAATTACGCTTTTGTTCTCGAAATTAGACCTGGGACACGGGTCAGATTTCTGTCGTTTGCCGGCTTACCTGCCAACCAAAGCAGTAAGGAGTGGCGGTCGCCATCTTTGTAAAGCGATTTTGTTGTTGCTTCGACCTTTTTGGGTAGACTTCGCCATTTAAGGCAACGCTACCATCGATTTTTCGCGGCTTTCTGAACGCGTCGCAGAAACGTCCCAATGCTGGCCTTCGTGAGCACGATTGACAAGTGACTCACCGTTTGACACCGAATGGCGCAAATATCCTGTTTAAAATGAGCGTTATAATGCTTCCTTTTTTCCAGTGTCAAACGTCCTTGCATAGCATCGAAAGTGGCGAGTATCATCACGGAATTCCCATGAGCCGAGCGAGCGCAAGCCGGGACGCCTGGCATCCTCAAACCAAGGAGGATCGCGACGCGATTCTGCGCGAGTTAAAGAAAGTGCTGGCCAGTCCGCAATTCTCCAGCAGCAAACGCTACCCAGCCTTGCTGCAATACGTTGTCGAGAACACCCTCGAAGGCAAGTCGGATCTCTTGAAGGAGCGGACTCTTGGCGTCGAGGTCTTCGATAGACCGCCGACATACGACACAAACACCGACACTGTTGTTCGGTACACCGCCGGCGAAGTCCGAAAGCGCCTTCTGCTCTACTATCACGAACACGGCCGCACCTCCGCAATCCGAATTTCACTCCCTGCGGGCTCCTATGTTCCGGAGTTCCTGCATGGGCCGGAAGAGTCCGAAGAGGCGGGGGATGATCCAGCCTATGCTGCAACTCCCATCACCGATGCTCACCTTGCCGCGGCGCGCGCGGGGGAAATGCGCGAAGCGGAGCCGATTGCACCATTGACCCTCATGGTTCCGACCTCCCCGCTGGCCGGTGCAGCCGAATTCAGCTCCGGCCCAGCGCCCCGGCGAGAAAGATCGAAGCACCGGCGCCTGTTTTGGCTGGCCCTTGCGGCAATGGTTGTGGCGATCGCAATAACCGGACTGGAGTGGAGATATCGCGCCATTCACCCGCAAACATCTCTAGATGATTTTTGGGGTCCTGTGATGCACGACCAGCGAACGGTTCTGATTTGCACCGGGAGCGTGATCTTCGCGCCGGAGAGGGTTTCAGGGACTCTCACCGCCGGCAAAGATATTGAATACCCATTTGTTTCCATGGAGGGAGCATCGGCCATTTCGCATGTAAGCGGACTGCTTCAGAGTTCCGGAGTACAAACGCAACTCAAGTCCGCCGGGGCCACCCCCCTGACGGAACTCCGTGAACATTCATTCATCCTGCTGGGTGCTTTCAACAACCAGTGGACGCTGCGTTTGGTCGAGCCTTTGCGATTTCATTTCGCTTCCGAGCCGGCTGAGTCGATTGTCGACCGGATGCAACCTCAAGTTCGCTGGGTGCGTGACCCTTCGATCGCCTATTCCAGCGCAGACGATTATGCCCTGGTGGCGCGGTATCGCGACATAACAACCGACAGTTGGGTCATCGTTCTGGCCGGAGTCGGGCGCAACGGTACTGAAGCTGCCGCTGAATTTGCAAGCAGCCCGCACTATATGCAACTGCTTCGGGATCAACTGGGAAAAGGCTTCTCAAACCGGAATATCGAGGCTGTCTTGAAAGTAAGTGTCATCGACGGAAAGACGGGAGCGCCCTCGATTCTTGCTGTGCATGCCTGGTGAGCGGCCGGTGCGATGTGCCATCGTTCCCAAAGCAGAGGCTGCCGACTTGGCTAGGCTATGTTGCCGATGCGCCGCTTGCGACTCTATCTCGCTATCAAGCAGCTCCAGCCGCTCGTGATTGAGGGACACGCCGGTCTTCTTGAGAAGTGAAACGTGAAAAACCGGACCTGGGGCACCCGGCACCCGGCGGATTAGCGGGCGAGGATGGTTTCGTTGGCGAGGATGCGGTAGAGGGTGGAACGGCTGATGTGAAGCTGGCCGGCGGCGCGGAGCTTGTTGCCGCGGTTGAGCTCGAGGACGTACTCGACGTGATGGCGGATGATGGCGTCGAGAGAGAGATTGTCGGTGTTGACGAGAGGCTGCGGGGCGTGCTGGGTTGGGGCTTCCTGGCTGCTGGGCAGGTTGAGGTCTTCGGCGCGGATGACTCCGGTGACCGCTTCGAGCAGGGCGGCTTCGAGGACGGAGGCGAGTTCGCGGACGTTGCCGGGCCAATTGTGTTGGAGCAGGCGGGCGAGCGCGCCGGGGCCGAACTGGACGGGACGCTGCTGGTAGCGGGCGCAGATGCGTTCGAGCAGCGACTGGGCAAGCGGAGCGATGTCTTCACGGCGCAGACGCAGGGGCGGAACGGCGAAACGGACGGCGCTGAGGCGGAAGGCGAGGTCGGGGAGCAAGAGGCCCTGGCCGGCCATCTGGCGCAGCGGGATCTGCGAGGACGCGAGCAGGACGGCGCGGCCGGGTGGGCGGTCCTGCATCGCTTTGAGAACGCCCAGGAGAAGGCCCTGGCCGGGAGGGGCGAGCAGATCGACGCGATCGAGGTAGGTGAAGCCGGCGAGGGTGGAGGGGTCGGCGTCGGTGACCAGCCACTCGCGGGCATCGCGGCGCTGAAAGGTGCTGCCGGCCAGGGGAGAACGGCTGAAGAGATAGCGTGCGAGGGTCTGTTTGCCGGTGCCGTGTTCGCCTTCGATGGCGGCCACCTGCACGTGGGGCGCGGCCATCTCAGCCTGCGTGATCAGCTTGCGCCAGATGGCGCTGAGGCCGACGATCTGCATGGCGGGCGGCGAATCCGCCTCGACGAGTGTCAGGTTGGGGGCCGGCTGGGTTTGAAACTGAGCGACGCTCTGCATGGTTCTCAACGTGCCT
>DATKGE010000315.1:0-4780 GCA_035510955.1 Occallatibacter sp. | reverse complement strand
CCTCAGCCTTGATCTCTTCGGCCAGCAGGTTGCGGCCCTTGGCCAGAAGTTTAGGCGCCTCCATGGTGGTGAAGTCGAAGCCCAGCGCCACCGCATAATGGGTAGGATTGGTCAGAATCACAGCCGCCTTGGAAACATCCGCCTTGACCCTTTTGCGGCGCATTTGCCGCTGCAAGTTGCGGATGCGCCCGCGAATCTGCGGATTGCCCTCGGTCTGCTTCATCTCCTCGCGCTGGTCCTCGCGGCTCATCTTGAGGCGCGACTCGCGGCTCTGCCACTCCACCAGGTAGTCAATAGCCGACCAGCCGAAGAGCAGCCAGGCCGCCGTCAGCAGCAGTCCATAAACATCGGACCCCAGCATCTCCAGGCGGGCGGTCGAAAAAGGCGGCACGGTCAACTGTCGGGCGATGCGCCCGACGGCGAAGATAGCCAGCGCGCCGGCCGGGATCAGCGACTTGGCCAGCCTGGCCGCGGCGCGCAGCGAAAACAAATTCTTGATGTTCGAGACAGGATTGACGCGGTCCGGTTTGAATCCGATGGCCGCGATGTTGAAGTTGACTCCCCCTGTCTGCAGCACGCCCACGCCCAGCGCCGCCGCGGCCACCGCAGCCATCATCACCGCCGCCGGCGCAAAGAAGTCCAATGACAGGCGGCGCAGGGCGATGAACGTCGGCGCCAGCGTAGCCGGCTCCCAGTGCGCCACCGCGCCAAGGTCGAGAAAGCCTGCAAAGACTCCGCGCCAGACCACCAGCATGCGGTTGCCCATCATGCCCAGCACCAGGACCCCGGCCAGGGTTCCGGCCGCGGCCGTCAGTTCGCGGCTGTGCAGGATGTCGCCTTCCTTGCGCGCCTGCTCGCGGCGGTGCTGGGTTGCCTGTTCGGTGCGCTCTCCGGGCATCGGCTCAGCCTCCCAGCCCGTGCGCCGGACCCAATCCCAGACTTAGTCCCAGCGCCAGCCCCAGACCCACTCCATGCGCGGCGCCCGCGCCCGGAGCCGCGATCAGCCGCTCGGCCATGTCCAGCAATCCGCAGAAGCGCGCCTCGATAAAGCGCGGCCACAAGGCCAGCGAACCAGTCAGCAGGGCAAAGCCGGTCAGCGTCTTCAACGGCACCGTCAACGACATCACCGGCAATTGCGGGCTGAGCTTGCCCAAAAGAGAAACGGCCACTTCCACCAGCAGGGTCGCGGCCAGGATGGGCGCAGCCAGTTCCACCGCAGCCAGAAAAATGCCGCCAGCGGCGCGGACAATCGCCAATGCAGTGGTGGGCGCCAGCGCATAGCTGCCCAGCGGGACCACGCGGAAGCTGCGCACCATGGACGCCAGCAGAATGCGGTCCAGACCCGCCGCAATCACCACTAGCGTGCCCATCAGTTGAAACAGGTCGCCCATCAGCGGCGTCTGAATCGAAGAGGTCGGGTCGAGCAGGTTGACCGCCGAAAAGCTGAATTGCCCTCCCACAATCTGGCCGGCAAAGATCATCATCTCGGTCAGCAGCGTCAGCGTCAGCCCGTAGACCAGCCCCACCGCCAGTTCGCCCAGCAGCGCGGAGAAGCTGATCGAGACCTGCGCCAGCGGCAGGGCGGCCACCAGCGGCGCCAGCAGGTAGGCCACCGCTCCCACAAACACCGCCTTGGTGCGCACGGGAAGCGCCGTCGAGGAGAAGAACGGAGCGAAGGCTACCATCCCGCTTACGCGCACCAGGGTCAGCGCCAGCGCGGAGAGAAAGCTCGTCCAGTCCAGGTCAACTCCGTGCGGCATGGGTTTCTGTTCTCTATTCTTCGCCCGAAGAATCTCTTGTCTTTCTTGCCTCGAGCCTTCATCGCGCGATTAAAGCTGGCGAGATTTCTGTAGACTTTCTTTACCCCAGAAAGCGGTGAAAATCGGTCATCATCAACTTCGTATAAGCCGCCATCCGGCCCAGAAACCACGGCATGCCCACCAGCATGATCACGGCGATGGCCCCCAGGCGTGGCACCGAGGTCAGCGACTGCTCCTGCAGGCTGGTGAGGGTCTGCACCAGGCTCAACAGAAAACTCAGCAGCGCGGCGGCGATCAGTAACGGCGCGGCCAGAATGATGGCTTCTTTCATCAGCTGGCGCAGTATTTCGGCAACCATATCGGGGGTCATCGCGTTCCTTTCAGAAACTCTTCAAAAGCGAACTGGCGAGCAGATTCCAGCCGTCCACCATGACAAAAAGCAGAATCTTCAACGGCGTGGAAATCACCACCGGAGGCAGTTGGAACATGCCGATCGAGGTGGTCACCGAGGCAGTCACAATGTCGATCAAAAGAAATGGCAGAAACAAAACCGCGCCGATCGAAAAGCCGGCCTTCAACTCGGAAAGAATGTAAGCCGGAACCACAACCCGCATGGGCAGGTCTTCAGCGGTGTTGGGGCGCGCCACCTGCCCGGCAGCGGTAAACAGGGCCAGGTCCTTCTCGCGCGCATAGCGCAGCAGGAAGTGCTTAACCGGCTGAGAGCCGCGGTCGATGGCTTCCAATCCCGTGATCTGTCCCGCGCGATAAGGCTCGACCGCCTGCTGGTCCACCTGGGTGAGCACCGGGGTCATCAGGAACCAGGTCATCATCAGGGCCAGGCCCATCAACGTGGGATTGGAGGGCGCGGTCTGTGTGCCCAGCGCCTGGCGCAGAAAGTGAAAGACCACCAGCAGCCGCACCAGCGGCGTCATGGCCATCAGAATTGCGGGCAGGACGGTAATCAGCGTCAGGACAAACAGAATGGTCCAGGGAGTCGAATCCGAAGGGTGAAGGCGCTGCGTCAGATCGGGCAACAATTGAGCAGGCCCTGCGGTTGCAGTGCTCGCCAGCGTCAACAGGTCTACCATGAGACCCTTGGATCCCGGTCCACGCCGGCCCGCCTGGCATTCCGCACGGCTTCGCGTCCGCTGGTGCGTGGACTCTTGACCGAACGCACCGGCAGTCGCGCGTATCCGTCCAGAGCATAGAAAGCCGGCGTCCCCTCCGGCGAAGTGGCCACCAGAAACCGTCTCCCTTCAGCCTCGATCAGCGACAGCGATTGCCGCGGCGCAAGCGTAATCCGCTCGAGAACCGCAAGCCGTGCCGGAGCGCGCCGTATCCCGCGCATCCTGCCCAGCAGCCACCCGGCCAGCCCTCCGGGCAATCCCCGCGCCGGTGCCGCTGCCGTCGCCGATCCCGTCTTTGCCGATTCCGGATCCGCCACTCTTGTCGTTTCCGCCCTCTTCATGCCCCGGCCTCTCTCCCGCATTTGCTTCTTCCCATCAAATTCTTCCCATTGGGCTCTTCCCATCCATGTCTCCCCATCGGACCCGAAACCCTCATGCCAGCCGGGTCACGCGCACCGCCAGTTGTGTATCCACCACTTCAAATTCGCTCCACGCCAGTTGCACCGCGCCCGCGGCCAGCGGAACGTCCTCTCCGTGGCCCCAGCAGGACTCGATCAATTGGCTCGGCTGCAGTGCCAGCAGGTTGCGCACGCGAAAGCCGCGTAGCGGAACCGAAACGTCCAGTTCCACCGGCAATCGCCCCAGGGCCGGTGTCAGCGCAATCCCTTCCCCCTCATGCGGCGCATGAGGTGACGGAACCAGGGCCTGTTCGAGCTCCACCCCGTCCGAAGCCGCAGACCGCAGACCGTTTGCCTGTTCATTTGCCGGAGGGGCCAGTGGACGCGCAGTTGCCATGTACCAGGAAAGCAGGCAGTAACGTGACCAGAAGTGGAACAGCAGAATTGGAGAAGACTTATGAATGGGCTCGGCAACCGATGAACCCAACCCCATGGCAATCGGTTGAATCCCCGCTGCAGGTGCCGTGACCAAGTGATTTTGAAATACTGATGATGAGGGCCTGGCGCCCCAGATCTCGTGTTTGAGACCTGGGAGACTACCTACCCAAACGGTCGCGGTGCTAGCGGCTGCTCCTTCCGCTCGAATCCGCCTGGTGGCCGCATTTCCTCCCGGAGGGAGGGCACGAGAATAGCCCCGGATGAAGCGTAGCGCAATCCGGGGAAAGCGTCCCAAGCATGTCCGCACGCCCCGTAGGGGCGGAACAAGCCACCTTCATGCCGTCATCAGACGTTCATGCGATTGCCCAAACCCTGGTCCAGAGCGCGGTACCGGCAATTCGCATCGCTGCTACACTAAGAACGAACAGCACCACGCGGTTTTTGCGGTCCTGAGCGGGCCGCAGACCGCCCTGGAATCGAGGTCAAGAACTATGCCGGAACAGAACGGAAGCAAGAGTTTCACATCCACCAGCCTGCGCCTGAAGGTGGGCCTGGCGGAGATGCTCAAGGGCGGCGTCATCATGGACGTGATGAACGTAGAGCAGGCGCGCATTGCCGAAGAAGCCGGCGCCACATCGGTCATGGCGCTGGAGCGTGTGCCGGCCATGATCCGCGCCGAGGGCGGCGTGGCCCGCATGGCCAAGCCCAGCCTGATCAAGCAGATCATCCAGGCAGTATCGATTCCGGTCATGGCCAAGGCCCGCATCGGCCACTTTGCCGAAGCGCAGATTTTGCAGGAGCTGGGCGTCGACTTCATCGACGAGAGCGAAGTCCTGACCCCCGCCGACGAGGCCCACCATATCGACAAACACGCCTTCACCACGCCCTTTGTCTGCGGCGCGCGCAACCTGGGCGAGGCCCTGCGCCGCATCGCCGAAGGTGCGGCCATGATTCGCACCAAGGGCGAAGCAGGCACCGGCGACGTGGTCCACGCTGTCCAGCACATGCGCCAGATCACCAGCGAGATGCGCGCCCTCACCGTCCTCAGCGAGCAGGA
>DATKGE010000314.1:0-20950 GCA_035510955.1 Occallatibacter sp. | reverse complement strand
GGGATCGCTCATCTCTTCGCGATCTGCCAGCCACTTGATTCCTCTTTCCAAACCCTCCAGGTACTTGTCTTGCTTTGAGGATGCATACGCCGCTCCAACTCCGATCAGCGCATACTCCATGTTCGAATCTTCGTTGACTTTGGTTCCGCCCGGTTCGTCCACAATGGCTCCATTCGGCGTCTGCAACGAGAGAATGAAGTCGGCCATTCGAAACGCCTCCAGCCGCATCTCTGTCGCGGAGTTCGGCGCCGGCGACGATTGTCCCTGGAGCGGTTGCGAACGGGAAATGGGGGGGGGCTGAAGCAACAGACCCATGACCAGAAAAACGGCAGGCGCTTTAACGACAAGCTGCTTCACTGAGCCCTTCATGCTTCTCCTGTGTCCTGCTCGGGAGCGGATAGGCAATGGCTGTTGCCGTTCGCACTTCAACGAGTCACGCCGTTGTAGCCTGTATGCCAGAGGATCGCTGACTGCGGAAATCTGCGGCAACGTTCCCCGGCACACCCGATGGCGGAACAGATTGTTTTCTACCACTCCACTCTGGCGCCGATCTGGCCATAACGATAGCCGGAGACACCCGTAACCTGACCGAAGGTCGGGCTATTGATGACCGTGTCCGGCCCGCCCCAGTGATGGCGGTTTAGAACGTCGAAGAATTGCGCCCGCAGCGAAGCGTGAATGCGACCGTCAGGGCCAAAGTTATGTCCTTTGATGATGCTGGCGTCCTCAGAGTAGTAAGCCCAGTTGGTGAGCGCGGTGTAGAGAGATGACTGGTTTCCAAACTGCCCGTAGGCAGGATTGGAAAACGCAGCCGGATTAAAGAACGTGTTGCTCGCATCGTTCAGGTTGGCCAGGTCCAGACGCTTGAATGGATTGTGCAGGCTGACCCCGGGGTTCAGGTTGGCAAACACCGCGCGCCACCCTGGATAGTCGTTGGTTGAAGCGATCGCGCTGAACGGGGTTCCGCTGTTGTAGTGCGCCGCAGTGCCGATGGTCCATCCGCCGACAATGTAGTCGAGTGTTCTCGAATTGGAGAGCCAGCGGCCGCCACGCCCGAACGGAGCAGCGAAATCAACGTACCCCTTCAGTTGGTGCGTCATGTTGTAGTCGAGCACGTCATGCGCGCGCATTTGAGGATCGTAGGGATTCTGGGTATTGGCGGTCCCAGGTCCCTCCTGGTAAGCGCCGCCATCTGAGACGTTTCCTTCTGCGCGCGAGAACGTGTAACTCACGTCCGTGGTGATTCCATAGAACGAGCGCGTCTCGATCTCCGCAATCAAAGCCCGGTAGGCGCTCACTCCTAGGGGTGGGCCCACATACTTCAGTTGCTGGCCGGCAGATGCAAGTTGCGGAAAAGGATTGATGGCCTGGTATGCGTAGCCGCTGAAGCCTGGATAAGGATAAGAAACACCTGCCTGGGCCGCATCGCTGGTGCTGCCAATCATATCGTTGATGTGTCCCGAGTCGAGCAGCGGAAGATACGTCTGAAGCGTGGGATAGTTGTACGGTTCAAGGCTGGCGTCATGCAGGCGGCTGCCGGCATTGGCCAGATAGTTCAGGGAAAACACGGCCTTTTGCGAAAAGCCATATTGGGCGCCGAGGTTCCAGTTCTGCGTCATGCCCATGGTGCGCGTATTGGGGGCCACATATACCGCGCCGCCACTGACATCGGTCTGCGTGATGGTCCGGGCATCATAGGTCGATTGCCCCGGATATCCTCCATCCCAGTCGAACGCGGGCTGGTTCTGCGATGGGTTGAGAATGTTGTTTGTGCCGATGAATCCCACTGCGGCGCCATAGGCCCCGAACGGCACGCCTGTGAATTGATTGACTCCGAGCGGCACGTAGAACAAACCGTAAGCGCCGCGCACGGTGAGTTTTGGACTCATGGCATAGGTCAAGCCCACATGCGGCCCAAGCTGTTTTAGATCCTGCTGCGTCTCGTAGGTCGAGCCACCGTTCTGGCCGAAGATGTAAGCGCCTTTCACCGGAGCCCAATTGGGGTTCTGCGCGTTCACATCGAAATTGGTCCAGCGTCCATTCGCTTCATGGAAGGGAGCGTTCACGTCCCAACGCAGACCCAGGTTCAGAGTCAGGTTCGGCCTCAGCTTCCAATCGTCCTCCGCGTACAGATCGAAAACCTTGCGCCTTCCGTGGAGCAGGAAGTCAACGTTGTTGCTCGCGCTTTGCACATCGCCAAGAAGGAAGTTGGCAAAAGCGAATCCGACCTGCGGCTGCACGTTCGGATCGGTCGGAGCATTGGTCGTGTTGGAGAAGTTGTAGGTCTCCACGCCCCCGGAGGTTCGGCTATTGACCTGCTTGCCCTTTATGTCTCCACCGAACTTGAAGTTATGACGGCCATGCGTCCATGAAACGGCATCGTTGAAGATGGTTGCATCAAAGACGTATCCATCCGAGTAAGGCATGCCGATGCCCTGTTCTGAAATGCCTTCGGGGCTGCCGTTGAAATTGATGATCGGGAAATTGTGCGTGCCCTGGGTCTGGGTAAAACCGTACTGGGTGGGATCGACTGGCTGATCGGGTTGATCCGCTGCTGCGTTCTCGTTGTATGCCAGCGACGCAAAGTTCAACAAACTGGGCGAAACGATGTGGGTGTATTGAACGCGGATGGAGCGGTTTTCCTGCCTCTGAAAATCGCCCGAGTTGAAGGGACCGCCCGTGGACGTGCCGGTCTGCCAGGGTCCACCGACATTCACAATGGGCAAGGTCCACCAGTTGAACGAGGATGTGAGATGATCCTTCGCCGTCAGATTGAAATCGACCTTCACGTCGAGGTGCTCATTGATTGTGGAAGGCACACCGATGAATGCCGGATAGTTGTTCTGAAGGCTGCTGTTGGTCGGCGCATAGTCCTTCTGATAGGTCGACACAACCTGATTGGCGACCGTGCTGAATCGAGAGCTGGGCACAACATTTCCGGAAAATGGACTGTAGCAGGTGGTTCCGCCCACCACCGCCTGGGTGGACGGATCGAAGATCTGTCCGGCCTGATACTGCTGACCAGTGCAGGGATTAAGAACCGGGTTTCCATTCGGGTCGGTGATGGGAGCGCCCAGCAATGAGCTGAAGTCGCCATTGAGGAAAGCGGTTGTGGGAACAGTCGCCTGCTCCTGTCCATATTGCAGTTGCTGCTGATTGTAGCGTTCAAAATCGCCGAAGGCGAAGATGCGATTCTTCCAGATGGGCCCGCCGGAACTGGCGCCCCAATCCTTGAACCGGTCCGGCGCCCGCCCGTAGGCCGCACGGCAGGCACTGTCTCCCGCCGCGCACTGGGAAAGGAAGTAGTTGCTGTCCCATGCGTTCGCATTCAGATCGGTATTGGCCAGGAATCCATACGCGCTGCCATGATAATTCTTGGTGCCCGACTTCAGCTCCAGGTTGAGGACGCCGCCTCCAGTTCCGCCCGCCTCCGCGGGGATGCCACTGGTTTGCACCTGCATCTCCGCGACGGACTCCATCCCAATGACCTGGACGAAGCCCTGCAACCCAGCCGAGGCATCTGTGCCATCGACGATCACATTTTTCGTGCTGTCCTGGGATCCGGCGATGTGTCCGGAGTAGTTCCCGCCGGTAGTAGTTGGAACAAAACTGTAAGCGAAGGTTGTCACATCGCGGCCCCCCGTTACATCCAGGGGGAGATCGGTCATCGCCTTAGCGGTGAGATCCGTACTGATCGTCGATTCTTCGGTATCGGCAAGCGGAACATCGGACGTGACGGAAACGGTCTGTTGCTCGGAGCCGATCTTTAGTACGGCGTTGATGGCCACGGTCTGGCCGATCTGCAGCTCGATTCCGCTGCGCACGAATGTCTCAAAGCCGGTCCGCTCAAAGCGCAGGGAGTAATGGCCCAACGCCAGATTCGGAATATCGTAGTCCCCAACGCTGTTCGACACTCCGAAAACCAGCCTGTTGGTGTCTAAGTCTGTGGCTGTCACCTTCACGCCGGAAATGACGGCGCCCGACGGGTCGGTTATTGTGCCATTGATTGTCGCTACGTCGACCTGCGCCGCCATCGGCAGCACCGTGCAGGCTAGGACTACCAGTAAGTAGAATCGAGCTCTGAAACTCCGGGGCATCGGCTTTTCTCCATTCAAGTTAGGTCAGCTCCGGTGGATACTTCCACGAGTGCCTCTTCCGTTTGAAGACCTGCGACACGGATGAGCGGGCAGGGATATCCGTTTGGCCGCGTTAGTCTTGCGCACCTTTGTCTAATGGTCTGAATAACCCCGAGAGGAGAGCTCGTCGTATTAGTCCACCCGTTCGTAGGCACCATCAAACGAAATATGCGTACCCTTCTTGTACTCCTGTCTATACATCTTGTCAACATATTTGCCGACGAAAAAGACAAGGGGCTCTAAGTCTATCCAGGGAAAGCACAAACGGATGTGCAGCCGTTCTGCCATTTCGGCCAGTGAAGCAGCGGAGGCAGCTTCCAAACAGGTTGTGTACCCCGTTTTGGGAGCACTGGTTGCAAGGCGTTCTAGTCAGCCAACGCCCAGGGGCTACTCACCCATTTTTCGATTTTGCGGATGGCTTCGTCCTGCTCGTCGATTTCGCAGAGGATCATCATGCTCAGGCTGCGGGCCGAGTCGATGTTCACCGTTAGCCTGCCGTCGACGTTATCCTGCCGCGCGCTTGCATATTGCTTCCAGCGCGATTCTTTCATTTCGCCGGTAAGCACAATGGGCTTTCGCCACCGCTTTGCGTTCTCAATGCGCATTGTTCCCTCACCCATCGGAAGCAGCAGCAGACGGGTGGACGCGAGAAGTGACTGCCGGTCGAAAGATACGGCCATGAAATGAAGATCGGCGCCGATCAGCATTTGCCCTTCGACAAAAACGTCGCCTGAGCTCTCGATGGCCTGTACTCCTTTACCGGGCGCGGATACTACGATTGCCGGGAAGAGCGATTTCACGGAGAGCTTTACTTCGCCGGCGCCGGTGGGCACAGTAATGGCCTGATTCTCGCCCGATTCGTTGTAGTTGACCAGAACCCGAATGTCGCGATCGTCCTGCGAAGGGACGCAGAAAGCGTGTACGTTCGCGCGGTTGGGCTCGAGAGCGATGCCTGAGAGCTGAAACTCGTCCAGCACTGCACGGTAAACGTCATGGCCGTACGCATGGTAGCGTGAGCTTGCGTGCAGTTCCACCGGATCGACATTGAAGATTACGCGCCCTGTGCCTTTGTTGAACACGGTGACAATCGGGGTTCCGTCTTCGGCAGCCATCAAAACCGTTGCGCCGGCAGGCCGCGTCACAATTCCCGGCGCAGCGGCGTAGGTTGGCCATTTCGAGTCCCGCGGCAGGGTCTGCAATGCGGCGTTTTTGTAGTCGATTCCCGTATATCGCTGCGCAACAAACTCCAATCCGCAAAGATCCTTCAGGCGCTCGGTACGCGTGCGCTGCCGCAGCGGATCGTAGCTGATGTCCCCGGAAAGATAGAGCTGGCCGCCTTGTTCGACATACTCTGTGAGCCAGCCGACAATCGCGTCACTGGGGCAGTACGACAGGGGGTAGAAGATGGTCTTGACATTCCTGGGCATGGCGTCGATGAAGTCGTCGGCGAGCGTGCCGAACCGCAGCCGCTGGTCGATGAGCAGGCGGATACCGTTCATCTGCCCTTCGACGACTGAGCTTCCCAAGCCACCCTTGCGGTTGTCGCCGGCCAGCAGGTACACCACGTCGCTGCTCTCGTATTTTGGTCGCAAGTGCCGGAACATGAGTCCGGCATTGCGATAGTAAGCCAGCACATCGCGGGGCACCAGGTCGTTTGAGTAGTTGATGCCCCACTCAAAAGGCAAGTCGGACGGGTACTTCCAAGACCAGTTCTGGATTTTGGAAACGCCCAGAGCGAATGCGTAATGCGTGATGGAGAGAAAATAGGCGTGCTCGTATGCTTCGCTTCGCGCCGCGATATAGTCGCTCGCGTCTTTCCATGCCGGATGAGTTTTTACGCCGAATTCTCCGACGTTGATTCCCTTACCCCGAAGGCTCTGATCGAGGAATTTGCAGGTCTGGGGAAAATGGAAAAAGTCGTCCCCCGGCGGATTGAAGTATCCAAAGTTCGCCAGTTCCAGTTTGCCGATCCCATCGAGCAGATCGATGCCGCTCACCGGGACCTGATAGAACTCCGCTGTGACTGGGTGTTTCGTATCCACCTCCCGAATGGAATCGTGAAGAGCGTTAAGCCATCGGCGCACTACCTGGGTGCGGAACTGATATTCGTCCAGGGTGCGCACGTCGTGCCAATTGTCCGCGCCGGGACGGATCTTGAGCTTCCCAATCGGCGCCTCGGGAGGCGTGATGCTCCAGGCCTTGCGGAGCGCTTCGTCCGATCCATACTTCTCCAGGAGAGTTCGGTTGTAGAGCGCCTGCAGGTCGGGAAGATTCGGGTCATGCAGTTCGAGATCGCCGTTCAGGTAGTACATGATGCCATTCACATCCCTGTACCGCTCCGCGAAGGCGCGCACGAAGGCACGCTGGTCGGCCAGATCGATGTCCGCGACCGCTGTATTGGCAAACACCAGCATTCCGGGGAAGAAGATGCCGCCTGTGCGCTGCACGCCGAGCATCATCGCATCGATCCAGCGCCACCATGTTTCGGTCGGTCGCTCTTGCGGCCCGCGCAGGCCCATCAGATTTTCGTAGACATTCAGGCACGAATCGGCGCATCCCTGCGCATCGTCGCGCCAGGTAAGCTGATTTTCGTCCTGATCGACAAAAGCGTGCGCGTAATCGTCCGTTCCCTGCAGGAAAAGGCTCCGGCCGTTCACCTGGAAATAATTGTCCTCGAAAGTGAACTGAATACCCTTCGCGAGTGACTCCGGTCTCCAGACGATAAAGCCGGTTTCCAAAGCGTCAATTGCCGCCGTTGCATCCTGTTCAAAAACGCTTGCCCTCACGCAATATTGCTCGTGAACAAACTGCGCCGTGCGCCACTCCGTTTCGATCGCCAGCGTCTGGCCCGCAGATAAATTGACGCCGGTGGATTCCCGGAACTCAACCTGATCCGAATCCAGCGAACCGACACTCCAGCGCAACTCCAACGCGGCAGGAGCTCGCCCGAAGTTGGTGATCAGCACGCGCAGACGAACGGTTTCCCCATTCCTGTAACAGGCAAAATCCGCTTCGCAACCGTGCAGAAAGCATTTGCGGGTCAGAGCGCGTCCAGCGGCACGCAGAGTGCTTTCGCCGAATGACAGCCCGGGAGCGAAGATGTCCTGGTTGTCCACCCCAAAGAATGCCCAACTGCCGCGCGCATAGTTGCCGCGCATGTTGTGCACAAGCGCCCCTGCGGCGCCGCGCCTGCGGCCGAACGCATCGTGCGCGTCCAGCAGGGGGATGCGGCGCGCCTGATTCAGGCCCAGCACGCAGGTTGCCGCAAAGCCGGAGAACCGGCCTTTGAGTTCACCTATCTCCGGAACGATGAAGTGGCCGGATGCCGCCCGCAGCGAGGACACGCGCGTGAGATGAGAGTCCGCGTCGAACATCCCGATCTGGCCCGGATCGATCTGGAGCTCGTCTTGCGGAAATCCTCTGGAGGTATTCATTCGCACCGCAGGGGAGCGGGCTTCAAGCGACAGCCGGCTTGCCCACAACGTGCCGGTGGCATTGCGCAACCCCACGCCGATGCGCAGTTTCACGCATCCCGGCGCGAGATAGATAAGCCTTTCCACTCTGTGCCAGTCGTGCGAGCCTCGCAGATCCTCGAGCACCAGGCAGGGACCCCAGATGGCCTCACCCTTTTCATCCAATTGATCGATGCTGATATACGCAGAACCTTCCGGAGCTGGCCGTACATCGGATGCGCGAAGCCAGGCTTCGAACTGAAATTGATTTCCCGCTCCTTTGGCGGCCAGCTCAAACGACCAGAAGGCGTTTTGTCCCCACAGACCGTTCGGGATTTCGATCTTTGCGGCCGGTTGACGGTCGAAGGAAGGCAGGTCGACCCCCTCGACGCTCGCATATTTCTCTTCGTTTGCTTTCCACCCTGGGTGATCGGGCACAAGGTTCGAAAGCAGGTTCGGAGAATTCTGCTTCTCGATAAGCCCATCATAAAACAGCCAGACTCCGTTTTCGCGAACCAGCGGCGACTGAAATGCATAACCGCCGGTGGTCAACAGATCGCCTCCCTCGCTCAAAAACTTCTGCACCGCACCGCGCGCCGCCAACGGAAAACTCTCTCCATACGGCAGGACGAGCAGATCAAATTGCTTGGAATTGAACCGCGCGGCATCGGCCATCTCATCGGCTGTTACGAAGGTCGTGGCGTATCGCTCACTCAGGATTCTGGCCAGTTGTTCCGGGGTGGAAGCAGTGCCGCGCACCGGAATACGGTCGCGGAAGATGGCTGCGTCGACGCCATTTCGCTTGCGCAATTCAGCCGCGTCGCGCATCGAGTCCTGGTGAGCCCACTCGAGCGCCTGCCATACATCGACGGTATCGTCGAGATCCGCCGGCTGCTCGCCCGCTACAAAGGTCAGTTCGGTAAACCAGGCCGTTCCCGCGGCGCGATAGATGCCAACCACTATTTCAAACCAGGTGGTCGTCGGAAGACAGGTGAAAGTTTGAGAAAATCGCTTCCAATCCATGCTGCCGGTGAAGTTTCCGAATCGCTTCTCGGGCGGTTGTTTGCCGTCGATGGTGAACTCAGTGGGGCGGCCCTGAAACTCGAACTGCGATGCCGTGAAGTACGCTCCGGCCTGTTCTTCGCCTTCGCGCAGATCCTGGGTTCGCACCCAGCCGCTCAAGGTGTACTTGCGACCCACCTCGGGCCCCAGTACAAGGAACCGGGCGTAATCGCCAGACGATGTTTCAACTTCGATGGCGCGATTACCGCGGCGCCGAGAGGGAGCGACAATGCGCGCGCCCGTGGTAAGTTGCCAGCCCCAGGCCGAGCCCCTGAATCCGCCATCGTTCAAGAGCGTGATGCTCTTGCCCGCGCGTTCCGCGGATCCCCGCGCCGCGTGCGGGATGCTGCCGCTCCAGGCGGAGCGGCCCAGCATGCCGGCGCCTGCCGCCCCGATGCCTTTGAGAAAATCCCGGCGCGAACCTGTGCCGGGAACCGATGAGAGCTGCGGAACAATGGGAACGCTCAAGCGTGAACCTTTGACTTTCCAGTTGCGGGCGCGGGCAAGCCGGGCTATTCGGTGACCGACGCGAACACTTTCATGACTGCCCGGTAGCGGTCGCCGCGATAGAGAGAGCGCGCAACCTCGATTGGCCTGCCGTCTCCGCTGCGGAGAATCCGTGAAATCACCAGCAGGCTGGAACGGATGGGGATTTCAAGCAACTCGCCCTCCTTGCGATTGGCCGCGCGTGCTTCGAGAATCTCGTCGGCGCTGTCAATCGCCACGCTATAGCGCCCACGTAGGGTCTGGTAAAGGGATGCGGTTCGAAAGTCGATCTTCTCAATCTCCGGAAATCGGTCGCGTGACAGGGAACCTTCTTCAATGGCTACCGGAATGTCGTCCGCATAGCGCAGACGGACCAGGCGAAAGATGGGGGCATTCGCGGCGATCTGCAATTGCGATGCGATTTCGGCATGCGCGTTGATGCAGGAGGCTTCAAGGACCCGTGAGGAGGCCTTCATGCCCAGGGAGCGCATCTCCGCGGTGAACCCGGCAAGGTGGGCAATATCCTTCTCCACCTTCGGTTGCGTCACGAAGGTTCCGCGGCCCTTTTGCCCGGCGGCGTAGCCCTGGCTCTTCAACGATTGCAGCGCCTGCCGCGAGGTCATGCGGCTCACCCCGTACGTCCGCGCCAGTTCCTCTTCACTTGGCACAGGATCTCCGGCGCGCAGCTCCCCTGACTGAATCATCTTCAGTAAATGCGTCTGAATCTGAAAGTACATGGGCGTAAAACTGTTCTTGTCTAACGGTTCAAAATGGAGTCTGCGAGGTTCGCGCTCCTGGGCGCTCCTGCCTGCGCCATTGCTTTGCTGCAAACTTCCTAACGCCATGCTTCCTCCTTGATCGTGACTGCGTACCACGGATTTTCTAACTTGCCCGGCTCAGTACGATGATCGCTACCAACAGGATAGCTATTCCTGCATACATCCAGTTCCTTGCCTTGCGAGGCGCCTGCCTCCACTCACCGAGACCGAGGCCGATGATATTGGCCAGCACTAATCCGGTGGCAAGACTGAGTGGCCAGCCGATCGCAGTGCCGAGCGCGCCAAGTCGTGGCGCGGCCGCCCCGTAAACAAAAACGCTTCCACCCCACAACAGCGCCATCAGCGCAGAGAGGGAATAGAGCCTGAAACTGCCCGGCTTGGCGAATCCTGAGAAACTTCGGTTCTTCCTGAAAAGATAGATGCAGAAGGCAAGATTCGGCAACAAGCCGGCCCCCAGCATTACCAGCCAAATGAGGTTGGTGCTGGAGAAATCGCTCAACCCCGATGCACGCCCGTATTCCGCGATCGGTTGAGCCATCGCGAAACCAATATTGAAGATCCCGGAGAACACCCCCGCGCCGGTGGCCAGCAGAAGGCCGACCCCGATGGAGCGTGCCCGGCCAACCAGATTGCCGCGTTCGGTGCTGATGCCTGCCGCCTTCTCGCGCAGATGACCCGCCCAGCCGCACAGAGCAATGGCAAAGATCTGAATCACTACTCCGGCAAGAATCATACGCCCGGTTCGCTGCGTCAGCTTGTCGCGATGCAGCAGCAACATGGGCAGGAACGAGCCCAGGGCGGAACTGATGGCCAGAACCAGGGTATTGGCCAGCGAAATTCCAATCGCGCTTACGCTCTGCCCGAACATAATGGCACCGAAGCCCCAGGCAAAGCCGGTCAGCAGGGCTATGTGAATGGCCGGCCCGGGAGCATCCGCCAGCAAGGCCCAACTAAGTGGCGCCACCATGGTAATGATGGCAACCGGCATCAGCAGGCAGGCAACCGTGATGAAGATGCTCCAGACGTTTTCCCACTCCCAGCGGCCCAGGAAGCGCATCGGCAAGGTGAAGCTGCCATTCATCAGGCCGGAAAGTACGGCCAGCATGGCTCCCATCGCTATCGTCTCTTCCATCAATCCCCCGAATTGCCTCTCCGCTGGTTCGGACCAAAGCCCGCCCGTCTAAGCCGGGTCCAGCCGGAGCTGTAAAATCCTTGTCAGTTGCACAGTCGCTAGGTAGACTATACAACATACTTTCTGTACATGTACAATTCTCTTTGTCGGGTCTTCCAAGCCGGCGGATGAAACAAGGACCGGAATCACATGCAGACGACAAAAGAGCGATTGAAAGGAGCCCTGGTGGTATCCTGCCAAGCCTCCCCCGGCAACCCCATGGACAACACGGAGGCTATTCGCCGTATGGCACTGGCAGCCTTGGAGAATGGTGCGGGCGGGCTGCGAGTCAACAGCCCTGAGCACATCGCGGCCATCCGCCTGCATACGGATATCCCCATCATTGGAATTCAGAAGCGGTACCGCAATGGAGATCTTTTCATCACTCCCGATTTTGAATCGGCGGCAGGCCTGGCTACCGCCGGAGCGTCCATCATTGCGCTCGATTGCACCCGGCGCGCAAACGGCCACACCTGGTCGCACGAGACATCGTGGCAGTTGCTGATTCAACGCATCCATCGCGAACTCAACCTGCCCGTCATGGCTGATGTGGCTACCCTGGATGAAGCGCAGGCTGCGGCTGCCGCGGGCGCAGACTTTGTGGGTACAACCCTCAATGGATACACAGAAGAAACGCGCGGCATCCGGTCCTTTGATTGGTCGCTTCTGGCTGCCATGGCCGACCAGCTTCTGGTGCCCGTCGTTGCCGAGGGGCACATCTGCTGGCCTGAGCAGGCCCAGCGCGCCATTTCCACCGGAGCCTGGTGCGTTGTCGTGGGCTCGGCCATCACGCGTCCAGGCTCCATCACTGCCCGGTTCGTACGTGCCATGCACCGTGAACAGGAGAAATCTCCGGCCATCGGCGTCGACATCGGGGGCACCGCCATCAAGGCAGCAATGGTCGGGCGCGACGGAGAGGTGCGGTTTCCGGTTAGAGTCCCGACCGACGCCGGCAAGGGCAGAACAGCGATCTCCGCCAGCCTTTTGCAGGCCATCACGCAGGTGCTGGCAACTGCCCGCGAAAACAACATAGTCCCGGCTGGATTGGGCATTGCCAGCGCGGGGTCCATCGAAGCCTCGACTGGGTCAATCTTTGCCGCCACTGACAATCTTCCCGGCTGGACGGGGTTCAACCTGCGCGGCTTTGCGGAAGAGCATTTTCAGCTTCCCACTTATGTCGTCAACGATGCCCACGCGGCGGTCCTGGCGGAATTGCACTTCGGCGCAGGCAGGACATTATCCGATTTCGTAGCCATTACCGTGGGCACGGGAATTGGCGGCGGCATCGTGTGCAACCGGAGGCTGCTGACCGGGCAGCATGGTTTCGCCGGCACCATCGGCCATCAGACCATTCGCGTTGGTGGGGAACTCTGCAACTGTGGACGGCGCGGATGCCTGGAGGCCTATGTCTCCACGTGCGCTTTGCTGCGCGAGTACAAGACGCTGAACGGAATGCTCGACTCCACTCTCGATTCCGCTGCTCAGGCTCTCGAAATCAGCCGCCTGGCCGGCGAGGGCGATCCGGCCGCTGGGGGCGCGTACTCTGTCTTGGCGGAATATCTCGCCGAGGGTGTCGCCAACATCTTCAACATTCTCGATCCCGAGGCCGTTCTGATCTCAGGGGGGCTGATCGCCGGTCAGGCCGATTTCATCGCGCAGGTCGAGCGGAGAATCCGTGAGATTCTGCACTTCGGAGAGAAGCGCCGACCGCTCGTCATGGCGGCCCAGGCAGGGCAATTTGCCGGCGTTCAGGGCGCGGCAGCGATGGCTTTTGCTCCATCGTATGAGCAGGGCGATTGCTAAGACCAATCCATCCGTTTTCGAGCCTGGGAATACACAACCGGCGGGCAAAGGAATGGCGCATAAGTACACTTTTCAAGAACCGGAGCGACCATGCATATCTCACGCTGGACAATGCGCGCCCTCATTCTCGCCATCGCAATTCCCTCGGCACTTGCGCAGCCATCAGCGGTCCGGCTGGAACTGATTCCTCCCTCTCCCATCACCGACAAGATCGACATTGACATTCGCGGAGCCATTGAGAATAACTCCTCCCGAGCACAGCAATACGCCGTGCGCGTTTATCTCGATCATGAGACCGAAGCCGATCGAATCAGTTCGGAACAAATCACGGTTCCTGCCCACGCGAGCAGTGGAGTCTATGCCCGGCGTTCCGCGTCGGGACTGGCCGGAAAACACCATGTGATTCTTGTTGTTGCAGGCCGGCAGGGGACCACCCGCAGCGAGCAAACCCTGGAAGTTCTCCCGTCTGAAACGCCCTCCACGCGCACCATCGACGGCGCCTGGATCGGGCTGATTCACTGGAGCGACGAAGAAGCACGGTACTGGAACGCCGACCTTCGCAAGCTATCCGAGCAGGATTGGCAGCAGCAGATTGAGGGCATGCACAGCCTGGGAATGGATACCGTCGTCGTGCAACAGGTCTTCCAGAACCAGGAATACTACGGACGCAATGACATTGCGAAAATCGGCTACCAGGGAATGGCCAACTATCCCTCCCAGCTTTATCCGGGGCGTTCGCCGATCGCATCGCATGACGCGCTGGATGCAATCCTTTCGCAGGCCGACGCGCTCGGCATGCACGTGTTCCTCGGCGTCGGCATGTATGCCTGGTTCGACTTTAGCGCTGCCTCGCTCGATTGGCATAAGAACGTTGCCGCGGAGTTGTGGCGCCGCTACGGTCATCATCCTTCTTTCTACGGCTGGTATGTGTCGGAAGAGGTCTATGGAAATCTCATTCCCGACCAGGGAGAGCAGGCAAAGGTTCGTTATCGCGCCGAGATCATTCACTTCTTCGCCGAGTTTCAAGCGTACTGCCGAAGCCTCGCGCCAGAAAAGCCCGTGATGCTTGCTCCCAACGCGCACGGGCTGTTGCAATCTCAGGATGTCTGGCCGCAAGTGCTCGAGCACGTCGACATTCTTTGCCCATTCGGATTCGCACGGATGCCGGAAGGCGATCTCACCGGGGAGCAAGCGGCCGCAACTTTCAAAAGACTCTGCAACCAGACGCACACCCATCTCTGGATGGATCTCGAGGCCTTTACGTTCGAGGGAAGTGCACTGATTCCCCGCCCCGTCGCGGGCTTGGTGCAAGACCTGCAGCAGTTCCCCGACTTCGAGAAAATTCTCTGCTACCAATATACTGGTATCTTCAATGTGCCTGAAGCTCGAATGAAGCCGGGAGGCGCCCGCACTGTTGTCCTTTATGAGGATTACCTGAAATATCTCGACAAGATTGGCCGCAAGTCGGAGTAACGGCGGAAGTGTCCGGCTCGCGCAGGAAAGACAAACGTGTTTGAGAAGTGCACAACCCGCCAACTCCAGAGCGCCGCCCGTAGGGGCCTGCGAAGGAGAGTGTTCGCAATGGCTCTGCCTCTGGTGCTGGCGCACCTTTTCCTGCAGGTCGATCGTGCGCTGGCGCAGGCTCCCGTAGCGGCCACATCCAATGCTGTTCCACTCGACCGGGCGCTGGCGCTTTCGAAGGCAGGCGCGCAGACAGAGGCGGAGGGCATATTAGTCGAGTACCTCATGAAAAACGCCGGCTCGGAACCAGCGCATGCGCTGCTCGGCCTGGTGAAGTATCGCGAGGGACTTCCAGGCAAATCGCTGGACGAGTATTCGCTCGCGGCGAAAAGTGGAACACTGGATGCAGACGACCTGCGCTTGGTTGCGCTGGATTATGTGCAGTTGCATGACCTGCCGGCCGCCGAGCGATGGCTGAAGGCTTCCATTGCACTCAACGCGACTGACTGGAGGGCGTGGCGGTACCTCGGCGGGGTTCAATATAGCGAAGAACACCCTGTTGAAGCAGCGAATGCCTTTGAGCAGTGCCTTCGGCTCAACCCTGAAAATGCCCTGGCGGAAGACGGACTGGCCCGATCGCATGAAGCAGTCGGTGAAACACAGAAGCCTGGCGAGGAATACCGTCTTGCCGTGCTTTACGATGGCCGGAGCGCAACCCCTTCTTCGCTCCCCCTGATGCATTACGGCAGCTACTTGCTCCTGACCACATCGCATCTTGCTGAGGCCATCGGCTACCTGAAGCAGGCTGAGCAACTGGACAATAGCGATTGGGAGGTGCATGCGGCATTGGGGCAGGCCGATGAGGACGGTGGGGATCTGAATGCGGCCCAACAGGAATTTCAAACCTCGATTGCCCTGGCTCCCGATCGCATTCGCCTGCATGTCATGCTGGCTCGCATCTATCAGCGTGAAGGCCAGAAGGAAAAAGCCGCAGCCGAGATCAAGCTGTATCAGGATTTCGCATCAAGGAACTCAAGCAACAGGGACCTGCTTGACAAGTGACGCGCAGGTCAGTTTTTAGCCGCCTCTGTCACGCGCTGCCGGCATTTGCTTTTGGCCTTCCTTGCCAACTTTGGTTTAATTATCGCGAAATGCCTGGCAATATCGTCGAGTCGCGTACGGTAGAGCCTTTTGAATGAAATCATACTTGAAGCGTTCTCAAGAACGAGCCTTCCACTTCATCGAAAGCGCTGCCAGCTTTTCATCGAGAGTTGCCGGTGGCTTGGGTGCCGGCCTCGCGATCGGCAACGACGACGACGCCGTCAGAGCCTTGATCGAGAGCGCGATGCGCTTTGCCTTCGTATCCACGCTGAGCACCTTGACCTTGACGATCTGGCCGGTCTTGACCGCCTCCGAGGGGTCTTTGATATAGCGGTTCGAAAGCTCGCTGATGTGCACTAGGCCGTCCTGGTGCACACCGATATCGACGAAGGCTCCAAACTTCGTCACATTCGTCACCACGCCTTCAAGAACCATCCCCGACTCGACATCTGTGATCCCTCGCACTGCGTCGTGAAAGCTGGGTGCCACAAACTTATCGCGCGGATCGCGGCCCGGTTTGCGCAATTCGTTCAAAATGTCGTCAAGCGTGTACGCTCCTGCCGAAAGCTGCGTGCGATCAACCTTCTCCAGTAGTTTTGGCTGCTCAATGACTTCCTTGACCGAGGTCTTGAGCGACAGTGCGATCTGTTCGACAACCGGATACGACTCCGGATGTACCGCCGTCATGTCCAATAAGTTGTCACCGTTGCGGATGCGCAGGAAACCCGCCGCCTGCTCGAAAGTCTTGGGCCCAATACCCGGAACCTCCAAAACCTGCGTGCGCGACCGAAAGCTGCCCTTCTCGTTGCGATAACTCACGATGTTCAGTGCTGTGCGCTCGCTGATGCCGGCCACATGTCGCAACAGCGTCCAGGAAGAAGTATTCAGATCGACGCCCACGCGGTTTACGCAACTCTCAATTACCTTTTCCAGAGACTCGGCCAACTGGCGCTGGTCAACATCGTGCTGGTACTGGCCCACGCCGATCGATTTGGGATCGACCTTGACCAGTTCGGAAAGCGGATCCTGCAGCCGGCGCGCAATGGAGATGGCGCCCCGTACGGTCAGGTCGAGATCGGGAAACTCCTGCCTTGCAACGTCCGATGCGGAGTAGACGCTGGCGCCCGACTCGCTGACCGTGACCGAGAAGATGTCCTGGATGCCTTTGTCGCGCAGGAAGTCGCGCACAAAGGCGTCTGTCTCGCGCGAGGCAGTGCCGTTGCCGATCGCGATGGCCCGGACGTTGTGGCGGCGCAAGAGCGTATCGAGCTTCGGTGCGGCTTCGTCATTGCCGTGCTTCGAGGTGTGCAGATAGAGCACATCGTGCGCCAGCAGCTTTCCGGTCTCATCCACCACGGCAACTTTGCAGCCGGTGCGCAGGCCGGGATCGATTCCCAGCACGGAGATAGGCCCGGCAGGCGGAGCCAGCAGAAGGTTGTAGAGATTGTCGCGGAAGACCTGGATGGCCTCCGTGTCGGAGCGCCTTTTCAGCTCCAGGCGAATCTCGCCCTGGATGGATGAATTCAGCAACCGCTTCCACGCGTCATCGATGGCCAGTTCAAGCTGGTGCGTCCAATCGCCCTGCTGCCTGAGCACACGCCGCCGCATGATCCCAATGGCGCGCGGTGGCTCGACCTCGATTAGAAAATAGAGCACGTTCTCTCCTTCTCCTCGCCGAATCGCCAGCATGCGATGGGATGGAATCGTCTTCACCGGTTCCTTGTACTCGTAGTACATCTTGAACTTTTCCTGCTCGTCGACCGCGTCGGTCACCCTGCGGCTCACGATCACTCCTTCGTCGAAGACAAGCTGTCGCAGCGGCTTGCGCAGATCCGCATCTTCGCTCATCCACTCGGCAACAATATGCCGCGCGCCTTCAAGCGCTTCGTCCGCCGTGCCCACACCCAGTTCCGGGTTCACAAACGTGGCGGCAAAGTTCTCCAGCGGCTCGGCGCCCGGCTGCTGCGCCCAAAGATAACTCGCCAGAGGCTCGAGCCCTTTCTCGCGCGCGATGGTGGCCTTGGTGCGGCGCTTGGGCCGAAAGGGGAGATACAGGTCTTCGAGTTCGCTCCTGTCAAGCGTGGCTGCGATGCGGGCCTTGATTCCGTCGGTCAGCTTGCCCTGCTCGGCAATCGAGGCCAGTATGGTTTCCCGCCGGTCGGCAAGATCGCGGAAGTAGGCCAATCTTTCTTCAATGGCGAGAATCCGCACTTCGTCCAGATTGCCGGTCGCTTCCTTGCGATAGCGTGCGATGAAAGGAACAGTCCCGCCGTCGTCCAGCAGTTCGATGACGGCGACCAGGCCGCGCATAGGAAGGTTCAGCGTTTGTGCAATGTGAAGAAGGATTTCGGGGGATAGATTTTTCTTATCGGTCATGAGCGCCTTGCTTAATCGTAAATGTGGCCACCGCGGAGAATCTACCTTCTCTGGGTGTGCAAAACATGTCTCCGCGCGGTCATTCGAGGTCATAATCGCAAATAACGACGTTGGCAATGTACGGAACAACAGGCCCGAGTTGATCGAACCGATTTAGTCAGACGCCCAACTCACAAATCCGGATTGCCTTCGAGATCATCAATCAGCTAGATGAGACGCCCGCGTGAAGCGGTGGCGCCACACCGATCCATTCGTGAGAGCGATCCTCAGAGCCCCCTCGTTCGGTTCACGTCGCAAGAGCGCGGCCCCGCCCGCTTATTCGGGCCTCCTTGGCGTTGCTCGTCCATGCGATTGCCGGGTCGAAAGAGACCGCTATCTGTTAAAGGGATCACCCAGCTTCCCTGGGTTTTTCAACTGTGAAAGCACAATAGCCTTTTCTATTCACGGCGTCATTTGCTTGTATCAGAGCGGCGTTATCTGCTTGCAGACGTGCAGCATGATATACTTGAACTTGCACAGCGTAACAAGCTTGTAAAACGGCGGGGCACTGAAGGCCACATTGTCCAAGCCGAATGAAAAACTGGCAGAATCGCTTGCCGCTCTTCAGGAACTTCAGAAAACCGGGAGGCGCATTCTCCGATCGCAAGAGCTGAGCCGGACCCACCGTGAGCGGCTGCTCCGCAACGGCTTCCTGCGGGAAGTCGTGAAGGGCTGGCTGATGTCATCGAGCCCCAGCGCGCGTGAGGGCGACAGCACCCCGTGGTATGCCTCCTTCTGGGAATTCTGCACAAGCTACTGCACGGACCGATTTGGCGATTCATGGCATTTGTCTCCCGAACAGTCGCTTCTTCTCCATGCGGAAAACAGCGTGATCCCCGCGCAGGTGGTGGTCTACAGCCCAAAAGGTTCAAACCACACGATGAACCTGCTCTTCCACACATCACTCTATGACCTCAAACAGCCGGACATGCCGTCCGCTTCGGATGTATCGGTCAAAGGAGGCCTGAGGCTGTTTTCGCCTGCGACCTCGCTGGTAAAAGTAACGGAGTCCTTCTTCGCCCGCAACCCCATCGAGACACAGGTCGTTCTGGCGGGTATTCGGGACGCATCGGATGTACTTCGGCTTCTGTTGGACGGCGGGAACACCACAAAGGCAGGACAACTTGCCGGCGCGTTCCGCCGCATCGGCCGCCCGCAGATCGTCGGGCACAAAGCTGGCCCGGATCAACCCATGCGCCATCAGATCGGCAAGCCAGGTGGCATCGTTCACATCGGTCTTGCGGCCTGGCACGTTCTTTACATGGGCAGCGTTGGCTAACACCAGTTCGAATCCGCCATCGGACAAAATGTGCCAGACCGGCTTCCAGTAGACGCCCGTCGCTTCCATAGCGAGATGCGTCACACCCTCAACTGACAACCAGTCCGACAGTGCGATCAGGTCCTGGGTTATCGTCTTGAAGGTCTTGACTATGGTCGCCGCCCTGCCCTTCACCATGTGGCGCACGCAGGCGACCACCACATTCTTATGTACATCGAGACCGGCGCAATCCGGGTGCAGAACCTCCATCGCTCCTCCTCATGCGCCGTCGGCGTGGAACCCCTATCTGGGAATACTAAGAAGCGTGCTCCGGGGCTGTTGCCAGCCCGTGGCATAATTCGGGGTGCTCAAGGATTCCGGGTCCGACTCCGTTGCGGGCTCGCTCGCACCAAGAAAAGAACGACCTCTGTGCCAACGACGCCACAACACTCTACTACGGGAACCGCACCCGTTTCATCCCTTGTGGGTCGGCAACACCGGTGAATGACTCCATTGATAACAAGCGTGCTCCACGGTTGATGATCCCCCTCTTAGCCGAGTACTAGTAAGCTTCGACTCAAACCGAGGTGTCTGGGGATTTGCTTCGACCTGCTCGGATGGCGAATGCCGTGGCCGTTGAACGCTCAATTGAAAACAAGAAAGCCAGTATGACAAGAAGTATGACGCGCGCTTCTGCAAGTACTTGTAAACACATCAACGAACTGCAACGGATTTCGTTGTGGAACTGTGCGAGCTGCTAGTGTCACAAGTTGTTGTTGTGAGCATTGGCTGCGAAGCCATTCCGACGTGGCGGGTGTTCGCCTAGATGAATACTCTGCGAGGGGCAATTAAGCAAGCTGTTTCCACCGTCGAGCAGGGCGCTTTTTCTATCACACTGCTTGCCCACTGGACCTTCCGCCACGTTACCCAGAAAATTGGAAAACGGCGATTTCCGTTACCCGATGGAGCCTGTTTTAGGCTATGGTGGTTTCAGGCGGATTCATGCTCATTCATGCCGATCCGCATGGTACTCTCTGATTTTGCTGGGTTTACGCTTCTGGAAGTTGCAGATGTAATTGGACTTAGAAGTGTATGGCGGAGAGAGTGGGATTCGAACTGTGTAGATATCGCAAATTATTGTTATTTATGGAGTTGCGCCAACTTGTTAATTTGAAAGCTGCTTCCTTGGTGTCCACAATTTCTACAATTTCTCTTGCCTCCACCGTATGCGACCATTTCGGACCATTCTTGGACACCATGGACACCAAGGCATTTTTCCGGCCGGCGGAGAACGCCGCGTTATCCCCCAAGCAATTCGCAATGTCGGAAGGGCATTTGGTGTCCATTTGGTGTCATCCCCCGCGAAACGGGTACCGTCCAGTTTCCTACCCGACCACCAGCGGCACATCCTCGGTGATCTATCCGACTTACTGCTATGACGGCAACCCTGGTGACGATACTTACATGGGCGGCTCGGGGCCGGGCGGGTACAACAGTCAGGCACTGTATCACTCATGGCCTCCTCTCACCACCACGGCGGCGGCAACACTCAATGTTCAAGCCTCCACTTTGGCCTATGGCACCGGCTGCTTGGCCACCATCAAGGCTTCGCTTGATGGTAGCTCAACGTGGACGACGCTGTTCAGCCAGACGAGTGTGATCTATCAAGCCAACTACACCCTGAGCGTGCCCAGCGGACAGAATCTCGCTTTGGTTCAAGTGCAGTTCAATTGCTCTGGCAGTTCGACTCTGACCGGCTACATCGACATGTATTTCAACAGCCTCTACATCGAATAGGAGCCACCACCAGGGTTCTCGACGATCAG
>DATKGE010000313.1:0-3757 GCA_035510955.1 Occallatibacter sp. | reverse complement strand
GCCATGAGCGATGTGCTGGGCACGAGCTTTGCCGGAAGCTCGAATACTTACCTAGCCTACAAGCACGATCTTGAGGCTATCGGCACCAACGCGCATGAATTGCCGATGGCTCTGGCGGCCCTGGCCAACGACGAAGAAGAGCTGCGCACGGCGCAATACAGAATCCTCGAGTTATGGCAGCAGAGTTATCAGGGCGAGTTGCTCATACTGCTTCCCGACACGTTTGGGACTACGCAGTTTTTCGAGGACGCGCCGGGCTGGGTGGGGAACTGGACGGGGCAGCGCATCGACTCGAAAGATCCTTACGTTGCCGGCGACGAGTATATTGCTTGGCTCGAGGGGCTGGGACACGATCCGCGCCAGAAGCGGCTCATTGCCTCGGATGCGCTCGATGTGGAACAGATCCTGGGGCTGCACGCTTATTTTGGCGGCAGGCTGCTGAATGGCGCCACGCCCCCTGACTTCCAGCGGGCCAGCGATTTTGAGGACGAGCACAAGTGGGTTCCGGAGCGCAGGATTCGCTTCAGCGCCGGCTGGGGGACGTTCCTGACCAATGACTTTCGCAACTGCGATCCGCGCGGCGGGGATGGGTTCAACCCGGTGAGTCTGGTGTGCAAGCTCACGGAGGTGGACGGGCGGCCGGCGGTCAAGCTTTCGGATAACTACCTGAAGGCGATGGGGCCGGCCAGCGACATCGAGCGCTACCGGAAAGTCTTCGGGACGATCGGGGTGGCGAACGTGCCGCTGTTGACGTGACCTAGGGACCTTCTGGCTGTGCGATCAGGCGGGCACCGGTCCAAGGGACGTGTGAAGGGCGGCGGTAGGCCGGTTGGGGTTCGTGGTCTCCCAGTTCTCAGAATCGAGACCTGGGGCACCCAGTTTTTTGGGCGGTTGGACCTGGGCCACCCGCCCCGCTTCATCCAGTGCGATCGAGCCAGTGTCATCCCAGTTATCAAAATCTAGAAATGGGGCACACGCAAACAGCTTTACTGATTTTGTTCTTGCATCAAACTTATAGGTTCGGTTAGAATTTGATTGAGCAGGCACTCATGAATGTTGGGAATGAGGTGAAATGAGTGGCGCGACCCAGGAGTGGTGATAAGCAGAAGGCAATTCTGAATGCGGCTTTGCGCATCTGTGCGGAGCGGGGAATCGGAGCAGCACCCACATCGGCCATCTCCAAGGCAGCGGGGATTGCCGAGGGGTCGCTCTTTACCTACTTCAAAACCAAGGACGAACTGCTGAATGAGCTCTACGTAACGTTAAGAACGGAATTCAGCCGGCATCTGTCGGATTTTCCCCACGGGCAGGACCCTCGTACCCGGCTGCGCTACATCTGGGACAGGTTTCTGGAGCGTGGCGCCAGTCATCCGGAGCAGTTGAAAGTTCTGGCGCAGTTGCGCGCCTCCGGCAGGTTGTTCCGGGAGAATGAAGCGCCCAATTTTGCGCTGACTGAATTGCTCCGGGCGACATCTGAGGCGGTTCAGGGCACCAAACTCGCCAAGGTTCCGCCGGAGTACCTGGTATTGATGATGCGGTCGCAGGCGGAGATTACGGTCGAATTTATCGGCGCTCACCCGGAGTCGGAGGCGTTGTGCCGTGAGACGGGCTTCACAATGCTTTGGAATGGTTTAACAGCAAAATAATTTCTTTGTTTCGGGATTGAGTGAGCAGTCAAGCAAGCCGTAGAAGCAAAAGATAAAAGAGGAAACGTCGATCAACATCAGAGAACACATGCTTCCCCATGTCCGGTCCCTGCAGAAATGGACGGCACGCGCAATTCCCCCTCAAACCGGCCGGCTCGCCGTAGTTACCGGAGCGACCGGCGGACTCGGCTATGAGATAGCCCTGGCCCTGGCGCAGGGTTGCGCCGACGTAATTGTTGCGGCGCGCAATGAATCCAAGGGCCGCGATGCGGCGGAAAAGATCCGCACCCTGGCGCCGAGTTCCCTGGTGCGCTTCGAGAAGCTTGACCTGGCGGAACAGGCGTCCGTGGCTGCCTTTGCCCGCCGCATGATCGCTGCCGGCCGGCCGCTGGACCTGCTGGTGAATAACGCGGGCGTGATGGCCCTGCCCAGAAGGCAGGTGACGGCCGATGGGTTCGAGATGCAATTCGCCACCAACTATCTGGGGCATTTTGCGCTTACCGGGCTGCTGCTTCCGTTGCTGAGGGAAAGCAGGAGTCCCCGCGTGGTGCAGGTGAGCAGCCTAGCCTATCGACTGGGCAAGATCCGCTTTGACAATCTGCAAGGCGAGCGCCGCTACGGGGCATGGGCGGCCTACGCCCAGTCCAAGCTGGCGTCCCTCCTGTTTGCGCAGGAGCTGCAGCGCCGCAGCGATGCGCACGGATGGGGGTTGCTGAGCAGCGCTGCGCACCCGGGCTATGCGCAGACGGATTTGTTTGCCAATGGGCTGGGAGCCCGGAGCGCGTTGTCCCTGCTGAGCCGGTCGCTGGGCAGGCTGTTCAGCCAGTCTGCCGCCGACGCCGCGCAGCCCGCCTTGTATGCCGCGGCCTCAGAGAGCGCGGAACCAGGACAATTCTACGGCCCCGGCGGTTTTTTTGAGCTTACCGGTCCGGCTGCTGCAGCGCATGTTTCCCCGCAGGCGCGGGATGAAGCTCTAGCGCGCAAGCTGTGGCAGGTCTCAGAGCAGTTGACAGGTGTTGTATGGCCGGCTGACGGACAGCGCGGATCAGCGAAAGAAAGCCGGCCCTAGCTGCGGTATTTGAGAAGTTCGTAGCGTTCGTCTAGGGCTGACTGGGTTGTCGTTGGCGTACCAAATGCAGGTCCTTCGACTCCGCTGCAGTACGCTTCGCTCAGGATGACAGGGCATTTCTTGCCAATGTATGTCGATCCGGCCTAGTTGCCCGGCGGCGGCGGCGGCGTGGCAGTCGGCGGCGGAATGGGACGGTGCTTGGCGCGCAGATAAGTGACCAGCTGGGCGATCTCGGCGTCGGTAAGCGAGTCGGAAAACGGAGGCATCTTCTGCCCGCCGTTGAGAATCTGATTGGTGATCTTGTCGGGAGTCCACAGCTTATTGGTGCGGATGCCGGACAGATCGGGGCCTTTTTTGCCTCCGCTGCCACCGACGCCGTGACAGTAGGCGCAGCCTTTGTCGCGGAACAGAACGGCGCCTGCCTGCTCAGCAGCTTTGGTGTTCGAACCCATGAGCGCGCGAGCTGGTGTTGCGGCGGGGACGGCCAGAAGCAGGATAAGAGAAGTTAGAAAATATTTTGGACGCGGAATCACAGAAACTATTTTCTCATGGCCCGGACGTGTGGGCATCCATCTTCCGGCGGTTGGCGCATGAAAGAGGCAGCCTGACAATCCAGCCACGTTTTGAAGCCGCAGGCGTTGAGAGATCGCATGCCTAGGGAGGCTCTTCGCATCTCCGGGATCGATGTGGGGTGAGGGTGTAGGCTGCTCGGTATGACGGTGAAGGCGGGTTGGTATGCGGGCGAACTGCGGCGGGAATTGGGAGCGCGGAACAGGCTGTGGGCGCGGGGCCGGGTGCACGTGGAAAGCTATGGGGCGCAGCCGGTGATTGTGTATGGGCCGGACGGCGAGAGGCACGGGAATTTTTTCGATGCGTCGTATGGGGCAATTGCGGCGCGGCCGGAGTGGATGCGGCGCTTTGACAAGATTCATGCGCAGGGCCGAGCGCTGCCCAAGGCGGAGTCGGGACGTCGATGGCGGGAGCTTGATTCGTCGATGAGTTCCGACGCGCTGCTGATGAATGTGTTTTGCGCGGCAACGCC
>DATKGE010000312.1:0-5455 GCA_035510955.1 Occallatibacter sp. | reverse complement strand
GCTGGAGCGCGATCCGCGGCGGCGCTACCAGACGGCCAGCGAGATGGAATGGGAACTGGAGCACCAGGAGCAGGTGGGCGTGGAAGACGGCGAGCGGCGGCCGTTGTCGGCTGGGAGGCGGCTGCCGGGGCTGCGGCGGATATTGCTGTATGCGGGCTTGGCGCTGGTGCCGATTGTGATTTTTGGGCTGATGGTGATGCTGGCGCGGCGGTGAGGCGAGATCGCCCTCTAGTTGGCTGCGATCTCGGCGTCCTTCCGGATTGGTAGTCGAAAAAGAATAGCGGATGCAATCAATAGCCCAAGTAAGAAGCCATTGGCGGACCAGAACAGGTGGAAGGCCGAAGGAAGAGCGGCCGGTTCGCGGTGCGCAAACGCAAGCAGGTTGAAAGCGACAAGTAGTGCGACGGATATCCCCAGCACGAGTTTGGCGGTCTTTGGTCCCCAAAGGGGGATCAGAATGCCGAGAGTTGTCCCAATCATAAGATTCCTGGCGAAAGAGACTGCATTGGCAACGGATAGGGACGGGAATACGCCGAATGCCGCAATCAAGCTGAGTCCGATGTAGGCCAGCCCCAACAGCGCCGCCACGATCACTGCCCGCTGTCGAGGGGTTCGAGCTCTCTGTTTGTCCGAAAGAAAATCCTTCAGAAAGAACAGGTACCAAACGGATATCACAATCAAGCTGAAGACGATCCAGGTGCTCAATCCCTTTCCTCTCAAGCCCAGAATGCGTTGGGCATATTCGTCTCCTTGGGTGGCCGCCTGGTGATAGAGCCGGTCGGCCTCGGCGCGATCCCGTGGCACTCCTCGACCATAGAAATACATATCGCCGAGGTTGTATTCGGCCATTGGATAACCTTGATCCACAGCCTCGCGATACCAGCGGAGCGCTTCGCCGTAGTCCTGCGGCACTCCCTGCCCATCGGAATAGATGAGGGCGAGGGCGTTCTGGGCTTTCGCGTCTCCCTGGTCTGCCGCCTTTCGGTACCAGCGAAGAGCTTCGGTAGTGTCTTGGGTCACTCCCAGGCCATTCTGATACATAAACCCAAGGCCGCGTTGAGCCCTCGCGTCATTCTGGTTCGCGGCTTTGCCATACCACAGGAAGGCCTGCGCGTAATCCTGGGGAACACCCTGACCATGGGAGTAAAAATTGCCGAGGCTGGATTCGGCGCCGGCGTTGCCATGTTCAGCTGGCACTCGGCATGCTTCTGCAGCGGCTGCGAGCTCCTGGCTATTCGTCTTGACCCGGTGAACCTCCCAGCTGATTGAGGCTCCGCCGATCAAGACAGCGCACGTGACAATCGCAATCTTCCAGAATGCCGTCATATCGTCGCTCTTTCCTGGGTAGGTTCAGCTTCCGCTTTCCTGTCCAATCTTAGTGTCCGAGTTTCCGAATCACGGTTCTGAGCCAATGAATGGGCGACCCGGCCGTCGTCAGGCGGGGAGTCGTTTTAGCATTTCGGCGGCGGTCTGGAACCAGGGGCGCTCGCGGCGGCGGAGGTAGGTGGGCATAGTGCGCTCTTTGTCGAGGACCTTCTGGGCCCACTGGCGGGCTTCGGCGTGGCGGCCTTGGGAGGCGAGGAAATCGGCGTAGTGGAGATAGGTCTCCGAAAGCGTGGAGGACTGGGTGGCCTGTCGGAAAAGGGCTTCGGCTTTTTCTGTTTGTCCGGCTTTGGCACAGGCCTGGGCTAACAGACCGGCGGCGCGATGGAAGTCGTAGGCGGGTTCCTTTTGCGCTACGCGCTCGAGGTCGGGGATGGCGGCTGGGGCGTCGCCCAGCTTGAGGGCGCAGAGGCCGCGGCGGTAGAAGGAATCGAGGGAATCGGAGCGGGCGGCGATGGCTTTGTCGAAGGCGGATCGGGCTGACGCGAGGTTGCCGGATTCCATGTACAGGTCGCCTAGCTCTTCGTAGTTGGCGGCGGAGGGATTGTCTTCGACGAGAGCTTCGAGTTCCGCGATGCGCCTGTGACAGGGAAGACCCCGGAAGGACTGGGAGAGCGCAAGAAAATCGGGAAGAGCTTCGACGCCGAGATAGATGGCTGCGCCCAGGGGTCCCAGAAAAATGATGATGTAGAGCCAGTAGACCTGGGGCCGGTTGCGGAAGAAATGGACGATTGCCACAACCTCCAGAATCAGGCCGAGCGGATAGAGAAGATAGGCGAACATTTCCATGCGATTAGTCCTGGCGCCAGTCTACCGGTGGCGGAGGCAAAAGGGGAATCACACCATTGGGGAAGGTGGGGTGCCCGGGTGGGCGGTACTTGCGGTGCGCGGCGGCGAGCTGCGGAGTCGGACCTTGTTGGCGGCCGGAGAGTCTTTTGAAATTGATTCAGCAAGTTAGCGCCCGCTTCACGGGCACGAGCGAGTTAACGAGTCAGCGGCGGCATTGGGCGAGGCAGGATTCACGACTTTCTAACGGCTTCTCAGCGGTAGGAGTCGTCGCGGTGGATGACGAACTCGGGATAGGCGCCGCCGCCTAGCTCGTGCAGGTCCATGCCGATGCGTTCGCCGTCCTGGTCGACGCGGAAGGGGAGCACGCGGTTGACGAGCCAGAAGAGCAGATAGACGAGAGGCAGAACGAGGCCGAGCAGCGCGGCGATCCCGACCAACTGGGCTATGAGTTGCCCGGGCTGCGGAGCTAACGAGCCGGCGGCGATGAGCCCCCAGAGGCCGCCGGCGGCGTGGACGCCGATGGCTCCGGAGGGATCGTCGATGGAGACGGCGAGCTCGAGCACTTCGATCAGCAGCGGGGTGAGAACGCCGGCGATGAGGCCGATCAGAAGCGACTGAAGGGGCGAGACGACGGTCGCGGAGGCGCTGGAAGCGACCAGGCCGGAGAGCCAGCCGTTGGCGCAGAGGCTGGCGTCGGGCTTGCCGAAGCGGATGCGGGTGACGGCGAGGGCGGCGGCGACGGCACCTGAGGCGGAGAGCAGCGTGTTGATGGCGGTGACGGGGAGAGCGGCAAAGGGTGCGTGCAGCCAGAGGGCGGCTCCGGCGACGTTGAAGGCCAGCCATCCGGCGAGAGCGAGCAGGCAGCCGAAGAGGATGTAGACCGCGTTGTGGCCGGGCATGGCGGTGGCAAAGGCGCCTTGCGGGAATTTGCCGCGGCGGGGGCCGGCGATCCAGACGACGACGAGGGCGCTGAGGCCGCCGAGGACGTGAATGACGGCTGCGCCGGCCGGATCCAGGAATCCTGAGCCGAGAGAGAAGTTGACGCCCAGTTGTGCGAGCCAGCCGCCGGACCAGACCCAATGGGCGAGGAGCGGAAAGACGATGGCGGCGAGGACGGCGGCGATAGCGCAGCCGGCGGTGAGTCGCAGGCGATTGGCGCCGGAGCCCCAGGGAATGAGGGCGGCCATGGCCACGGCCAAAAACTCAAACAGCAGCCCAAGCTGGGCCGGCGCCGGCGCGGAGCGAAGGCCGCCGAGAAAAAACCTGCCTGCGCCGAGCCAGTTCCAAGGCTTGCCGGCCAAATGGAACACGTGGCCTGCGGCGCCGATCGATCCGGTGAGGCTCGCGCCTACGAGAGCAAAGGCAATGGCGGCGACGGCGACGATGGTCAGGCTGCCAAGCAGCGATTGCGCGGCGGAGCGAGAACGGCCCAGGCCGGTGTTGATGAGGGCGACGCCGGCGATGGACAGTGGCGCGAGGAGCAGCAGAACGAGTACGAAAGCGAACGTAGCGTCGGACAGGACTGGCGACGAAGTGGGAATCATGAGCGGGACTCTCTGCGAGAATCGATCCGGCCGCGGGCTTCGATGTGCCCGCGCGCGGCAACCACCAGGCCCAGCGCTTCAACGGCCAGCCCGCACAAGACGAAGGCCGCGCGCGCAGACGCGCTCGAGGCGGGAAAGAGCACCAGCGCAGCGATGGAGAGAAAGAAACCGGCTGGCATGACCAGCAGTCCGGCGAATTTCATGGTCGTTCCTTGTTGAGCCCGTCAGGTCCGGTCCGCAAAGGTCCGGTCCGGAAACCGTTCGATGGATGAGCGCCCAGGCTTTGGGTCCGGGACGATGGGTCCGCTCTGCGGGATGATTTAAATCGAAGAAGGTTGAACGCCTTTACGAATTCTAAAGCATGGGCTTGTTACGATCATCGAACGCGGCCGTGCATGGCGATTCCATTTGTGGCGGCATAGCGCTCGGATTCAAGAAACTGCTTCTTCGATCCGCTCAATTTTGCTGGAGGTCTTTGGCGTGAATCTTCTTGACCGGCTGGTGCAAAACCCGATGGGTGCGCTTGGCGTGCTTACCTTGGCTGCATTTCTTGAGGCCTGGGGCGACTCGTTCTTTCAGGTTGGCTTCTATCGCTCGTCGGGATTGGGGCGCGCGCTGGCGTTGCTTGCCGGAGCGGCAGTCCTGGCCGCGTATGGCTCGGCGGTCAATGTGCCTCGCTGGGATTTTGGGAAGCTGCTGGGCGTTTACGTGGTGCTGTTTTTTCTGATGGCGCAGTTGCTCAACAGGGTGCGATTCGGGCAGTCGCCGACGCTGCCGATCTATGCCGGAGGCGCGCTGATCGTGGCCGGGGGGATGGTTGTCGCGTTCTGGAAAGGCTGACGCGATCGGTTGCGAAGTGGCGGAAGAGGCGTGCTGCGTGGTATTTTTTGTTGGAAATCCCAGTCTCTGGTATGTACGCGGCCAGGGAGGCGCAACTGTTTTCCCCGAGATTGAATCAATCACAAAATGTAATCTTTTCAGCGAATTACAAATCCGTCCCGCAAGGAACTTTTTTAGATTTTTGAGACGGGGAACGCCCGCGCTGGGGTCTGCGGCTGCTATATTGTTTTTTCGGGGTTCTCCACCTCTGGGGTGATTCTTGCCCAAGAATTCTTTTTGAACACAACCTGTGTGACCGCTAGCACAGCGGCGCATCCAAGACGCAAGCCGAGTGACCGCCGCGACTAGCGGGCACAGTCAGAAAACGAAAAACCAGCAGGGATTCAATTCATGGCGCAGATATTTGATCGCAGCTCCAACGCTCTGGCTCGCGCGAGCCTGGTGTTGACGGGGCTGATTGTGATCGCCCTGGGGGTAACGCTGGACCAGTTGCAGCGCTCGCCCTGGGTGACGCGGCAGGGCCAGCGCCCGGACCAGCCGGTGCCCTTCAGCCACAAACACCATGTGCAGGGACTGGGACTGCAGTGCCAGTACTGTCACGTGACGGTGGAGAAATCGAGCTACGCTGGAATCCCGCCTACCAAGACCTGCATCAACTGCCACGCGCAGATCTGGACGAATGCGCAACTGCTGGAGCCGGTGCGGCACAGCTGGGCGACGGGCGAGAGCCTGGTTTGGACCAAGGTTCACGATCTGCCGGATTTTGTGTACTTCAGCCACGAGATTCACGTGAACAAGGGACTGGGCTGCGCGAGTTGCCATGGGCGCGTGGACCTGATGCCGCTGATGTATGCGCAGAACACGCTGCAGATGGAGTGGTGCCTGGATTGCCATCGCAA
>DATKGE010000311.1:0-9911 GCA_035510955.1 Occallatibacter sp. | reverse complement strand
CTCGTAGAGATGAATCGTCTGCTCGGCAATGGCCGTCCAGCTGAACACCTCTTCCACGCGCTTGCGCCCCGCATCGCCAAAGCGCTTGCAACGTTCCGGGTCCTTGAACATAGCTTGAATACGCACCGCGAGATCGCGAGCGAAGGTTTCAGGATTGCGCGGAAAGCTGGTGACCGGGTCCTGATCGAAGGGCACCAGGTAGCCTGTCTTCCCATCCACTACGACTTCTTTGATGCCTCCGGTCGAGCTGGCGACTACTGGCGCGCGGCAGGCCATGGCCTCAAGATTGATGATGCCGAAAGGCTCGTAAACAGAGGGGCAGCAGAAGACGCGGCAGTTCGAGTAAAGCTGAATGGCCTCCTGCTTGGTGACCATCTTCTCGATCCACACAATGCGTGAATGGTGCGCCCGTGCGGCATCAACCTTCTGGCGCAGCTCGGCGGCAATTTCCGGCGTGTCCGGCGCGCCGGCGCAGAGAACCACCTGCGTCTCCGGCGGCAGGTAGTGGATGGCATCCACCAGGTGGGTCACGCCTTTCTGGCGCGTGATGCGGCCTACGAACAACACGTACGGCACGGCCGGATCCACGCCGTAATCTGTCAGCGCCTGGGTCTCTTCTGTTTTCTGGTACTCGGCCAGGTCGATGCCGTTGTAGATGACGTGAATGCGGTGCGGATCTACATTCGGATAGGCCGCCAGGATGTCGGCCTTGGTGCCCTGCGAGACGGCGATGATCGCATCCGCGTCGAGAATCGCAGTGCGCTCCATCCACGAACTCATGGCGTAACCCGAGCCCAGTTGCTCGGCCTTCCACGCGCGCAGCGGTTCCAGCGAATGCGTGGTCAGCACAAAGGGCACGCCGTATAGTTTCTTTGCCAGGTAGCCGGCCATGGACACATACCATGTATGCGTGTGAACCACATCAATGCCTTCGAGGGCCTTGACCTGCGTCAAGTTCAGGCTGAAGGCTTCAAGCGCGCCTTTGAATTTGCCTTCAGTGCCGTTGGTGATTTCGGCCCAGGGCTCCGCGCCGCGCACGCGCAGGTTGCCCTGATCCGAGTGCTGCGGCCCCCAGCAGTGCACCTCGACCTCGATCGCCTTGGCCAGCTCGCGGCTCAGATAATCGACGTGGACGCCGGCGCCGCCGTACACAAGTGGAGGGTATTCGCGTGTAAACAACCCGACTCGCATGGTCTTCCTTTAGCCTGATCCAACGCCTGCATTTCGCTGCGGATGAGTGTATTCGGTGGGTCTGCCCGGTGCAAGCTCTTCGCTCAGGCCCTCTTCGGTCAGGCCCTCTTCGCTCAGGCAGGCTCAATCTCCTCGGTCAGCGCCTCCGCGGCGGCAATGCAGTCTCCGCGGCTCACGTCCAGATGCGTAACCAGCCGCACCGAGCTCGGGCCTACGGCAGACATCAGAATCCCCCGCGCCTTCAGCCGCGCAGTCAGGTCCGCTGCTTTCCGGCCGCCCTTCAGCTTGAAGATCACGATGTTCGTCTCCACCGCATCGAGATCGATCTCCACGGCATCCATGTTGGCCAGCGCCTCGGCCAGCAGCCGCGCATTCGCGTGGTCCTCATGCAGCCGCTTCGGCCCCCGCTCCAGGGCCATGAGCCCGGCCGCGGCCAATATGCCTGCTTGCCTCATGCCGCCACCCAGAGCCTTGCGGAAGAGGCGCGCGCTGTCCATCAGTTCCGCCGAACCCACCAGCATGGAGCCCACCGGCGCGCCCAGCCCCTTCGACAGGCAGAACATCACCGTGTCGAAGCCGCGGGTGAGCGACTTTACATCCGTGCCCAGCGCGACGGCGGCGTTGAAGATGCGTGCGCCGTCCAGATGAGTGGGGAGCTTCCGCTCTTTGGCACCAGCCCATATTTCTTCCAACACCGGAACTGGCGTGCAACCCCCACCGGCCAGGTTGGCGGTGTTCTCAATCTCGATGAGCCCGGTGGCGGCGCGAAACGCTCCGCGCGCATAGATGACCGGCTCGATGTGCTTCCACGTGAGGATGCCGCGCTCGGCTTCAACAGCCCGCACCAGGCAGCCGGAGAAAACGGCAGTCGTGGCCATCTCCCAGTCCAGAATGTGCGCGCGCGACTCGGCGATGACCTCCTGGCCGGGCTGCGTAAGCAGACGGATGGCGATCTGGTTGCCCATGGTGCCGGTGGGCACAAACAGCGCCGCCTCGCGGCCGAAGACTTCCGCAGCGCGCCGTTCCAGGTGGTTGACCGTCGGGTCTTCGCCGTAAACGTCGTCGCCCACCTCAGCAGCGGCCATGGCCGCGCGCATCTCGGCGGAGGGGCGGGTCACAGTATCCGAACGCAGATCGATCATCCCGGCCATCGCCATCTAATTCCTTTCATTCAGGGTCGCAAATATCAGAGTGAATAGTCCCCCGGAAGCAGCAACAACAAATCCAATTGCGATCATCTTTCCGAGCCTTCCTGGGAATGCGTCATCAATAAGTCCGAAACAGTAAATTAAGGGAACCAAGAACGCACCGAAGACTCCAAAAAGGCGTGCGGCTCTGCGTTCCCTCTTTTCGTAACGGCCGGAGGCGTAACGGAGCAGCCAGCGCGCTTCGAAAAAGAACAGAAATGCAATCGGAATGCCAAGCAAAACCCCAAAGGAAATTGGTATATCGTCCGCCTTTCCGCTGTTCCCTGTTCCCTAATCCCTAATCCCTGTTCCCTGCCTTTACGGTATCTGCCCCATGGGCAGCTCGATCACCGGGTTCTGCTTGCCGTCCTTCACGGCGATGGCCCACATGCCGTGAAAGTTTTGCCTCAGAGCAGGCTGCGCCTTTAGCAACGCGCTCAGCACCGCGGTCGCTTCGGTGTGCACCGCTGCGGGATCGGATACGCCGGTCGAATCATAGGTCACGGCCAGGTCGGCCTGGCGCACGCTTGCATCCAGCCGAACGCCATCGATCTTCCAGGTGCGGTCGCCATCCTGCAGCGTGTAGGGGAACGCATCCTGAGGCGAATTTTTGATCTGCGCCTCTTCCTGGCCCAGCTTTTCCAGGTTCGGCGAGGAGAGAAAATCGACGGGCACGGCAAGATAGCGCGCCGCCTCGTAGCTGAACCACGCGCTCCACGGCTGCCCATCCTTGATGAGCTCCCGGGCGCGCGTCCAGAACCAGACGTCGTCGTGGCCGTCGAATGTGCCCTGGCGCACCGTCAGGCCGGCAAGCCTCCATCCTGCGGTTGCGCCGGTGGGGTCCCAGGCCAGCACCAGGCCGATTTGCCCGGCCAGCGGAGAGCCGACCGCATCGGCCAGCACCACCGCATAGCGGCCCGGCGGTAGCGAACGCATGTTCATGGTCACCGTCAGCGATCCGCTCGAGTTGGAGCAGAAGAACTGCGTATCCGCCGGCGCAGTGAGGGTGCTTGCGTCCAGCAGGTAGAGGTCGCGCAACTGCACCTGCCCGCCCTTGACCGCGGGTGCGGCGCGTTCCACGGCCTCGCGCATCCCCTCCCACTCATTGGCCTCGGCCGGCAGCAGCGCGGACTTGAGCGCGCCGTCATCCTGGCTCACAACCGCCATGGCCAGCCGTCCGCCGATCGACGCCAGAGCATCCCGATCCGGCGCCAGCAGCTCGGCTTGCGTGGTGCAACTCGTCGCATGGCATCGCGGCGGCAACGCCAGCAGGCCGAACACGATTGAAGCAGCAGCAAAAACCCTCCAGCAGCGGCGCATGTTCCTTCAACTCCCTCTCCGGCACGCGAAACTCCTTTCGAGCGTCCGCGAGCCACTGTTAGTCTAGTACAGTGGAGCGGCAGCGATTCCTGAGCGCCCGGGCATGGGCCGCGGGTTGCCAGGCGCTCCCACCGGGCCGGGGAGCTCACTTCCATGCGCACAGACCGTCAGCCGCCGAAACCTGCCGCGCCCAGCCGGACCGCGAACGCGCATCCCGCGGCGGATCCCTGCTTCAAGCATCCGCTCCCGTTCCCATTCCCTTTTCTGCTGGCCGCTGCCCTGATCCTGTTCCCGGCTGCTGCGCAGGTCCGGGCGCAAACCCCCGCAGGCCCGGCTCCCGCTCCTGCAACAACATCTGATCCCGCGGCATCCGATGTGAAACCGGCCCACCACCATCAGCGCCCCAGCGCTGCCAAGCCGCTCAATGTTCCTCTTCAGGCAGCTCCGGAGCCGGTTACGGCGCCTGTCCCTGAGAAGCCCAAATGGCCTGCCTTTGACTCCCCGTCTCCGGCCTCCGTGGTCTGGGACAGCCATGGGCTCAGCATTGAGGCCACAAACTCCAGCCTGGAGCAGATTCTCAAAGACGTCTCGACGGCGACCGGCGCAAAGGTCGATGGGCTGGCCGGCGATCAACGCGTCTTCGGCGCATACGGCCCCGGCCAGGCGCGCGATGTTCTCTCCCAATTACTGCTGGGGTCCGGCTACAACGTCATCATGATCGGCGACCAGGGCCAGGGCGCTCCGAAGCAGATCTTGCTCAGCATGCGGCAGGCGAGCGGCGCGCAGCCGGTGGTTAAAAGCAACGCAGGCAACAACGAAGAGGACGACGTTGACGAACCGCCTCCGCCCCAGGAACCGGGCCCGATGCGCCCTGGTTTCCCGCCTGGAGCGGCACCCCGCACGCCGCAGCAGATCGAGCAGGAGATGGAGCAGCGACGCGAGCAGATGCAGCAGCAAACCCAGCCGCAGCCACAGCCGCAGCAACAGCCGCCGGTCAATCCGCAGAATTAGATTGATTTGCGCGCAAGTTTCGGAGAATGAATGCTTTACTGTAATTTGCTAATGCAGCGCATGCGCTGCCGGCGAGCACTTTTTCGGGAAGCCCCAAAATTGGAATGACAGCAATCTGTCTGGTCAGATATTTCTCGCTACGCCACGGATGCCGGCCGCGCTAACGCAGCAATCAGCCGTTGCCGGCCCATGCCCGTAGCTATACGCGTGCTTCCTGTGCCGGAATCTTGACTGCTACGCCTTGCCGGCGCGGCCGCATCAATGCGAATCCGGCGCGAAGCACGACATACGCCGCCAGGACTCCAAACGCCATGGAGCCAATCGAGGCCGCAACCAACATTACAAAATTCACCGCATCCGTCATTGTTCCCACTCTGCCTCGCTGGCCCTGGTATCTTGAGCACTCACGTTTTTCGTCTTGCTGCCAATCTGGAAATCACCGCGTCCAAGCCGGAATGCGCTTTAAAAATTCTCGCAGAAGTCCAGTAAATCATTGCGCTTATTCCTATTGATCACTAGGGTACCTTCGTGAAAATCGGTACCACTTCCGTGCTATCTGCCCATATTGGAACCTGCCACAGAGACTACTTTTTTCGCTCATGGAGATCGCACGCGCCGTCGAAATCTGCCCGGGGCCGTTCATTTCGGCTCAAGCGCCGCCCGGCCAACTTAGGCGATAATCTCTCTATCGTCCAGCGAGGAGATTTTTCCATGTCCGAACCGAAAATTGCTCAAAAAGGCCCTTATCCCGTCGAGCTGGAAGCAGGAAAAAGCTACTTCTGGTGTTCCTGCGGCCTCAGCGCCAACCAGCCCTTTTGCGACGGCAGCCACAAGACCACCGAGCGCACTCCGGTCAAATTTGATGCAATCGAGTCCGGGACCGTCTATCTCTGCGGGTGCAAGCACACTGCCAACCCCGTCTTCTGCGACGGAACCCACGCCAAGCTCTAACCTCAATCAGTCAATCGATCCCTGCGGCTTGTTCCGCCGCTGCAGGGGATGCGCCCCTTCTTCAAGCCCTGCCTGCAGCGGCAAGGCGAATCCTCTGCTCCGCCGCCCGCATCTTAATCTGTTTCGATGACATGGCTTCGATGACGTGGCCTTGTATCATGGTTGCAGGTCTGTCTTTCCACCGCTTTTCTGTGCGTTGAACCGCGCCGCAACCGGAGTCTGATCAAGATCGGTCGTTGAACCGCAAAATGCCCATCACTCACATTTCGGTGCGCGGGGCGCGCCAGCACAATCTGCGCGACATCAATGTGCGCATCCCCCGCAACACGCTCACGGTTGTGACCGGACTGTCCGGCTCGGGCAAGAGCTCGCTTGCGTTCGACACCATTTACGCCGAGGGCCAGCGGCGCTATGTGGAGACGCTTTCCGCCTACGCGCGGCAGTTCCTCGACCAGATCGAGCGTCCGGACGTGGATTCGATTGAGGGCCTGTCGCCGGCCATTTCGATTGAGCAGAAGACCACCAGCCGCAGTCCCCGCTCCACCGTCGGCACCATCACCGAGATCTACGACTACCTGCGCCTGCTCTACGCCTCGATCGGCACGCCCCACTGTCCCAACTGCGGCCGCCCCATCGCCCGCCAGACATCGGAGCAGATTGTCGCCCGCATTCTCGAACTCGGACGCGGCGAACGCGTCACGGTGATGGCTCCCATTGTGCGCGGACGCAAGGGCGAGTTCAAAGACCTGCTCGACCAGCTTGACCAGCAGGGTTTCCGGGCTCGCGTCGATGGCGAACTCCGCGACTTGTCTGAGCCGCTGCTGCTGGACCGGCGCAAGAATCACAGCATTGAAGCAGTGATAGACCGCATCCTGCTCAAGCCGCCTTCGCCCAACGGCACGGTTCCGGCCGCGCCGTCGTCCGCTGCCTCGTCCGCCCCCTCGTCGACTCCGGGCAAACCCTCGGTTGAGAAGCGGCTGGAACAAGCCGTAGGCAAGGCCCTGCAGCTCGCCAACGGTCTTGCCCTTGTGGCCGTCGCGGGCAATGAAGAGCAGTTGTTCTCGTCCTCCATGGCCTGCCCCGATTGTGGTCTCGACGTGCCCAAGCTCGAGCCGCGCAGCTTCTCATTCAACTCCGCATTCGGCGCATGCCCGGAGTGCCACGGCCTGGGCTCGCTCTACGACCTCGACCCCGCCAAAGTCATCACTGACTGGTCCAAGCCCCTGCTCGATGGCGGCCTAGGTCCCGGCTCCGCCTCGCAATACCTGCTCAAGCTCATTCATCTTGCCGCCGACCGCTACGACATCGATCTCAAGCTTCCCTTCGAAGACCTGCCCGTCAAGCACCAGCACATCCTGGTGTACGGTCCGCCCAAGGGCGAGGCGCCGCGCACCGGCTTTCACGGCATTCTGTCCTTTCTGCGCAACACCATTGAAGAGGCCCGCAGCGACGGCTACCGCGAATACATGATGACCTTCATGTCCGCGACGCCCTGCCCGGTGTGCCGCGGCAAACGGCTACGGCCGGAGTCGCTGGCGGTGAAGATCGGCGGGCTTTCCATCGCCGATTTCACGGCGTTGCCGCTCAATCGCGCGCTCTCCGCGGCCATTAATCTCATCTTCACGGCGCGTGAGGCTCTGGTCGCGGAGCGCATCCGCCGCGAGATTGTCGAGCGCCTGGAATTTCTTTGCGCCGTCGGCTTGAACTACCTGTCGCTCGACCGCAACGCATCCACGCTCTCCGGCGGCGAAGGCCAGCGGATTCGCCTGGCAACGCAGATCGGCTCGCGGTTGCGCGGCGTTCTCTATGTCCTCGATGAACCGTCGATCGGCCTGCACCAGCGCGACAACATGCGGCTGATTCAGGCATTGGAAAAACTGCGCGACCTGGGCAACACCGTCCTGGTCGTCGAGCACGACGAAGACACCATCCGCCACGCCGACTACGTTCTCGATCTAGGGCCTGGCGCAGGACGCCTGGGCGGCCACGTTGTAGCCCAAGGCACGCCCGCTGAGATCATGGCCTGCCCTGAGTCGCTCACTGGTCGCTATCTCTCCGGAGCCGTTACCATGCTCCAGCGTGCGCATCCACGCCCCCTCACGGGGAAGTGGCTTACCGTCAGCGGCGCTCGCGAGCACAACCTTCAGGACGTGACTATCCGCATTCCTCTCGGCGTCATGACTGTGGTAACAGGCGTCAGCGGCAGCGGCAAGAGCACGCTCATCAACGACATTCTTTACCGCTCGCTGGCCCAATCCATCTACGGCTCACGCGAGGAGCCTGGCACGCACGACTCGCTTACCGGCGCCGAGCAACTCGATAAAGTGGTCCGCATCGATCAGTCGCCCATCGGCCGCACGCCGCGCTCCAATCCCGCCACGTACACGCAGGTGTTCTCGCCCATCCGCGACCTCTTCGCCATGCTGCCCGAGTCGCGCGAGCGCGGCTACAAGCCGGGACGTTTCAGCTTCAACGTGACCGGAGGACGCTGCGAGGCCTGCACTGGCGACGGCCAGCGCCGGATTGAGATGAATTTTATGCCCGACGTCTACGTGCAGTGCGAGGTCTGCAACGGCCGCCGCTACAACCAGGAGACACTGGCAGTTAAATTTAAGGGCCACTCCATTGCCGACGTGCTGGACCTGACCATCGAAGACGCACTCTCCATTCTCGAAGACGTGCCCAATGTCCGGCAGAAGCTGCAGACGCTGGTCGATGTGGGCCTGGGCTACGTGCACCTGGGCCAGAGCGCGACCACTCTCTCCGGCGGCGAAGCGCAGCGCATGAAGTTGGCGCGCGAGCTGAGCAAACGGCAGACGGGCCGCACGCTTTATCTGCTCGATGAGCCAACAACAGGCCTGCACTTCGACGATGTGCGCAAGCTGCTCGAAGTTCTGCATCGGCTCGCCGACCTGGGCAACTCCGTCATCATCATCGAACACAATCTCGACGTGATCCGCAATGCCGACTGGATTCTCGATCTCGGCCCCGAAGGCGGAGAGGACGGCGGGCGCATCGTGGGCCAGGGCCGTCCCGCAAAAATCGCGGCCACCGCGGGCTCCTATACCGGCCAGTTTCTCACCCGCTACTACGCCTCCGCTAACGGCAAACTCGCGCCCAACGACGCGGAGGAGGATTCCGCCAATGGCTATCCCGCGGAACGAGCCGAAGGCCTGGCCGACGGCCGTCATTCGGTTCCGGGTGCCCCAGAGCCTGTCCTGAGCTTGTCGAAGGATCTCGCTTCTGAGACCTGGCAAGGCGCTACAGCGGTGAAAGTCCCTAAGGCAAAGCGCGTCCGCCGCAACACTCCAGCGGAGGACGACCTGGCCGTGACCCGCGCCAAGGCCGGTGTCCCAGTCAAGGTGGGGACTGAGCCGAAAGTCTTCGTCCCTCGCCAAAAGAAAACGGGCCGCGCATGAGTCCGAACGAAGAATTCGAACAGACTTCAAGACCGGACGACAACGAAATTCTGTCCGCGGCTCAGTCGGAATACAACCCGCATTTTCACCCCCTGCACGATCTGCTGTTTCTTCCCCCGGCCCGCATTCCTCATCTCGGCCATCTGATGATGCTGGGTGCCCTCGCTGTGATCGGTCTGCTCGGGTCGAGCCTGTTGACCCGCTCCGCTCTCCACTTCCATCTGTGGGGCATCACCACGGTCGGAAAAGCCATCACCGACGTGCACTACACCATCGGCAGCATGGCCATCCTTTATCTCATCACCTTCGGCGCGGCCTTGCTCGTCTTTCCGTTGCTCTGGAACAAGAGCCTGTTTGCCGGGTTGCAGTGGAATGCGGGCGCGGCCATGCGCTGTTACCAGCCGCTGCTGGGCGCGGCCTGCATCTGTTTCGTGCTCGCACTGGTGGATGAAGTCTTGCTGCCCGGCCCCGCCAACGCACCCATTGACAAGCTGTTTGACAGCCGCGCCGCCGCCTGGCTTCTGTTCGCCTTCGGCGTCACCGTCGCGCCGTTCTTTGAAGAGCTCATCTTCCGCGGCTTTCTTCTTCCTGCACTGTGCACGGCTTACGACTGGTCGGTTGAGAAGGCCACCGGCCGCACCCCTCCCCCGCTGAACCGCTTCGGCCATCCCGATTGGTCCGTCGCAGCCATGGTCTTCGGCTCCATCGCCACCAGTGTGCCCTTCGCCCTGATGCATGCCGAACAGACGGCCTGGTCCCTCGGTCCGTTTCTGCTGCTGGTGTGTGTAAGCCTGGTCCTGTGCTGGGCTCGTCTTGCCGCAAACTCCCTGGC
>DATKGE010000310.1:0-11277 GCA_035510955.1 Occallatibacter sp. | reverse complement strand
GGGGAAAGCTGATTCCGCAGCGGGGGTCGGAGATGTTTGCCGATCATCGCGGGGCGCGGCCGCAGGTGCTGAACACGGTGGCGCGCGGGCAGTTGCGCGAGGACAGCTACTTCTACACCGGGGTGGTGGAGGGCGCGAACGGCTATCGCGAAGAGAAGAACGAGTTGCCTTTCCCGGTGACTATGGAAGTGCTGAGGCGCGGGCAGGAGCGGTTCAACATCTACTGCACGCCGTGCCACTCGCGGGTGGGCAACGGGCTGGGGGCGATTGTGGATCGCGGCTACAAGCCGGCGGCCAATCTGCACGACCAGGTGCGCGTGGCGCAGCCGCTTTCGCACTACTTCTACGTGATGACGCACGGCTACGGGGCGATGCCCGACTACTCGGCGCAACTGACGCCCGAGGATCGCTGGGCGGTGGTGGCTTATATTCGCGCGTTGCAGTTGAGCCAGGCGGCGACACAAGCAGATGTGCCCGCCGGCGCGCAGGTGAAGGACCTGAAAGAGATTGCCAAGGAGAAGAACCTGCCGGAGGGATTCGCCGAACCATGGGCGCTTCCGGCGACGGCGGTACAGGCTTATCCGCCGGTGACCAAAGAAGGATCGCCGGGCATGGCGCCGGCCAATCCGGCGGACCCGGCAATCAAGATTCCAGTAAGCAAACCGGCGGCGCAATAGGGACCAGGGACTTAGGGACTAGGGACTAGGGAATAGGGACGAAACAGAATGGCACACGAGAATCACGCCAAGACGCTACCCGCTGATTTAAGCGCCCCGGCCTTTGTGGACGGCTGGAAGGCGCGGGCGCTGACTGTAGGGGCGATATTTGCCCTGATTGCGGTTGGACTAGGTTTTCTCGGCCAGTTTCAGGATGGGCTGGGGTGGGATCACTTTTTGCGCGCCTGGCTACTGGGCATGGTCCTCACCTTTGGCTGGGCGGTGGGCGGACTGGCTTTGCTGATGGTGCAGTACTGCTCGGGCGGCAAGTGGGGATTGCTGCTGCGCAGGCCTCTGGAGGCCATGAGCCGCACGCTGCCGTTGGTGTTCGTCTACTGGCTGGTGGTTGCGCTTTCGATGAAGAGGCTGTACCTGTGGGCGAGTCCGGCGATGGTTGACGATGGCGTGAAGCGCGGCCTTATCAGCCCGGACCAGTTGGAGGCGATTGAACATGCGATCCACTTCAAGCACCCCATGTTGAATCCCGAGTCGTTTGTCATGGTGAGCATGTTCTGCTTCACGGTGTGGTGGTATTACACCTGGCGGCTGAACCGGCTGAGCCTGGAGCGCGACAAGGACTCACCGGCCAACACGCCGATGTGGATCAAGAAGTTTGAAAACTTCAGCGGGCCCGGCATCGTGGTCTACGCGCTGACCATGAGCGCGGCGGTGATTTACTGGGTGATGTCGCTCGATCCGACGTGGTACTCATCGGTCTACGGGCTGCTGTTTCTAGTCGGGCAGGGCTACTCGGTGCTGGCGCTCTCGATCATTGTTTCGATTTCGCTGTCGAAGGCTGAGCCGTTCAAGACCATTCTGCGCCAGACCGAGCAGCACGATCTGGGCAAGTTAACCTTCGCCTTCGTCATGTTGAACATCTACCTTGCCTTCTCGCAGTTCCTCATCATCTGGTCGGGGAACCTGCCGGAAGAGATTCCCTGGTACCTGGATCGCATTCGCGGGCACTGGGGCGTCATCATCACGCTGGACTTCATGTTCCACTGGCTGATTCCGTTCACCATGCTTCTGTCGCGCGACATCAAGCGCAACAAGAAGCGCCTGGTCAGAGTGTGCCAATGGATGATTTTTGCCAAAGCATTCGATCTGTTCTGGCTGATTGAGCCGAACTTCAAGGATGCCGCGCGCAACCTCCACTTCAGTTGGGGGATTCTCGAATACGTGGCCGTACCGGTGGCGATGGTCTCGTTCTGGGTGGCCTTCTATTGCACGCGCTTGAAGATGCGGCCCCTGGTGCAGACCAACGATCCGCATCTGGCGGAGATTCTGGAGCCTGAACATGCACATGCATAAACCCGACTCAGGGCAAGAGCCGGAAGAGCGCGGACCGGAAGAAATTGACGCGTCCAAGGGCTACGAACAATCGGACGTTCGCGTAACGGGGATCATCGTGTTTCTGACGGCGCTGGCCATATTTGTCGCCGTGACCGGGGTGCTGTGCTACGGGATTGGCAAGATCATCAACGCGCACATGGACCGGCAGGACGGGCCCAACACCAAGTGGACGACGACGGCGGAGATTCGCCAACTGGGCAATCTGGTCAACAACCCGGCCATGCAGAACAAGGTGGCGCAACTGACGCAGCAGTTTCCCTCGCCGCGGCTGCAACTTGACGACGGCAACCAGGAGATTGCGGACCTGCACGCACGAGAGGATCTGCTCCTGAATAACTACAGCTGGGCAGACCAGGCGCATGCCAAGGTACGGATTCCGATCGACCAGGCGATGGAGCTGATTGCGCAGCGCGGGCTGCCGGTTGCGCCGGCAGTGGAAGAGGCGCCGCTGATGGCCGGGGATGCGAAACCTGCGGTGACAGCGCCATTGACCAACGGATTTACGCGGACCGGATATGAGCACGACCTGGCGACGGCAGAGGCTGTTGAAGCAGGGCGCGAGAAGCCGCAGAAATAGAGCGTGTGGGCCGCGAGTTTAGGTTTGTAGTTTCCCATCCTTGCGACAGAAAGAAGTCGCAAGGATGGGGCGCGGGGCAGTGGTGGGAACCGAGGGATTGAGGGAACGATGCAGAATGAAGGCACAATGCGGAGACGCTGGCTGGGTACGGTGAAGGTTGCGGCCTTTGCGGCGGCGTTGTGCGCTGCGTTGCATGCGCCTTCTCTGATGGCGCAGGTCTCCAGTTATGGCGACAAGGAGACGGGGCCGACCAACGACAAGCCGCCATCGATCCTGGGCGGCGTGGGCATTGCGCAGAATCTGAATGCGCAGCTCCCGCTCTCGCTCACGTTTACTGACGACCAGGGCAAGCAGGTGGAACTGGGCAGCTACTTCGGCAGGAAGCCGGCGATATTGGCGCTGGTGTACTACCAGTGCCCCATGCTGTGCTCGGAGGAGTTGAACGGGCTGACCGGCGCTTTGCAGATGGTGGACGAGGCTCCAGGCAAGGACTTCAACGTGATTGTGGTGAGCATCGATCCCAGCGAAGGCACGGACCTGGCCGCGGCCAAGAAGCGCAGCTATGTCAAGCGGTATGGACATTCGGAGACCGCGGCGGGCTGGCATTTCATGACCGGCACGCAGGCCAACATCGACGCGCTCACCAAGGCGGTGGGGTTTGGTTACGTCAAGATTCCCGGGCCGGATGGAAAGCTGACGCAGTTTGCGCACGCCAGCGCCATTCAGATCGTTACGCCGGAAGGCAAGCTGGCGCAGTACTACATGGGCGTGGAGTATTCGCCCAAGGACCTGCGGCTGGGACTGGCGGAAGCTTCGTCGAACCGCATCGGATCGCCGGTGGATAACATTCTGACTTATTGCTACCACTACGATCCGCAGACCAACAAGCACTCTCTGATTGTTGCGCGGGTGGTGCAGTTGGGCGGTCTGGTAACGCTCTGCTCGCTGGGGAGCTTCATGTTCGTGATGTTCCGCCGGGACATTCACGCAGGAAACGGAACCGCCGGGTCAGGCGCAACGGGGACAGGAACAAAGGTGAACGGATAACGGAATGAGCCACATCAGCCCAGTACTTTGGGAGTTTTTCGTCAAATGGTTGACGAACTTCCCACTATTTCCGCCGGAGGCGTCGAAGCTTGCGCCGCAAATGGATGCGCTCCTCTTTTTTGAGATTCTAGTGACACTGATCGGGCTCACGATCGTGTTCCTGCTGATGACCAGTTTTTGCATTCTCTACAGCAAGGAGCGGCATCCGGTGGCGGTGCAGATCGAAGGATCGACGATTTTGGAGGCGACATGGACCATCATTCCGCTGGGACTGTTTCTGATCATGTTCGTTTGGGGATCGCTGGTTTATTTTCGGGTGTACACGCCGCCGGCCAACGCCATGAACATTTATGTGGTGGGCAAGCAATGGATGTGGAAGGCGGAGCATCCCGGCGGACAGCATGAGATCAACTCTCTGCACATCCCCTCGGGAAGGCCGATCCAGTTAACGCTGATTTCGCAGGACGTGTTTCACAGCTTTTCGATACCCGCATTCCGCGTCAAGCGCGAGGCCATTCCCGGCCGCTACACCTCGGTGTGGTTTGAGCCCACCACGCCTGGAACCTATCACCTGTTCTGCACGCAGTACTGCGGCACAAATCATTCGGCGATGATCGGCGACATTGTGGTGCTGACGCCGGAGGACTACAGGAAGTGGCTGGCCAGTTCTACCAGCGGCATGTCGCTGGCCCAGAATGGCGAGCGGCTTTTCGCCAGCCTGAGCTGCAACGCCTGCCACAATGCAAAGCCGGACGCGCGGGGCCCCAGCCTGGCCAACGTTTACGGGGCCAAGCTCGCGCTTGCAGGCGGCGGCACTGTGCTGGCCGACGACGCCTACCTGCGCGAAGCGATCCTGAACCCGTCGCAACACATTACGCAAGGCTTTGCGCCCATCATGCCGACATACCAGGGCCAGGTCAGCGAAGAGGGCGTGATCGCACTGGTTGAATACATCAAGAACCTCAACTCCGATTACCGTATCGAGCAGACATTGAACACGACCGATCTGCTGCCGGAGAGCGAAGGGTCGCCTGGTCGACCGCCGGCGGCGAGCGGTGTCTCCGGGCAGAAGGCCGCCGAACCTAAAACCGCACCGCAAGGAGTGGTGAAGCAATGAGCTCCACAATCATCAGTCTTCCCGACCAATCCACGGCCAGAATTCCGAAGACCAACTTCATTACCAAGGAAAACGGTCTGCTGAGTTGGCTGTTGACAGGGGATCATAAACGGATTGCGATTCTTTACCTGGTCTCGATCACGTTCTTCTTCTTTGTTGGCGGCGCGATGGCTGGATTGATCCGCATGGAACTGCTCACGCCGCAGCCCGATCTGATGGCCACCGATACCTATAACAAGGTGTTCACCATGCACGGCGTGATCATGGTCTTCCTCTTCCTGGTGCCGTCGGTGCCGGCCACCCTGGGGAATTTCCTGATTCCGATCATGATCGGGGCCAAGGACCTGGCGCTGCCCAAGATCAACCTGCTGAGCTGGTACCTGTACATCGGGGCCGGAACGATGATGCTTTACACGATGATGACCGGGGGCGTGGATACGGGCTGGACCTTCACGACGCCGCTCTCTACGCATTATGTAAACACCAACGTGATGTCCACGGGATTGGCGGTCTTCATCGCGGGATTCAGTTCGATCTTCACCGGGTTGAACTTTATTGTCACCATCCACAAGATGCGCTGCCCCGGTATGACCTGGTTTCGCTTGCCGCTGTTTTGCTGGGCCCACTACGCGGCCAGCATCCTGATGGTGCTGGGAACGCCGGTGCTGGCCATCGCCATTGTGCTGGTGGCTCTGGAGCGTACCGTCGGCATTGGCGTCTTCGACCCCACCAAGGGAGGCGACCCGCTGCTGTTCCAGCACCTTTTCTGGTTCTATTCGCATCCCGCCGTTTACATCATGATTCTGCCCGGCTTCGGAGTTATCTCCGAAACCATTTCGACATTCAGCAGGAAGCGGGTCTTCGGGTATACCGCTGTCGCATTTTCGTCGGTGGCGATCGCGGTGTTCGGGTTCTTTGTGTGGGCGCACCATATGTTCATCATGGGCATCTCGAACTATTCCATGCTGGTATTTTCGCTGCTCACGATGCTGGTGGCGGTGCCTTCGGCTATCAAGATATTCAATTGGACGTTCACGCTGTACAAGGGGTCCATTACGTTTGAAACGCCGATGCTTTATACCTTCGGCTTCATGGGCCTGTTCACCATCGGGGGACTGACGGGCGTGTTCCTCGGCGCGGCGGGAACCGACATCCACCTGACGGAAACCTACTTCATCGTGGCCCACTTCCACTTCGTGATGGTGGGCGGCATGTTGATGGCGTTCCTGGCCGGCATTCACTTCTGGTGGCCCAAGATTACGGGGCGCATGTATCCGGAGAAGATTTCGCAACTGGCCGCGGTGGTGACGTTTATCGGGTTCAACCTGACGTTCTTCCCGCAGTTCATTCTGGGCACGCTGGGCATGCCGCGGCGCTATGCGGCGTATCCGCCGGAGTTCCAGGTTCTGAACGTGTTCTCAACCGCCGGCGCGACGATTCTTGGGGTTGGATATTTGCTCCCGATTCTCTACCTGACCTGGTCGCTGAAGTACGGCGAGATTGCCGGTGACAATCCCTGGCAGGCGACGGGCCTGGAATGGCAGATCCAGTCGCCGCCGCTTACGGAGAACTTTATCGAGACGCCCATCATGGATCACGAAGCGTATGACTACGAGTGGCTGGAGCGCCAGAAAGAAAAAGAGGTAACTAGTGTCGGATAGTCCTGCGATTGCCAATGGCGCCCTGGTGGCGGATCACCACGAGCATCCGGCCTACCTGCGCCATCACTTCAATTCGACCGAGCAGCAGGCGGACACCACCAACTTTGCCATGTGGTTGTTCCTGCTGACGGAAATCATGTTCTTCGGCGGGCTGTTTACCGCCTACCTGATCTTTCGCAACTGGTACTATCCGGCCTTTGTGGCTGCCTCGCACCAGTTGAACATCTTCTGGGGCACGGCCAATACCGCGGTGCTGATCAGCTCGAGCTTTACCATGGCGATGGGCGTGTGGAGCGCGGAGATGCGGAAGAAGGGCACGCTGGTTCTGTGCCTGGTGCTTACGTTTGTGCTGGGCCTTATCTTTCTCGGCATCAAGACCATTGAGTACTCGGAGAAGATCGAGAAGCATCACGTTCCGGGATTTCACTATAGCCTGCAGTCGTTTATCAACCCGGCTTCCGATCCTGAGATCTACAAGGAATATCACGACAAGCCGATGGCCCTGGACATGGCGCGGCACACTGAGCTTTACTTCTTTCTCTACTTTGCCATGACCGGCATGCACGCGCTGCACATGATTATCGGCATCGCGATCCTGGGATTCATGATCTTCAGGGCGCGGGCCGGGGCTTACACCACGGGGCACGTGACGTTTGTTGAGAACTTCGGCCTCTACTGGCACTTTGTCGACATCATCTGGATCTTCCTGTTTCCGCTGCTATACCTGATCAGCAGACACCAATAGAGGACTCGCGACATGAGCGAACAGACTGGACACGAGGCGCATGCAGAGGCTGCACACGGCGAACACGAACATCACGTCACGCCTCCCATTGTTTATGTGATCATCTTTGCTACGCTGCTGGTGTTTACGGCGCTGACGGTGGGAGCCTCGTACATTGAGATGGGCATCTTCAATCCCATCGTCGCGCTGGCCATCGGCGTGGTGAAGGCGACGCTGGTGGTGCTGTTCTTCATGGGCGTGAAATACTCTACCAAGCTGACCAAGCTGACGGTGTTTGCGGGTTTGTTCACGTTCCTGGTGCTGATCGGGATGACTTTGGCCGACTACATCAGCCGGGCGTGGGGGCGGTGGTAGAAGAGCAGGAAACAGGAATCAGAGAACAGGGAGTGGTTGCACTTGTTTTCTTAATGCTTGCAAAAGGGCTGCCCGACTGGGCGGCTCTTTTTTGCTTGTACGCCGTGCATGATTGACAGCTTGGGGCGGGAAGTCCCCTTCCCATCCCGATGGAGGAGCAGTGATAGGCTGCAATTGGACGAATCTCGTCGCACGGATGCGAGGCATTGGATGGCAAGGGGGACGCTCAAGCAAACTCACAATGGGAAATCCGCAGCGGTAGATCGTCTGGTTAATCGTCGATTGGCTCCGGAGACCAAATTCTGTGCAGTTACAGAATCGCCTCAAACCCCTTGCGCCGGATCACGTTGAGCAGAGCGAGCGCCGGGCCTTTGGGCTGTTTGGCGCCTCGCTCCAACTGCGAGATGTAGCCCACGCTCAGGTTAAGCGACCGCGCGAACGCGGCCTGGCTCATATTTGCGCGCTCCCTCAGGCTGCGAATTTCCTTCGCACTGATCGGCTTGGCCGTCGGAAGCGTATTGACTCCGAGCAGGCGCACTGTGATCTTTTCATGGGTGGCTTTGTCCATCAGGCCGGTTCGGTATTGGTCGCCAGCCATCTCAAGAATTGCCTCGGACACCTTGCTAAGCTTCTTTGCCATCTTCGATCTCCTGTAAATTGCCGGCCTCAATTTCCTTGCGCATTCGTGTGGCATCGGCTCCGAGCCAGTTCCCTGCGAGTTCCCGGAGAAACACCAGTTCATCCGGGCTGATGTTCTCCCTTTCGCTCTTCGCAAATCCAAGAAGGAAGACGGCCCGATGATTTGCCCGATAGGCAACAATCATGCGATAGCCACCTGATCGTCCCTTTCCTGGCCGGGCGACACGCTGCTTGATCAATCCACCGCCGAGATCAGCATCGATGAGACCGCGCTCAGCCCGAGCGATTGCCTCTTGCAAGCTCTTATCCGCAATTTGCTCGTTCCGGGCAAATCGCGCGAACCACTTGGTCTTGAAAACCTGCATGGGCCGACCTGACACTATGAACTATAGCACATAAACATACACCCGACCTGGGCTTCTAAGCTATCTAAGGCTATTCCGTGCCGAAATGAGGGATGTCGTCGTTCATCGAGAACACGTCTTTCAGGTTCGTCTCGAACGGAAAGACGTGGATCATCCAGGTAAAGATCTTCGGGTAAAACGTGCCGCCTTCGGCTTTGCATTCGTCTGCGGTGTTGATTGACCCGAACATGCCGAACTTCGGGTGCTTGCCGAGATACTCCTTCACGCGATCGGGCGGGGCTGCGCAGAAATTCGTGTGCACGTGCCAGCGGACGATGCTGAGCGGGATGCGGTCGTTCAGTTCATCTTCGCTGGCGCTGGGAGGGACGGTGAACATGACCCCTTCCAGCTTGTAGCGCTGCTTCGGAGTCTGGAAATAAAGGAGCGCCGAGGGCCTGGTGGGATCGAAGTGCTTCTCGGCCTCCGCAGTGTTGGCCTGGCTGATGAAGTGGAACTGCGGCTCATTGACGTTGGGGTTGCCGATCGCGTATCCGTCGGCCAGGGCTTTCTTGTAGTCCTTGTAACGCTCGATGGATGCTTTCACTTGCGCCACAACGGCCTTGACCTTCTCTTTGTCCCCAGGCTTTATGGGGCGCAGGGAAGTCATGTACATGTGACCGGCCATGGCAGCCATGCTGGGGCCCATGTCTTTCATGTCGTTGGAGCCTTTGTCGCCCATCTTCATACCCGGCATGTTGGCCATCGGATCCTGCTGTTGAGCCGGGGAGATGGCTGTGGCCAATGCCAGCACAGCGCAGGCGAGCGAAAGGGGTATAAGGCGACGCAAGATGCCGTGCAGTCTGTTGTCGAGGGCGTCCGAACTGACAGGACTCGGAGACTGGAAAAATGAGCCGCTTGATGGCATGGGTCCAATATCGAGAACCGCATTGGTTCGCGCCATACCCACTTGAAGGGGGTAAATACCGACCACTCGCCGTCAGTTTCCGGAAAGCTTTCCGTGGGCCAAGCACTATGCGGGGCCGAGGACTATGCGCTCAGAAACGCGGACGCTCCCTCGGCGCCACTCCATCCGTACCTCCGGTCCGGCTGCGGGCTGGCCCCCTTGGCCGCACGCCATCGTTCCGGCGTGCTTGTCTCCATCCAATCGACCGGTCTTGCGCCCACGCCGCCAGCGGAAGCAATTTGAAATGCTTCGCGCAGTGCTGCCTGCTGCTCGGGGCCGCGCATGGATGGAGATGAAGAGACGATGGTGGCGGCTCCGCTGCGGGCCAGGACGTCTAGCCATTGGCGGTTGAACTCCCAGGGCACGGCCTCTGTGAGTCCGACCAAATCGGGATCGACGGTGAAGAAGGTTCCATTTTGCGGCAGGCGGAAGGACAGCGTGTTGACGCCCATGCGGCGGGTGCGTTCCCATTGGTGGCCGCTGGTGTCGTCGCCGATGCGTTGCAGATCGAAGACACCCTGACCGAGGTGGCCGACGGTGTTGCAGCCGTCGATGATCATTTGATCGCCGGCGGACTCGCGGATAAGGGCGTAGAGATCAGCGATGGCCTCGGCGTTGGTCTTGCTGCGGTCGTGGAGCGACCAGCCGGGCAGGGTTGGCTGCGGGCCCATCTCGAATCCCCACTGGCCGAGCAGGTCGTAGGTGCTGTAGTCATGCTTGACCATTTCGTAGCCCCATTCGACGGCCTGGCGCAGCTTGGCGCGAATCCTCTCCCGCGCTTCGGGAACGGTGGGGTCGTAGGCAAACTCGCCGGCTCGCTCATTTCTGTGACCGAAACGTGAATTCGGCAGGAGCAGGCCTTCTGCTGCGTCCTTCGGGGCCTCGAGGGGGCGAACCCAGATGCCTGGGCGCGCGCTGCGCTGCTTGATTCCGGCCGCAAGCTGGCCCATGTCCGGCCAGGCGTCGGTGCCGTTGGTCCAGCCGCCGTCAATCACCGAAAAGGGCCGCACGCCGCCGGAGGGCGAGACGGTGACGATGAAATCAGTGTCGCGGAGGATGGACTCGGCGGTGCTTTGGCCATAGCTGTAGCACCAGTCGTTGGCGCCGTAGATGGGCGTGATGGGGCGCGACGGGCGGGCGCACATGGCCCTGCATAGCGCAGCTACGCTTTCGACGGCAGGTTCACCTTCTGCGCCGCGGCGGGTGACGACCGTTGCCATGGTCAAGGAACGCTGGCCGAGTTCGACGCCGTTTCCGCCGTTGGCCACATTCAGCCAGAGGGAAACGCCTTGCGGATCGAGCTGCCAGAAACAGAGGGCGCGCGCGTCGGTCCTTACGCCGTAACCGTGACACGATGCAGCGTCGTATGTGGCGAAGTACCAGGGCATGACGCGCTCTGGAATCACGTTGCGCCAACCCAGCTCTCCATAGCTGCGTTCCCAGGCGTCGCCCAGTACTTTCAACTCTTCGGACGTTTCGACGTGCCAGCGCACATGCACTAACGCGATCGGCGTGGACGGGGATTGAAGCGTGAGCACCAGCGCATCGCGATCCACTCTGGATTCAACTTCGATTTGGCCTGCGGCCCAATGCTCCGCGCGGCGCTGCAACCGGGTTGCGCCGGCGGGGAGAGTCTGCTGGAAACTTTCGAATGCGGTGACGGCGTCGGGGATGCGCAGCAGATCGAGGAATGGTGAGGGGCGAGGTGATTGGCTGGCCGGGGTCTGTGCGTGCGCGTTGGGAGCGCGGCTTGACGAGGC
>DATKGE010000309.1:0-3923 GCA_035510955.1 Occallatibacter sp. | reverse complement strand
CAGGGTAGGTTAGTCACGTGTTACTCACCCGTGCGCCACTTTACTCAGGTATTGCTACCCTTTCTCGTTCGACTTGCATGTGTTAGGCACGCCGCCAGCGTTGATTCTGAGCCAGGATCAAACTCTCGTTTGAAACCTGATGTCAACCCTTCCCTGACGGAGGTCAGATCCGGGTCGACGGCATCTGCGCATCTCGATTCCGGACTTGCTGGAAAAGAGGGTGCACGCAGATGCTCTTACCTTGTGAGAATGATCAAGCCAAACTCGATCTCTTCTCACGACTGGCATGTTCAACCAATTTGTCAAAGATCCTTTAGAGTTGACCGCCTGAGCGGGCTCCTTTGGATCGAGGCCCAGGCTTTCACCGGGGTGTCCTCGAACTTGTTGCGCTCACCTTTTTCTGCCTGTAAAAGCAGTCATCGGCGTTTTTGCGCGAACCTTCTAAACCTATCGGAGTTTGACCTTCATGTCAACTTCGGTTTTTCCCTAGGGTTCCTAGTTTCGTTACGGGTCTCGTTACGGACTCATCCGGCTTACTAACTTCCTGCTCGTTGATGTCGGTAATTCCCGATTCCGAATCCGGAAAAGCCCGGGAAGCAGATACCCTGCTCAAAGGCGTCGCACAGCGCAAAATATCAAAGATCGACCAGACAAATATTCCCGAGCCGCTAAGGCTCGCAGGAGATAAACTCCTGGGTCGTGCAATGGCTTGTTCTCTCTAGGGATTCCCTACAGCGGATCCAGGGGCTCTTGCCACACCTGACCCAAACGAACCAGCTTCCCACTTCCCTCATCGGGCAGGCCACACGGCCACCGGGAGGCTCCACTGCCTACTTGCTGCAACTTTCCAACTTTTCAAGAGTAGCATACGCTACCCCCGATTGCAAGCACGACGCGTCCAAACTCACACCCGCCCGTTGCAACTTTTCGAGAATAGCAACCCGCCCGCCGGAAAGCAAGCGCACCCCCTGTGGAAAGCCCGCGTTTCTGTGGGAAACCACCCGCTTTCGCCCGCCTGCGAAGCCTTTGCCGGCACTTCAGCCCCTACTGCTTCGAAATCACGCCCAGGTCCGTCAGCCCGTTGACAAAGAACTGCATAGCCAGCGCCACCAGCAACAGCCCCATGATGCGCACCAGGATACGGATGCCCGTCTCACCCATCACCTGCCGCACCCGGCTGGCCCCCGCCAGCACCCAGTAACTGATCAGGCTGGTCAGCGCGATCGACCCCAGAATCGCTCCCATCTCCCAATTCCACAGCGTCGGCACCTGCCCCACCAGCACCATTACTGACGAGATCGCCCCCGGCCCGGCCAGCATGGGAATGCCCAGTGGCACAATCCCCGCGTCCTCCTTGTGCGAGGCCTCCTCGGTGTCGCCCGACGCCTCTTGCGTAGGTGAGCGCTTGGCCTCCAGCATGTCCAGCCCAATCAGAAGCAGGATCAGCCCGCCGGCAATCTCGAACGCCGGCAAGGTGATCCCGAACATCCTGAAGATAAGCTGCCCCCCCAAGGCAAAGCTTGTGAGCACGATAAAGCACGTCAGCGAAGCCTTCCGCGCCATGCGCCTGCGCCGCTCCGGATCGGCACTTTCCGTAATCGCCAGGAACGACGGAATCGCCGCAAACGGGTCAACAAGGAAGAAAATCGAACTGAGCGCCAGCACCGCAAACCGCACCCACGGCACGCGAGTCAGTTCCGTCAACGCCGTCTCGGCTGGATTGGTAAAGATCACAATCATTAGAAGCTAGAGAAGCACAAATGATTCAACCGCCGCGTGCCCATGCGCGTCTTCTACTGGCGTGTTCCCTTCTCGCACCACCAGCCGCGTCTGGCAGCCGGCCCCGCGCGCCGCGTCCAGCTCCCGCACCACGTCAGAAAAGAAGATCACTTTCTCCGGCGCAACCCCCATCGCGGCCACAATCGCCGAGTAACTGGCCGACTCACCCTTGGCCCCGGTCCGCGTGTCGAAGTAATTGCTGATCAGCCCCGTCAAATCGCCGAAGATGGAGTGCCGAAACACCAATCGCTGTGCCTCCACAGATCCCGACGAATAGATGGCCACTTTGCCCTGAGCGTTCCAGCGAGCCAACGCTTCGGGCACGTCGTCAAACAGCGCCCCTTTCAATTCGCCCGACTCGAAGCCCGCCTTCCATATCTTCCCCTGCAGGCTCTTCAACGCTGTCGATTTCCGGTCGCGGTCCATGAGCCAGAAGATGTAAGCGAGAACCTTTTGAACGAACGCGGAAGGGTTCGCCGATACGGTTTTCACATCGAACACCGGAAGGATCATTGGCGCATCGGGATCCTGTGCGGAAAGATTCTCGACGATCAGCTGGTCTAGATTTCCGAGAATGTCCTCCTGCAGGTGGGCAACATTCCACTGCAGGAACTCTTCGAAGTGCGCCCGCGCATACGGAAACAGTTGCCCATAAACAAACGAAACCGGCGCGACCGTGCCCTCCACATCCAGCAGATAAACCCGCGGGAGCTCCGCTCTCATGCGTTTTGGTCGAGAGTAACGGTTGTTCCTGCACGCGCACCAAAATACGCCGGCCCAAAGCACAGCGGCTGATAGTTCGCGTCCACGCCCGACCCCGTGTACTGCGGCGTCCAGCCCGTCGTGTCCTGGAACCAGCGAATGGCGCGGATCCGCCGGTCCTCGCACAGCGTGAACCAATGCGTGGTCCCGCGCGGCACGCGCAGCATGTCGCCCGGGCCCACCTCAACCGACGCCACCTTCTCGCCCAGGTGCAGAAAGAAAATCCCTCTGCCGGCAAGAATGAACCGGACTTCATCCTCGGAATGTGTGTGCTCCTTGTCGAAGCGCGCCAGCATCGCATCCAGTCCCGGCGTCCCGGGGTTCACATCGATCACATCCGCAGTCACGTAACCTCCGCGCTGCTTCATCTCGTCGATCTCCGCCGCGTAAGCCGCCAGCACCGCATCGGCCGATGCGTCCGCTTCCACACGCGACATATCCCAGCACTCGTACTCAATGCCCAGCGAAGCCAGGCTCAAACGAACCTCGGCGTCGTCTTCAATCATTTGTTCTTCGGGGGGGAAACGGAGAACCGCCATACATCCTCCTTGAATCGAATCGCCAACCAGCTTCGAGCGAAAGTGCCTCGCTCATTCACGAGGGCTGGGTGCCCCATCGGGGTGCCCTCTGGGCCCCGGTGCACTCGGCGGAAAGGGAGGGAGACCACGAACCCTGGGCCTTCCTCTGAAAAGTGTCGCTCGTCTCAACCCCTCACAACTGCCCGCCCAGCGCCCGTCGTCCCTCAACTTCGAACAGAAACTCGAGCGCCTCCAGGTGCCGCCGCGCCTCGGCCACCGATTCCCCCCAAGTATAAAGCCCGTGCCGGCTGAGCAGCACCCCATGCGCGTCCCGATACTGCTTCAGCGCCGCCGCCAGCTGCGCCGTAAGCTCGGCATAATTCTGCGAGTTCTTCAGAATCGGCACCTGCTCCACATGCATATGCGTGTCCACGTCGGAGAGCCCCTTCAACAACTCGTAGCCGCCAATCGCCACATGCCCCGTCGCAACATGAATTCCCGACAGCAGCGTATTCCACACCGTATGCACATGCAGAATTGCCCCTGCCTGCGGCCGCGCCTTGTAGAGCACCAGGTGCAGCCCGGTCTCCGCCGAAGGCCTGCCCGCCCCGCTCACCACGCGCCCCTCGAGGTCAATCTCGATCAGCCCCGCCGGCGTCAGCGTTCCCTTGTCCAGCCCGCTTGCCGTAACCAAAATGCGCTCGCCTTGCCGCACACTGAAGTTGCCGCTGGTCGCCGGAACCCAGCCGCGCGCATAGCACCAGCGCGCCGTGTGGCACAGCGATTCGGCAAGAGAATGCAGCGCATCTGTATCGGGAGCCATACTTGAATGCAGTGTAGCAACTCGACGTGCGCCGCTTCCCC
>DATKGE010000308.1:0-2445 GCA_035510955.1 Occallatibacter sp. | reverse complement strand
ACTGGGCTCATCAAATGCATTGAGAGCCATGGACGCAGCCTGGTCGCCGATGGCGTGGAAGCCGATCTGGAAGCCGGCCTTGGCGCGCTCGACCACCATCTTGTTCAGCTGATCCTGCGTGTATTGGGGCAGGCCGGTGTTGTTGGGATCGTCGGAGTAGGGAGCCTTCAGCGCGGCGGTGCGTGAGCCGAGAGAGCCGTCCATGAACCCCTTGAGAAAGCCGGTGTGCAGCATGGGGTCGTTGGCCGGATGGTGCGCGCGTTCCTTGATGAGCTCAGGCAGCGGGTCCTTGAAGGGCAGCCACTCGGTGATGCGCAGGTTGAGCTTGCCTTCTTTCTCAAGCTCCTCGTAGATCAGAAAGTCGTTCCAGTCGCTGAAGTCCTGCACGCTGGTGATGCCGTGGGACAGGGCGTCGGCGATGGCCAACTCGTCGCCGCGCCGGCGTTCGTCGTGACTCGGCGGTGGAATGACCTTGTAGACCAGCCCCTGCGCGGTTTCGCGCAAAATGCCGGTGGGTTCGCCTTTGGCATCCAGGTCGATGGCTCCGCCTTGCGGCGGCACGGTCTTGCCGGTGATGCCTGCGGCCGCCAGCGCGGCAGAGTTGGCGATGGAGATGTGGCCATCGATGCGGTCGAGAAAGGCGGGATGGCCGGCGGTGACTTTGTCCAGGTCCTGGCGCGTGGGCAGCGTCTTGCTGGCCCACAGTGTGTGGTCCCAGTTGCCTCCGGTTAGCCAATGGCCGGCTGGCGCGTCGTCGGCGAATGCCTGAATCTTCGTCAGCATCTCGGCCAGCGATTTGACCCCGGTCAGGTCCGCGTTCAGCTTGGTCTGGCCGGCGCTTCCCATGTGAACGTGTGCATCGTTGAAGCCAGGAAAGACAAACGTGCTGGTGCTGGAGGTGTTCAGATCGCGCAGTCGGGTTTTGGGCCCAGCCAGGCGGGTAATCTCCTCCGTCGTGCCGACGGCAAGCACCTTCCCGCCTGCGATGGCCATGGCCTCAACGGTCTGCGGCTTGTCTTCGGCCAGGCCGACGCCGGTGTAAATGACTCCGTCAAAAAAGATGACCTCGGGAACCGTATTGAGCTTCGCGGATGCGGGCTTCGCACGACCGGTCGAGGGCGTTTTTGCTGGAGCGGATTGAGCAGTGCAGAGGGGGCTGAGGATGAGGGCGGCGAGGGTTGCTGAAAGCGGAGCGGAAGAGGCGCGCATGGCCGGAGTTTAGCAGACAGCCGCTACTGTTCCGCTGCCCACTCGGTCATGGCGAGGGTTAGAAGCAGCACCCGCTTGAGACCAACTTCGCGATCCTTCGCGGAGTACCACTCGGACTTTGTGTGCGCGCCTCCGCCTTCGCCGCCGGCTCCCATGGACAGGGCCGGAATGCGCAGCGAGAGAGGGATATTTGCGTCGGTCGAACCAAGGCGAAGATCGGTGCGCAGGCCCAGATGGCGGTCCACGGCGCGCAGGGTCTCGAGCAGCACGGAATCAGCCGGCAAATGCGCGGCCGGTCGGTCACCGATCTTTTGAATCGCGAAGGTCAGGGAGCCTTTGCCGGGAGGCGCGACCGATTTTGCCGATGCATTCGACCGCTCGACAGCGTCTTCAACGGCGCGATGCAGCGCGACTTCCAGGCGCAGAAGCTGGTCGGGGCTGGTGGAGCGGCAATCGATAGAGGCCTGCGCGCTCTCGGGGATGGAATTCACACTGGTGCCGCCGTGGATGGTGCCCAGGTTCAGCGTGGTTCGGGGATCGTCGGGCAAGGGTGTGTCTGCCAGCACGGCCAGAGCGCAGGCCAACGCGGCGATGGGGTTGGGGGTTCCGGCGTCGGTAAAGCTGTGGCCGCCCGGACCCTTGATCAGCACCTGGTAGCGCCTGCTTCCCAAAGCCTGAGTGACGGCGGAGTCCGCGCCTGCCCCATCCAGCACGATATGCGCGGCAATGCGCCCGGCCAGCCTGGTTTGGTTATAGAGATGGCGCACGCCACGCAGGTCGCCCTCGCCTTCTTCGCCGACATTGCCGAGAAACAGCAGCGAGGCCGGCAACTCGACTCCGGCCTCTACCAGTGCGTTTGCAATGGCCAGCAGCCCGGCAACGCCTGCGCCGTTGTCACAGGCTCCGGGAGCTTCCAGGCGGTCGGCGTTCACCACCGGATTGAGCGGCGTCCCGGCGGGGAAAACGGTGTCGAGGTGTGCGGAGAGAACGACAATCGGGCCGGTGCTGTCCGGAGACAGGTTGGCGGCGGGCAGAAATCCAAGCACATTTCCAATTTCATCCGTATGCACGCGGCTCAGACCGGCTTCAGCAAATCGGGCGGCCATCCAATCGGACCGCGCCTGTTCGCCGAAGGGCGGCGCGGGAATGTCCACCAAGGCGACCTGCCAGTCCATGATCCGTTTCGGATTCCCGTGCAGCCAAGCAAAGGCCGCGTGCACCGGACGCTGCCCGGCC
>DATKGE010000307.1:0-5769 GCA_035510955.1 Occallatibacter sp. | reverse complement strand
GGCTCGCGCCAGTCGAAGCCGGCTGCGATAAATACCTTGTCCAGGCCTTCGGCTTCGGCTTGTGCTTTGACAGCTTGCGAGCCGGGAACCACCATGGCGCTCACATGCGTCGACACCTTGTAGCCGGCGGCGATGCGGGCGGCGGCGCGCAGGTCTTCAATGCGCGAGTTGGTGCAAGAGCCAATGAAGACGCGGTCGATATCAATTTCCTCAAGCGGCGTGCCGGGTTTAAGATTCATGTATTCGAGGGCGCGTTCCAGACCCTTACGGTCCTGCTCGTTGGCAGTTGAGGCGGGGTCCGGAACGGTAGCAGTGATGGGAGCGACCATGCCCGGACTGGTGCCCCAACTTACATAGGGGACCAAAGCGGCAGCGTCGATGACCAGCTCGCGGTCGAAGGTTGCGCCTTTGTCGGTGGGCAGCTTGCTCCACTCGGCTACGGCTAGATCCCACGCCGCGCCTTTGGGCGAGAAGCGGCGGCCCTTGAGATAGGCGAATGTCTTTTCATCGGGCGCGATCATACCGGCACGGGCACCGGCCTCAATGCTCATATTGCAGATGGTCATGCGGCCTTCAATGGAAAGCGCGCGAATGGCGGAGCCGGCGTATTCGATGACGCAGCCCGTGGCGCCATCGGTTCCAATTTGTCCAATGATGGCGAGAATGATGTCCTTTGCCGTGACGCCGGTGGGGAGTTCGCCTTCGACGGCGATGCGGAAGGTTTTGGGCTTCGATTGCGGGAGGGTTTGCGTGGCGAGGACGTGCTCCACTTCGCTGGTGCCGATTCCGAATGCGAGTGCTCCAAACGCACCGTGTGTGGACGTGTGCGAGTCGCCGCAGACGATGGCCATGCCGGGCTTGGTGATGCCGAGCTCTGGGCCGATGACGTGGACAATGCCTTGCTCGCGCGAGTCCACGTCGTAGAGCTCGACGCCGAAGTCGGCGCAGTTTTTGCGCAGCGTGGCGATCTGCGTGGCGGCGATCTGGTCGAGGATGTGGAGGCGGCCTTCGATTGTTGTTGGCACGTTGTGGTCGACGGTGGCGATGCTGCGGTCAGGCCGGCGCACTTTGCGGCCGGCCAGGCGCAGGCCTTCGAAGGCTTGCGGAGAAGTCACCTCATGCAGCAATTGGAGGTCGATGTAGAGCAGGGTTGGCTCGCCTGCCGGCTCGACAACGATGTGCTGTTGCCAGACTTTTTCGAATAACGTTTTTGGTGCGGTGGTCATGAAACTCCCTGTGATTGGATGTTGGGGTTCGTGCTTTCCCACCTTAGCCGCGATAAGACTGCGGCGAAGGTGGGGCACCCCGGGTTATGCGTTGACTAACATCGTCTTTACGGTTTCGCGGACTTTTGCGCCCATCTCTATTGTCGAAAGAACGGTGAATCCTTGCGAATTAGTGCGCGCAAGGTCGGGCGTGCGGAAGCCTTGTTCGAGAACCTTGCGCACACTGGCTTCAACGGCCGCGGCTTCCGCTTCGAGGCCGCCGGAGTGGCGCAGAATCAATGCGCCGGTGAGGATTGCGCCGAGCGGATTGGCCAGGCCCTTGCCGGCAATGTCGGGTGCGGAGCCGTGGACTGGCTCATAGAGGTTGACTTTGCCGCCGATGGTCGCGGAGGGCAACATGCCCAGTGAGCCAGTGATGACGGCGGACTCGTCGGAGAGAATATCGCCGAAAAGATTTTCGGTGAGCACCACGTCGTAGTTCTTCGGCTGGTTCATCAGGTGCATGGCCATGGCGTCGACGTATTGATGTTCGAGGGCGACGGAGGGAAACTCGTTGGCGACTTCAGTGACGGTGGCGCGCCAGAGTTGCGAGACTTCAAGGACGTTGGCCTTGTCCACGCTCGTCACCTTTTTGCGGCGCTTGGCGGCGAGTTGGAAGGCGATGCGGGCCACGCGGGCAACTTCTTCGCGCGTGTAGCGCATGGTGTTCCAGGCTTCGTTGGTCGCCTTGTTCCATTCGCGCGGCTGGCCGAAGTAGAGGCCGCCTAGGAGTTCGCGGACAAAGAGAATGTCTGCGCCGTCGATAATCTCGGGGCGCAGCGGACTGCACGCAGCGAGTTCCTTGAAGGCGAAGGCGGGACGGAGGTTGGCGAAGCCGCCCAGTGCAGTGCGCAGTTGCAGCAGGCCCGCTTCGGGGCGCTTGTCGGGCGGGAGAGAATTGAATTCGTTGCTGCCGACGGCGCCTAGGAGAACGGCGTCGGAGTCGAGTGCTGCGGCGAGAGTGTCGGCGGGAAGGGGTGTGCCGTCGTTGACGATGGCCACGCCGCCGATCCGCCTGTGATCGAGCTGAAGCGTGTGGCCGCCCAACTGTGCGACTTCTTTGAGGACGGAGACCGCCTCGTTGGTGACTTCGGGGCCGATGCCGTCGCCGGCGGTGACTAGGATCTTGAGGTGCATTTGATGTTTTTCCCTCAGGGGTTAAAGCCCACGCCAATTTGGTGTCTTATGCGGCACGACTCAAGTCATGCACTGCATTGCTCTTGAAAATCTCGAACCCAAAGACAACCGCAGATCCTTCGACTCCGCTGAAGTGCGCTTCGCTCAGGATGACAGTTTGTAAGTGAGCGAAATATGACGGCTTTCGTCGTGGTTCAATCCAGTTCGCTTACGGGCTCATGGCGGCGTTCGCGGATCTGATCCGGCAACAGACCGATCAGGTCCTGGTCGTAGATGTTTTTCTTGCGGTCGGCCAAGGCCACAAAACTGTAGTAGACATGTTGCAGTTCATCGCGGGTGAGGGCGAAGCCGAGGTGCTCCAGTCTGTGGCGAAGCGCGGCGCGCCCGCTGTGTTTCCCGAGGACCAGATTGGTCTTGGCCACGCCGACCAGCGCAGGCGTCATGATTTCGTAGCACAGCGGGTTGGCCAGCATTCCGTGCTGGTGAATGCCGCTTTCGTGCGCAAACGCGTTGTCGCCGACGATGGCCTTGTTGGGCGAGGGCTTGAAGGTGATGATCTGGCCGAGGACTTCACTGGTTGGATAGAGGTTGGCGAGCTTGATGTTGGTCGCAATGCCATAACGGTCGCTGCGCACGTAGAGGGCGGCTGCGATTTCTTCAAGGGCCGCGTTGCCTGCGCGTTCGCCGATGCCGTTGATGGTGCACTCCACCTGGCGGGCGCCGTTCTCGATGGCGGCAAGGGAGTTGGCGACGGCGAGTCCCAGATCGTCGTGGCAATGAGAAGAAAGAATGATGCTCTGTTCGTCGATGGCCGGGATGCGCGCGCGGACCTCGGCGAACATCTGACCGTACTCCTCGGGCGTGGAGTAGCCGACCGTGTCGGGCATGTTGATGGTGGTGGCGCCGGCTTCAACGGCGATACGCACCATCTCGACGAGGAAGTCGCGGTCGGAGCGGGTCGCGTCTTCCGGCGAAAACTCGACATCGTCGACCAGTGAGCGGGCCAGGCGGACCGACTCAGCGGTGAGGTCGAGAGCTTCCTGGCGGCTGATCTTCAGCTTGTATTCGAGGTGCAGATCGCTGGAGGCGAGGAAGACGTGGATGCGCGGGCGGTCGGCAAACTGCACCGAGCGGGCGGCCATTTCAATGTCCTCCTTTTTTGCGCGGGCCAATGACGCGATGCGGGGCTTGCGGATGGCCTGGGTGATGGTGGCGATGGCGGCGAAATCGCCCTCGGAGGCCATGGCGAAGCCGGCCTCGATAATGTCCACGCCTAATTCCTCGAGGGCGTGCGCCATGGTGAGCTTTTCCTGCGTGGTCATGCTGCAGCCGGGTGATTGTTCGCCGTCGCGCAATGTGGTGTCGAAAAAGTAGAGGTGGTTCGAGGCCATGCGTTTACCTGCCAGGGAAGCCTTGCTTGCCAACATTCCTAGTGTCTCGCAAAGGGGTGGTATAAGGCAAAGTTATTCTTTTTAGGTTGTCGATTAGAATTGCTTATGATGAGAACAGCTCACAGTTCTCAGTTCATAGTTCACAGTTTGTGGTTCGTGGCTTGTTGGCGGCTCGGCTGCGCTCACAATCGACTTGCCAGAATGACCACCAAATTCGGCCGACAGCGACGGCGCTCCGTAACAGACTGTGAACTGAGAACTGCGAACTGTCAACTGTGAACTCGGCCCGGAGGGGACGCCAATGGAACTGAACCAGCTGGAAACGTTTCTGGCGGTGGCGGAGGAGCGCAGCTTTTCTCGCGCCGCGGTGCGGCTGCACAGGACGCAGCCGGCGGTGAGCCAGGTGATCCGCAAGCTGGAAGCGGCGGTCGGCGAGACGCTGTTTGACCGGGCGGCGCGAGATGGGTCGCTCACCGCTTCCGGTGTGCTGCTGCGCGATTACGCACTGCGTCTGCTGGCGCTTCGGCGCGAGGCGACCAGCGCCCTCGACGAGTTGAAGAGCCTGGAGCGGGGACGGCTGCAACTGGCGGCCAATGAGTACACCTGCATGTACCTGCTGCCGGCCATCGACCGCTTCCGGCTGGAGTTTCCGCATGTGAGCGTGACGGTGCACCGGATGCTGGCCTCGCGGATTCCTGAGGAGCTGAGCCTGCGCACGTTTGAGCTGGGAATGATCTCCTTCCGGCCCGACCCGGCGCAGTTTCGCTCCATTGCGGTATATGCCGACAGCCTGGCGTTCATTGTGGGTCCACGTCACCCGCTGGCGGGCAAGGCGCGCGTTTCGATCGCCGACCTGAGCGCGGAGCTTTTTGTTGCCCACAATGTGACCTCGCCGCTCAGGCAGAAGGTGATCGAGACGTTTCAGCGCTACCGGACCCCGTTGAACATGGCCATCGAGCTGCCGACCATCGAGGCCATCAAGCGGTTTGTGGCCATGGGCAATGGCGTGGCGCTGGTGCCGCACTTAACCGTGGCGCGCGAACTGGAGATCGGGGAACTGGTGCGGATCCCGGTGGACGAGCTGGAACTGAAGCGGGTGCTGCGCATGGTTCATCGCCGCCAGGCAACGCTCTCCTATGCCGCCACTGCGTTTCTGCGCACGGTGCATGCGCTGGCCAGGGAGCGGGGAGCGCCGTTCTACTACCAGGTGGAGCGGGCGGGGTGAAGGAGCAGGGAACAGGGAATAGGGAGCAGGGAACAGGGCGCTTAGGCAGTGAGGGTCAGCGAAGAGGCCCTTCTCGCACAACCGAAGATTTGGAGGGTGCGGCACTGACCTTGGATCGCCTTGGAACAGTCTGTTCCCTGTTCCCTATTCGCTGTTCCCTGTCTTTCGCCCTTCTACCGGAATCGATTGTGGCGCGTCTAAAGGCAAAGATCGTCGCATGGGAGTCAGCGGTGGGATGGGTCGGTGTCGCCGACCCGTCCCGGCCAGTTACAATGCAAAGAGCGGAGCCCGGATCAACCGGCGCGCCGGATTCGACATGCTCGTTGCCAGCCGGACGGTTGCGCAGTCGTGAGGTTCAGGACCGAATGAAGAAGATCGTAGTGTTTATATTTCTGGTGGCGCTGGGAGCGGCCGCTGGCCACGCCCAGGAGAGCCGACAGGATTTCAGCATCAGCGGAATCGGGATCATAGAGCCATTCATCGCTTCGCCGACGGACGTGCAGGTGAGCGCGAATCGGGGTTTTGGGGCTTTGGCCAGCTACCGCTTCATGCTTACCCCGACGACCGCGGTGGAGGCCAACTATGGGATCACGTATGCAAACAAGATTCACTATGTGATCAGCAATACGAACCACTACATCGTGAACACGCGTACGCAGGAGATTTCGGGTGCGTTCGTAAAGAGCTTCAACTACAAGAAGTTCAATCCGTTTTTGGAAGGCGGGCCGGCGGGGTTGATTTTTCTGCCGAT
>DATKGE010000306.1:0-21671 GCA_035510955.1 Occallatibacter sp. | reverse complement strand
GGAGGGAAGGTAAGGGATCGCGCAACCGCGAGCGCTATGCCTTCCTCAAGTGGGGCCAGACCGCCTTCCGCAACTTCTCCGCCGTGCCGCCCGGAATGGGCATCTGCCACCAGGTGAATCTCGAGTATCTCGCCCGCGTGGTCTTCACAACGGAAATCGACGGCGAACAGGTCGCGTACCCCGACACCGTGGTCGGCACCGACTCGCACACCACCATGATCAATGGCCTCGGCGTTCTCGGTTGGGGCGTCGGCGGCATCGAGGCCGAAGCCGCCATGCTCGGCCAGGCAGTCTCCATGCTCGTTCCGCAGGTCGTCGGCTACAAGCTCACCGGCAAACTGCGTGAAGGCGCTACGGCCACCGATCTCGTCCTCACCGTCACCCAGGCCCTGCGCAAGCTCGGAGTCGTTGGGAAGTTTGTTGAATTTTATGGACCTGGAATAGCGGAGCTACCACTCGCCGACCGCGCCACCATCAGCAACATGGCTCCTGAGTACGGCGCCACCTGCGGCATCTTCCCCGTCGATGCCGAAACGCTGCGCTACCTCCGTCTCACCGGCCGCAGCGAAGAGCAGATCGCCCTCGTCGAGGCCTATTACAAGGAGCAGGGTCTCTTCCACACCGCCGCCTCCCCCGAAGCCGTTTACACGCAAACCCTTGAGCTCGACCTCGCCACCGTGGAGCCCAGCGTCGCCGGACCCAAGCGCCCGCAGGATCGCGTGCTGCTCAAGGATGCCGCGGCCAGCTTCGCACAGCAACTTCCCACGCTTCTGGCGCCCACCGCCAAGCCGCTCGGCACACGCACTGCGGCAGCCTGGAAACGCGGCGCAGTAACCGATACCGGCCTAGCGGAAAAAGTCCCGGTACATCTGACCACCACCGTGGCCGAGCATACGGTTCAGGCCCGCTTCGGTGTCGATCCCGATCAGTATCTCGATCACGGCTCCGTCGTCATCGCCGCTATCACCAGTTGCACCAACACCTCCAATCCATCGGTCATGGTCGCTGCGGGAATCCTCGCCAAGAAGGCCGTCGAAAAAGGCCTCACCGTTCCGCCTTGGGTCAAGACGTCGCTCGCTCCCGGCTCGCGCGTGGTCACCGACTACTACACCAAAGCTGGCCTGTTGCCCTATCTCGAAAAACTCCGCTTCAACGTAGTCGGCTACGGCTGCACCACCTGCATCGGCAACTCCGGCCCGCTGCCCACCGATGTTTCCAAATCCATCGACGAGCACGGCCTCGTCGCCGTCAGCGTGCTCAGCGGCAATCGCAACTTCGAGGGCCGCGTGAATGTCGACGTGCGCGCCAACTACCTCATGAGTCCGCCGCTCGTGGTGGCCTACGCCCTTGCCGGCAAGATCGGCCACAACTTTGATACCGACCCGCTTGGCACCGACCAGGCCGGCCAGCCCGTTTATCTCAAGGACATCTGGCCCACCCAGGCCGAAGTCTCCGCAGCAATCGAAAAGGGCCTGTCCAGCGACAGCTTCCGCAAAGAGTACGCCACCGTCAGCCTGGGCGACACCAACTGGCAGGGCCTGAGCTTCCCCACCGGCGACGTCTACCAGTGGGAGCCCGACTCAACCTACATCCGCCAGGCACCCTACTTCGACGGCATCACCAAGACTCCCGTGCCCGTAACGGACATTCTCGGCGCGCGCGTGCTCGCCGTCCTCGGCGACTCCGTCACCACCGACCACATCTCTCCAGCAGGCAACATCAAAGCCAACGGCCCGGCCGGCAAATACCTCGCCGAGCACGGCGTCAAGCCCGCCGACTTCAACAGCTACGGCTCGCGCCGCGGCAATCACGAAGTCATGGTCCGCGGCACCTTCGCCAACGTGCGCCTGCGCAACAAACTCGCCCCCGGCACTGAAGGCGGCGTCACGCGCCTGCTCCCCGAAGGCGAGGGAATGTCCATCTTCGACGCCAGCGTGAAGTACGCCGAGCGCGGCGTGCCTCTGGTGATTCTGGCCGGCAAGGAATACGGCTCCGGCTCCTCGCGCGACTGGGCCGCGAAAGGTCCGAATCTTTTAGGAGTCAAGGCCGTCATCGCCGAAAGCTTCGAGCGCATCCACCGCTCCAACCTCGTCGGCATGGGCATTCTCCCGCTGCAGTTCGCCGACGGCCAGAGTGCGGAATCTCTCGGCCTCACCGGCGAAGAAGTCTACGACTTCGCCGGCCTGACCACACTGCTCGCAAGCAAGTTCGCCGGCGGCCGCACACTCGGCGTGAAGGCCACAGCCGCCGATGGAACGGCGAAGGAATTCGACGCAGTGGTCCGCATCGACACGCCGCAGGAGATCGAGTACTTCGAGCACGGCGGCATCCTGCAATATGTGTTGCGGCAATTGGCAGCGAAGTAGCTCGAATCGCATCGAGAACTGGGTACCCACTCTCGCCGCGTTCTTGTCTTTGCGGCTAGGGTGGGATCTGCCAGTGCTACCATTTCGGCATGCACCACCCCCATCGCCTATCTGATCGAATCGTACGATGAGCGAACCCGTTTTCAAGCTTTCTCGCGTTCCAGGCGCTCCGATCTCGGATGAGGAACTGGTTGCAGACCTGCGCCGCGTGGCGCTGACACTTGGTGCGGAAGCGGTAAGCTTCAGGCAATACGCATCGAATGGGACCTACGCCGCTCAAACCCAAGCTGAACGCTTTGGTTCCTGGAATGAGGCACTCAGGCGAGCAGGGCTGGACGTATTGCAGCGACATGACATTCACGACGAAGAACTGTTCGAGAACGTTCTTACTCTTTGGCAACATTATGGCCGTCAGCCTCGCTTCAGGGAACTAGCTTCCAATCCATCGTGCATATCCGCGGGACGGTATACATACCGCTTCGGGTCTTGGATGAACGCGCTTAAGTCATTCGTCGATTATGCCAACGGAACTGGCGCTGAGCTTGTAGAACAAAGTGCTGAAGCTGGCGCTGACCGCAGGCACAAGACTGGGCGTAATCCTTCTATTCGTCTTCGTTGGCGGGTGCTTCAACGAGATAACTTCAAGTGTCGTGGATGTGGCTCAAGCCCGGCAATCACACTCGGTGTCGAGTTGCACGTGGATCACATTCACCCTTGGAGCGAGGGCGGCGAAACGCTTCTTGAGAATCTGCAAACGTTATGTTCAAAGTGCAACCTTGGCAAGTCGAATCTTCTTCCAGCCTAAATTTTGGCCTCTCGCCCTATACTCATTTCATGCGGAATGAATTCACTGCGCTCATTGAGCGGGACGGTGAATGGTTTGTTGCCTGGTCTCCCGAGATTCCCGGTGCCAACGGCCAAGGGCACACCGTCGAAGAATGCCGTGAAAGCCTGGACGCGGCCATTCAACTTATTCTGGAAGATCGCGACGCGGCTCGTGAAATCGGCCAGTAGCCCACAGTGTAATTGTTGAAGACAGCAAAACGCCGCTCTAATCGGGAGCTGCTTTTTTTGCTCGTCCCGCTGAATCCGCTTATTTCTTCTTTGCCGCGGCTTTAGGTGCGGGGCGCTTGATCCCGGCAGTAGCTTCGGGGCCGGGAACTGGAACAGACTCGTCTTCTTTCGGCGCAAAGAAGCGCACGCCTTCCTGATTGTGCTCCCCCATTACGTGCAGCCGAAGAAAATTCGTCGACCCCGACTTGGTGCGTGTGCCGGCGACAATCGCGATCACCTCACGCGGCCGCACGTAGCCGCCCTGTTCGAGCAGGCTCTCGGCCACGTCCACCAGGGCTTCCGTCGTGCTCACCTTGGGGCAGCGGATGGGGGTGGTGCCCCAAAGGAGGTTCAGCCGGTTGATGGTGACCTCGATGGGGCTGAGCGCGAAGATGGGAGCCGTCGGGTGGTACTTCGAGAGCTGGCGCGCGGTCACGCCGGACTCGGTGAACAGCGCAATGCCGCGCAGGTCCAAGTCGTCCGCGGCATGGGCTGTGGCTTCGCAAATGGTCTCGGCAATGGAAAGATGGCTACCGTGTTCCCTGGGTTCGGCGTAGCGCTGTTCCTTGATGTGGCGTTCGGCATCCACCACGATGCGCGCCATCATGGCCACCGTCACCACCGGGTACTTGCCCACCGCCGACTCGCCGGACAGCATCACGGCATCCGTCCCGTCGTAGACTGCGTTGGCCACATCGGAGACCTCGGCGCGGGTCGGACGCGGGTTCTCGATCATCGACTCCAGCATTTGAGTAGCCGTGATTACCGGCTTGCGGAACTCCGCGGCGCGGCGGATGATGTGCTTTTGAATGGCCGGAACCTTTTCCGGCGGCATCTCCACTCCCAGGTCGCCGCGAGCCACCATGATGGCGTCGGCAACGGTCAGGATTGCGTCCAGGTGTTCAATGGCCTGGGGCTTTTCCAGCTTGGCGATGATCCAGGTCTCGCTGCCGTAAGCGGAGACGCGATTGCGCACCAGCCTCACATCTTCGGCGGTGCGGACAAAGGAAACGGCGATCGCGTCCACGCCGTTCTTGAGCGCGAATTCAAGGTCCTGGCTGTCCTTGTCAGTCAACGAGGGCACGCGCACCGCAATGCCGGGCAGATTGATGCCCTTGTTTTCACCCAGCATACCGCCGTTGATGATGTCGCACACCACGTCGTCCCCATCCACGTCGTGGACGCGCAGTTCGATCAGCCCGTCAGAGAGCAGAATGTGCGAGCCCTGCTCAACATTTTCCGCCAGCGTCTTGAACGTAGTGCCCACCAGGCCTGCTGTGCCCGGAACATCGCGCGGCGTAATGGTCAGCTGCCCGCCTGCCTTGAGCAGCACCGGCAAATGATCCTTCAGCTTGGAAGTACGAATCTTCGGCCCCTGCAAATCGCCCAGGATACAAAGCGGCTTGCGCTCCTCGCGGCTTACCTTGCGAATCATCTGGATCAGCGCCAGCTTCTCCTCGTGCGTCCCGTGGGAGAAATTGAGGCGCACGACGTCGATGCCGGCGCGCACCAGCTCGCGAAACACCGGCTCGGTGTTCGATGCCGGTCCAAGCGTAGCCACAATCTTGGCGCGGCGCTGGGACGGGGAATCGGTCAAACTCAGTTCAAATGGCATGGGGAAGACTCCAAATAAAGGCGGGTTTTTGAGTGAATGAATCAGTGGGTATGAACAGCTTTATTGTACACGGAGGGGGATGGAGCAAAGCCTTGCTTGATCCATTCTCCATTGTGCGCGGATAGCCGTCAGCGCGTCTCGTTACACGCTTGAGCTAGTTGCGTCGGATTCGCCGGAATCGGAATTCCGTTGCTGGCGTTCCCGAAAAAGAGCGCCGTTCAATTCCGCTCCCAGCAGCACGCTGACCGCGGTGATGTAAAGCCAGATCAGGGTAGCAATCCCGGCTCCGAATGAGCCGTAGAACATGCTGTAATCTGCAACGCGGGTGACGTACCATCCGAAGGCCAGGGTCGACGGAAACCAAAGCAGCGTTCCCCAGGCGGCGCCGGGAGCAACCCAGAACCAGTGCTCCGTGCGTCGCGTACCGAAGTGGTAGAGCGCGCTGAGCACTGTGACGCTGGTGACCAGTGCAACCGACCAGCGGATGAGCCTCCAGAAGATGAGCACGATATGACGCATTTCGTGGGTCGAATTTTGAACCATCCACAACTCGATCTGGTGGCCAAACACCACCACCAGCGTGGCCAGGGAAAGCGGCACAAGAGCAATCGGCACCAGAAGCAGGGCCCGCAGCCGGCGGCCCCAGAAACTCCAGTCCTCCAGCGGCAGCCGATAGGCGCGGCGAAAGCCCTCCATCAGCGACAGCATCATGCCTAGCCCGGCGAAGACGCTGAGCGTGCCGGCGGACACCATCACCCGCTTCGAGTGGAAGCTCGGGCCGAGCACATACGACTGAAGCAGTTGCATGGAGTCGGCGGGGAGCACCTGCCCGAAGGCATTGCGGATTGCGCCCACCGCGGTGCTTCCTTCCGGCAACTGCGCCAGCAGCGTGGTCACGACGAGCAGGGCGGGAAACAACAACAGCATACCGGAGTAGGCCACAGCCTTGGCGGTGTTGAACAAGTCGTGGGCCAGGGCCTGGAGGGCGGCATTGCGAAGATGGGCGAGAAACCTGATCATGCGGCTCAATGGCAAGAGTAGTGCATTGTCCGGGATTCCCGCTACACGCAGTTGCGGCTGGGTGGGTACCTGAATTCGCGGCAGGCAGGCGCGCCGCAAAAACGGTTGTGATTCCAGGTGGCCCGTCACCCGGCGCGAATCCCGATTGTCTGCTCCTGCGAGAAATGTACGACGCGATCCGACGGGTGGTCGGGCCGCTTGACCAAGTGTCGCTAATGACTAACTTGGAGAAATGTTACTAGATCATTCAAGTCTTTACCTGCTACATCAGGCACCGTCCCAAGCTCTTCTCCCGCGACTTGTGCGCGGTTCACCCAGAACGTAGGAAAGCCGAACCACTTTGCCCCCACCGCGTCCCAGCCTCCAAACGCGGCAAAAGCGATCTCTTCTTTCCTCAACCCGAATGCACTCAACGCCATTCTGTAGGTCTGAGGATCAGGCTTGAACGCCCGCACCCGATCAGTACTCAAGTGATCCTCAAAAATACCCTCAAGGCCAGAGTTCCTCACCGCTCGATCAAGCATCGCCGCAGTAAAGTTCGATAGAAACGCCATCCGCAGACCGCTGGCCTTCAACTCCTTCAGCGCCGCGAGTGCCTCCGGCCACGCCTTCAGTTCGAGGTAACTCTGCATCAGCAGGTCGCTATCCGCCCTGGTCAGCTCCAACTTCAGAGACTTGCAGGAGAACACCAGCGCCTCCTCCGTCACCTGCCAGAAGTCGGCATACTGCCGTCCCAGAGTCCGCAGCCATGTGTACTCAAACTGCCGTGTCCGCCATAGGGCGTTTATCTCTTCCCCGCGTCCAGGAAAGACCCGCTCGGCCAGCGCGGCAACCGGCCGCGCATCGAAAACTGCCAGCCCGTCGAATGCAACTGCCTTGATCTTGTCCCCTGGCACCGCTGCTATCAGCGGTTCTGCGGAGAGCGCTGCTGCCCCTGCTCCAACTAAAGTCACAAAATCTCTTCGGTTCAATGTGGTTCCGGCTCCCATAACCTTGGACGAAAACCAAAGCCGGAAGGCGAGCCCATCGCCGGCAGCGTTGTTTCGCGAAGCAATCATGAACGGGGCTGAATATCCAAAGGTTGCGGGCCAGAGAAGTTTCCCGCAACATGAGCCGATTGTCCGCGTGTCACGAGCCAACTGAGAACCGACGTACAACCCGTGCCGCAGGCTGCTGACGCCTTCTTCTCAAACGGTTTATCATGACCCAGCCATGATATTCATTTTCCCACGCACTCTCCGGCTACTGCCGCTTCTGCTGGTGGCCGGACTCGGCTCGTTCCTGGCCACCGCCCAGACCAGTCCCGCGCCCAACGCCCAACTGGCCTCAAAGCAGTTGAACGACCGCGTCGATGCGCTGCTGAAGAAGATGACGCTGGAGGAAAAGATCGGCCAGTTGGTGCAATACTCCGCCGGATACGCCACCGGACCCAACGCCTCGAAGCTCCGCTATGAAGAGATGGTAGCCAAAGGGCAGTTGGGATCGATGCTCGACGTGGTCGGCGCCGACGCCACCAATCACTACCAGCACATCGCCCTGGAGAAGTCGCGGCTGCACATACCCCTGCTCTTCGGCCAGGACGTGATCCACGGCCATCGCACCACGTTTCCCATCCCCCTGGCCATCGCCGCCAGTTGGGATCCCTCCGCCGCCGAGCTTGTCGCCCGCTCCGGCGCCAGCGAAGCCCGCGCCGACGGATTGGCCTGGGTGTTTTCGCCCATGGTGGACATTGCCCGCGACCCGCGCTGGGGCCGCATCGTCGAGTCCAGCGGCGAAGACCCTTACCTCGGCTCGGCCATGGCGCGCGCCTGGGTCAAAGGCTACCAGCAGGACGATCTCTCCAAACCCGATTCCGTCGCAGTCAGCGTGAAGCATTTTGTCGGCTATGGCGCGGCCATTGCCGGCCGCGACTACAACGCCGCGGACATGAGCGAGATCACCCTGCGCCAGGTGTATCTGCCGCCCTTCCACGCCGCGGTCGATGCCGGCGCGGCCACGCTGATGAGCTCCTTCAACTCCCTCAACGGCATCCCCGCCTCCGCCAACCCCTTCACGCTCACCGAAATTCTGCGCCGGGAGTGGGGCTTTGACGGCTTCGTCGTTTCCGATTGGGGCGCGATCGGCGAATTGGTTAACCACTCCATTGGCGACGGCCCAACCGTGGCCCGCAAGGCGCTCGAAGCCGGCGTGGACATGGACATGGAAGGCAACCTCTACGGCAACGTGATCGCCGGCCAGGTCCGCTCCGGAAAAATTCCGGAGAGTGTGGTCGACGAAGCCACGCGCCGCGTTCTGCGCGTCAAGTTCGCGCTGGGCTTGTTCGAGCATCCTTACACCCCCGCCGGCCCGGCCTACGACGCCACTCCCGAGCGCCGCGCCGCAGCCCGCAAAATAGCCGACGAAACCTTTGTGCTGCTCAAGAACGACCCCGTCGAAGGCGTCGGAACCTTGTTACCGCTGACTGCGAAAGCAAAAAAAGTGGCTCTGATCGGTCCCCTCGCCGACGACCAGCGCGAATTGCTCGGCGCATGGGCTGTCACCGGCGATCCCAAATACGTCATCACCCTCCGCACAGCTCTTCAGCAGCGCCTCGGTGACCGCCTGCTCTACGCGCCAGGCTGCGGCCTCCTGAGTGGCGAAGACGCCAACGTACTCAGGCACGTAACCTTCCTCGGCCCGGTCGCCGGCGACGACCATTCGCCCATCCCCGACGACGCCAAAACCATCGCCGATGCCGTCGAGACCGCCAAGAAAGCCGACGTAGCCATCCTCGCTCTAGGCGAGCCCACCAACTGGATGGAGGGCGAAGCCTCCAGCCGCGCCACGCTGGGCTTTACCGGCGCGCAGGAGCAGCTTCTTGAGGCCGTCGTAGCCACCGGCAAGCCCGTAATCCTCATCGTGCTTGCCGGACGCCCGCTGGAACTGAAATGGGCCGCCGCCCATGTCCCCGCAATCCTCGAGGCGTGGAGCCCCGGCATCGAAGCCGGCCCCGCGGTCACCGACGTCCTCTTCGGCGAAGTCAACCCCTCCGGCAAGCTCCCCTCCAGCTTTCCTCGCGCCGTCGGCCAGGAGCCGCTCTACTATGCACAACTCCCCACCGGCCGTCCCGCCCACGGCGACCTCAGCCACTTCCCCCACGATGCCGGAGAAAAATTCGTCTCGCGCTATATGGATGAGGAGAACTCCGCGCTGTTTCCCTTCGGATGGGGCCTGAGCTACACCCGCTTCAGTTACTCGAAGCCCACCATCAGCCGCGCCGAGATCCCCGCAAGCGAACTGATCGCCTCCGCCGGAAAGCCCGTCGTCACGGTAGGCGTAGACGTCAAAAACACCGGCAGCGTCGCGGGGACTGAAGTGGTGCAACTCTACATCCGCAACACCTCCGCCAGCGTGGAGCAGCCGGTCCGCGAGCTGAAGAGTTTTGCGCGCGTTCAGCTCGCTCCCGGCGAGAAAAAGCACATCGAGTTCTCTCTGGGCTTCGAAGAGCTCAGTTTCTACAACGCCGATCTCAAGCAAACCGTAGAGCCAACCACCTATAGAATCTGGATAGGCGGTAGCTCACTTGCAACCGCGGAAACCAGTCTCCATGTGGTGGAATAGTCAGCTCGTGAACCTTCCGATGCGAAGACCCGGGTTGAGAACTAACCGCCGCCGGGGTTTTCAAGTCCAACAGGGAACTGCCGATGCAGCTTTGCGCGCCGCAAATTCTCAAGTGCGGCCCTGCCGTTGGAATCAACCTTTCCGACCGACCAAAGAGAAGGAGCTCAAATGACTACGAAACGAATCACCAGCCGGTTGTCGATCTATCGCGGAATCTTTCTGCTGGCGATACTGGCGGCTTCCTTGCAAAGAGGATCGGGACAGTCCACGGCAAGCCCGCAGCCCGCATACAACCAACCGACATTGCCTGGACTGGGCGTCGCCGGACCGGTCACAACCGTCCCCCACTCGTTTGGAGACGAGGCCTTCGTGCGCGCCGTTCTGGAGCGCGACGCGGGCGATTTGCAGCTCGGACAGCTGGCGCAGCAGAAATCCCAGAGCGACGATGTCAAGCAGTTGGCGCAGAAGATCACAGCGGCCAGGACGAATCTGGACGCTCAGTTCAAGCCCATCGCCCAATCGTTTGAAGTGAGCCAGCCGAAGGGCCCGACAAAGAAAGACAAGCAGTTGATTGCCAGGCTCGAAGCTCTTTCCGGCCCTCAATTCGACGAAGAATTCCTCAAGGCGCTGGCAAAGATACACCATCAGGACATCAAGGATTTTGGAACTGAGGCTCAGACCGCGCAAGACCCGAGGATCCAGACGCTTGCGCAGCAGGATGGAGGCGAGCTGTCCTAGCAACTTCAGTCCATCCAGCAAGTGGCGCAAGCCCACAACATTGCCCTCGACGCCAAAAATTGAACTGGGGTTTGCAGCCAGTGCTCTGACTGCGCCAGTCCCCGCACTCTGCCCGACCCCGCCTCGACCCGGAAGGGTTCGCGCTGTGCATAGCGCATGGAACATTAGTCGCATTCGACCTGCTGCGTACGGACGGCAGTCCGCCAGGGCAGGCTCGCCTCCGAGCAACTCCCGTCCTGCGCGATGCATCAAAAATTGGCTGACGAGCCTGGCGGATAACGCCACTGGCACACCCGCCCCGCTCACCAATCCGGATCGACCCCCTCGTACCCACCAGAAAGGCGGAAAATCGAATGAACACAAACCCCAGCTCAATCAGGATTCTGATCTTCACCGCGGCCTTTCTTACGGGCGTCGCAACACTCGCCCAGGGCCAGCAACCCGGCGTCGGCGCTCAACAGCAGCCCATGCAAAATCAACAACCGCAGCAGCAAACCGGCCCCGGAGGGTTGAAAGCAGTTCCCACCGCCAACGCAGCCGCTCCCGCCGATCAGATGTTCGTCGCGTCCATCTTCCAGAGCGATGCTGCCGAAGTGCAACTCGGGCAGCTGGCCCAGCAGAAGTCGCAAAGCGACGATGTCAAGCAGTTGGGCCAGCGCATGGTTGAAAACCGCACCAAGCTCGACGAGCAGCTCAAACCTATCGCCGACAAGCTTGACGTCTCGAAGCCCAAAGAGCCTTCCAAGAAAGACCGGCAGCTGATCGCCAGGCTGGGATCGCTGACAGGCTCGCAATTCGACGAGGAATACCTCAAGGCGGTTGTGAAAGACAACCAGCAGGATGTGAAGAACTTCAACACCGAGGCGCAAACGGCCCAGGATCCGAACCTGCAGCAGGCAGCCAAAATGGACGCTCCCGTTCTCGCCCAGCATCTGCAATCCGCCGAGCAGATCGCGCAAACCCACAACGTAGCGATCGACGCCAAGAAATAGAAGCACGCGGATGCGGATGAACCGCACATCCACTTTCCCGCGCAGGACGGCGGCGGGAACGGATTCCAGTTCCGTCGCCTGCGCTCTTGCTTGCGCGCTTCCTGACGTCGTTTTTCCGGGCATGAGTCGGTTTTAGCTCGACTCAGGTGTGGTGACTGCAGGTACACTGTCCATCATCGGGAGGCAGTGACGATGCAGACACGAATTCAGGGCACCACCATGCCCGTGCTTGATGTGCAGCTTGATCCCAACGAGAGCGTCTTTTCCGAGAGCGGCGAGCTCTCCTGGATGACCGCTTCCATCCAGATGACCACCCACACCCAGATGGGCGGAGGCGGCGGACTGTTCGGCGTGCTCAAGCGCGTGGCCGGCGGCGGCAGTCTCTTCATGACCGAGTACCGCGCCATGCAATACCCCGGCGAGGTCTCGTTCGCCACCAAGGTGCCCGGCCACATTGTCCCCATTCCCGTCGGTCCGGGCCAGGAGTACCTGATTCACCGCCACGGCTTTCTCTGCGCCACCGACGGAGTCACTATCGGCGTGGGCTTCCAGCAGTCGCTTGGCGCAGGCGTCTTTGGCGGCAGCGGCTTCCTGCTGCAAAAAGTTGCCGGCCAGGGAACCGCGTGGTTGGAATTGAGCGGCGAGCTGATCATGAAAAACCTCGCCCCAGGCGAAGTCCTCCGCGTCCATCCCGGCCACGTAGGCGCCTTCCAGTCTTCGGTAGCCTTCCAGATCATGATGGTGCCGGGTCTCAAGAATGCCATCTTCGGCGGAGACGGAATCTTTCTGGCAGTGTTGCAAGGACCGGGCACGGTGTGGCTGCAGACGCTGCCCATCTCGCGCCTGGCGCACCAGATTGCCGAGTACATTCCCCGTGGCGAATCGCGCCAGGTCGGCCCCGCAGCCGGCGGCGCGCTGCTGGGCGGCATCGTCGGCTCCATCCTCGGCGGAGACAAGTGAGCAGTGGACAATTTCCCGTGCCCCATCCTTGCGAGTTTTTCCTCTCGCAAGGGTGGGAAACCGCGAACCTCAACCAGCCATGACCGAGCGCCTCGCCAGCCCACAGCGCACTCTGCGCAGCGACATCGTCTTCGCCTTCGCGCTGTTGCTGGCCTGCGCCGTGGCGTGGCTGGTCCGCGACGTGCTCATGCTGCTCTACGTGAGCTCGCTGTTCGCCACCGTGCTTACGCCCGTGGTCCGCTTCACCTCCCGGCTTCACATTGGCCGCTGGCGGCCTTTCAAGGGCTATGCCGTTTTCTTTCTTCTCCTCGCCATGGCCGCCGCACTGACGGCATTTGGTTTTCTGGCTCTGCCTCCTGTCATCCACGATATGCAGGAGTTCGCCCACGATTTGCCGGCGCGCTTGCCCCAGGTGATCGAGCGGCTCAAGCACATTCCTTTCGCCGACAACCTGAACACGGAAGAGATCACCACCAAATTTCAGGACTTTGTCAGCAACGCGGCCACCTATCTGCTGCTCTCCCTCAGGGATTGGGCGGGGGCGCTGGTGAATGTGGCCATGGGCTTCGTGCTCACCGTCTACTTCATCCTGGAAGGCAAGCACGCCTACGCCTGGTTTCTTTCCTTTTTCCCGCCGCAGAGCCGCGACCGCCTGGACAATGCCCTGCAGCGGGCCCGCATCCGCATGGACAAGTGGCTGGTCGGCCAGGGCAGCCTGATGCTCATTCTTGGCCTCGTAAGCACCATCGTCTATATCTCCCTGCACATTCGCTATGCGTTTGCGCTGGGCGTGCTGACCGGCTTGCTCAACATCATTCCTGTGTTGGGCGCTGCCGCCTGCGTAGCCCTGGCGCTGCTGGTCGCGGCCATCGACTCCTGGGGCCGCGTCCTCGGCGTGGCCATCTTCTATGTGATCTATCTACAGGTTGAAAACTCCTACCTCACGCCGCGCATCATGAAGAACAGCGTCGGCCTGCCGGGCCTCGCCATCCTGGTGGCTTTGTTGCTGGGCTCCGCCCTGGGCGGCGTTCCCGGAGCTCTCGTCTCAGTCCCCACCGCCGCCCTTGTAGCCGTGCTGGTGGATGAATATCTGGTCAACAAAGACTGATTGATCCTCGCAACTGCAACAGCATTCGCCAACTTGCTGACTCGCTATGCACGCGGAGCGCGCGCTGGCTCGCTGAATCCATCCCGCAAACTCCAATCAACCCCAGGACACTTTTCACCACCGACTAGCGTCCCGCCCGCACCGCCCCATCCACCGCCGCCTTCATCACGCCACAATTCGAAAACAGCAGCATCAGGTCGGCCGTCAACGGCTCACGCGCCTCAACTGCGCGGACCGGCGACACTCGAACGGGCACACCTCCAGCCATTTTCAGGTCCCCGGTTCCCTGCGCATCCAGAATCAGCTCGGTAAGCTTCCGAGCCACATCCAGCGGAAAGCTCTCCGCCACAAACACCAGCTTGTCGCGCGTGGTTATGATTACCGGACCTTCGCTGGTGGAAAAAACTTGCTCCGTCTCGCCGTTGGGAAGCTTAGCCGTTCCATCTCTCTGGTCGGCGAGGTCGGGCTTCAGTCCGGAGTATTTGCGCCCCAGCTGGTTCGCGTACATCTGCGCAAAGGCTTGTGCGGACGCAGCGTTCTTCCAGTTGGAGAGATAAAACAGGGCCAGCGAATTGGGGCTACTCTGCTCCGCCGCGGTGGTTGCCGAAAGCCGCTGCCCGGCCCAGTAGACGCCGCCGTTCCATGCCGGAGTCAAGTCGCGGGCAGTGTTCTCGCCGGCGAAGATGCCCGCCAGGATGTGCAGGTCGAGCTGTCCCACCTGGCCAATGTCATAAGGCTTATAGAGCTTGTCCAGCAGCGGATGAATATCGGGTAGCAGGGGAATCGCCGGGGTACTCTTTTGTTCATATTTGCGCGGGTTCATGATCTCCCAGCTCGAGGTCGGTGGACGGTCCAGGGTTCCGGGAAAGGCTGCGGCCTGGCCCTGGTCCATCCACACATCCTGCTCAAAGCTGAGCCCCTCGCTATAAGGAAAAAGCAGTGACTCGGAGAGCAGTAGCGGCGCCCGCGCCAGCACCGGCGAACTATCCGTGGATTTCATCTGCTGCTTGACGAAGTCCATTACCTCCGGGTCCTTGACCAGGCTCTTGCCCATGGGCTTGAGAATGTAGTCCATCATGACGGCCGTGGCCTGGCCTTCGACCACCGCGTCCCGCGCAGTATCGAGCTCGTCCTTGACCATGTGATCGCTGTCGCCTGCCGCGTCCAGCGAGACATCGTCGGGGGTTTGGTCGCCCCACTTGTTCAGGTCGACGCGCTGGTCCTGCAGCGCATGCGTGAGTTCGTGCGCCAGCACCGGCTTTTGCTCATCGATGCTCACCCAGTCCAGCATGTTCACGGTCTTGGTCTTGGAGTCGTAATACGCCTCAACCTGTTCGGTGAGCAGCGCCAGAAGAAACGGCTTGAGGTCAAAGTCGCGGTCCAGCAGGCCGAACTTCTTGAGCACGATCTCGTCGCGCTGCAGGCGCTTGGCGCCCTCGTCCTCATTGAATTTTTCTTTCAGGTAGCTTTCCACCTCGGCGCGGCTGGTGATCTTGCGCTTGACATCGCTCTTGATGGGCAGCCCGGTCTCGCCCGAGGAGAACTTGATCAGCTCATCCACCAGCGAGAAAAGCAGCTTGGCCTGGCCCGGAGTGATGTGAGTCTCTGGCTTCTCGCCCGATTGAGCCTGGGAATTAGGCGGCGTCTTGGCCTGCGGAGTCGTGGCTGCGGGTGCCTGTCGGGCTCCGGCCGTTGCTGTCGCCAAAACGCACAAACACGCAGCCCATGCCCATCGCTGCCAAACCTGCTTTAACCCCAGGCGCTGCTCGCTCATTCATTCTCCATTTCCATTCCGGCTGCACCGGGATTCTCATGCCGCGGCATCTTCATCTTCTTTCAAGGCTATAATTAAGATGCGGTGTTGCGCGGGATTTGCTCTTCAAATCTCGCGTACCGCCACGGAAAAGTTTCCTTATGACGCACATCGATCTTGCTGCGACTCCTCAAACCACGGCATTTGCTGAACTGCTCGATTCCGGCGCCACCCCTCATGAGCTTGTCCTCTATCGGGGCGTAGTCACCCCCCGTGAGTTAGACGCGCCGGCCGCGGAATCCGCCGCGCTGGCCATAGCCGCCGCCGGCCACGATCTGGGATGGCTCAGGCGCGTCGCCGTGCGCGGAGAAGACCGCTTTCGCTGGCTCAGCGGCATGGTCACCAATATGGTGACCGACCTGGGCAAGAACTGCGGCGCGTGGAACCTGGTGCTCAATGCGCAGGGGCGCATTCAGGGTGACCTCACTGTCTGGCACGAGGGCGATCAGCTGGAGCTCGAAATAGACGCCGATCAGTACGACCGTTTGCTCGCCCACCTTGAACGCTTCATCATCATGGACGACGTCGAACTGGTTCCGCTTGCCGGCGAAGCGGCCCTCGGCCTCACCGGCCCGGCGGTAGAAGAGGTTCTGGCGCGCGTCGGTCTGCCCGTGCTTTCCGGGCCCATGACCAGCACCCGCGTGGAGTGGAACGGGATGGACCTGCGCATTGCGCGGGAGTACGGCGCGACGGCGGCGCATTATGCGCTCTGGGCGCCGCAGCAGCAACTCGGCAAGCTGTGGATGTATCTGCGCACCGCGGGAGCAGCGCCGGTGGGAAGCGCATCGCTCGAAGCGTTCCGCATCGCCGAAGGGATTCCGGCCTACGGAATCGACATGGTGGAACGCGATCTGCCCCAGGAGACCTCGCAGATGCGGGCGCTCCATTTCAGCAAAGGCTGTTACCTGGGCCAGGAGATTGTGGAGCGCATCCGTTCCCGCGGCAACGTGCACCGGCATTTGCGCCACCTAGAGTTATCCGGACCTGTCCCGGCTGCCGGCACCGAGCTGGCATTGGAAGGCTATACGGCTGCCGGGCACATCACCAGCGCGGCTGAGCTGCCGCTGGCCTCGGGCCGCCGTGTCTTCGCGCTCGCCATGATACGCGGCGAAGCCGAAGCGCATAACGGAACCATCGCCTACACTGTGAAAGCGGCCACCGACGGAGGGTTGGCGGGGACGGCACGCATCCTGGCCGCGCCCCCCAGTTTTTCTTAACGATGCAACCAGACACCGATGACAGACGGGAAGACTGAAGCTATGAGCGATACCCCCAAATTCGAAGTCATAGACCGCCGCAAATTCAAGGCCGAAGAAGAACAACAGAGCGAAAAGGCTGCCCAGCACGCGGAGCCTCAACCGGAAGCGAAATCAGCTCCAGCAGAGCCGGCTTCGCCATCCACGGGCCCGCGCCTTGTGGTCCACGAAGGCAGAAACGGCTCCCAGTCGACCCCTGCCAATGCCGCCACAGGGCCATCGGACGAGGAAGCAGGGACCGAGTTGCCCCCTCCGCCCACCGCCCAGGAGAGCCAGGAGCAAAAGGTTGCCTACGACGCCTCGGCACAGCGCCTCGAAGAACTTGTCCGCGCACAAAACCCCGCCGTCGGCGCGCAGCCGCCCATCACCTTCGAGCACCTGGTGCAGCAGTTCTACGTCTCCGCCATGATTCAGATGGGAGCCGGAGCGCAGGATGGCCAGCGACCCCGCGTTGACATTCTGGGCGCGCGCACCACCATCGACCTGCTGGGCGTTCTGGCCGAAAAGACGAAGGGCAACCTCACCGAAGGCGAAGACCGCGCGCTGCAAACTGTCCTTTTCGAGACGCGCATGGCCTTCCTGGAACTGACTAGCATGATCAACCTGCAGGCAATGCAGCCCCCTCAACCCCCGCCGCCGGGAAAACAACGGTAATGAACGGTCCAGGAACAGCCTGAACGTATTGCAGTCTTGAAGGGTACGGGCTTCAGCCAGTACATCAATCAAGCACAATGATCCAGGCTTTAGCCCCTGAGGGAATGCGGAATCGGCAAGAAGAACCTCCTCAAAGATTTCCCGGAACATATGGAAGGAAGCCTCACATTTCTAGGGACCGGGACCTCGATGGGGGTACCAACGCTCGGTTGCGCCTGCGCGGTCTGCACCTCCGCCGATCCGCGCGACCGTCGACTGCGCCCATCCGCGCTGCTCCGCTGGAACGACGCAAGCAACCGAACTGAGCGCGTGGTGGTCATCGACACCGGCCCGGACTTCCGCGAGCAGGCCTTGCGCAGCGGCGTCAAGCGCGTGGACGCGGTGCTGTACACCCACTCCCACGCCGATCATATTCTCGGCCTCGATGATCTGCGCCCGCTCAGCTTCAAGGCCTTTCGCGAAGGCGGTCCCATTCCGCTCTACGCTACGCCGGAGACGACGGCGGTCCTGGAGAGCATCTTCTCCTACACATTTTCTCCGCAAGCCACTTACCCCAATCGCGCCCGCGTGCGCCTCGAGCCGCTTGCAGACAAAACCCCAATTCACGGCGTCGAGTTCCAGCGCATCCCCCTGCTGCACGGCGAAATGGAGATTGTCGGCTACCGCTTTGGCCGCGCCGTGTACCTCACCGACGTAAGCAGCATTCCCGAAGAAAGCTTTGCGCTGCTTGAGGGCCTGGACCACCTGGTGCTCTCCGCCCTGCGCCACAAACCCCACCCCAGCCACGCCACCGTGGAGCAGGCGCTGGGCTGGGCGCGGCGCATTGGCGCGCGGCAAACCTGGCTCACGCACATCGCCCATGAACTTGGCCACGAAGCCACCAACCGCACATTGCCGGCCGGCGTCGAGCTGGCTTTCGACGGCCTGACCGTCCCTGTGAGCCTGTGAGCATTACCCTATGAGCAACGGCGCCGGTCCCATCATTCCCGTCTATCGCTCCATGGCGGAGATCCCAGCGGATTTCGGCCCGTCGGTGGCCTCCATCGGCAACTTCGACGGCGTGCACCTTGGCCACCAGGAGATTCTCTCCGCCGTGGTCGACGAGGCGCGCGGTCTGGGCTTCCGCTCGGTTGCCGTTACTTTTGACCCGCATCCCGAACGCTTCCTCCGCCCGGCCAAAACGCCCCGGCTGCTCACCACCATGGACGAGCGCATCAAGCTGTTGGCCTCCACAGGGATAGATGCCGTCGTGGTTCTGCCCTTCGATGCTTCTTTCGCCAGCCTCCCGGCGCAGGAGTTTGTGCAACAGATTCTGGTTGGGGTTCTCGACGTGCGCAGCCTGCATGAAGGCGGCAATTTTCACTTCGGCCACCAGGCGCGGGCCGGCGTCGAAGAACTGCGCAAATTTGGCGCTGATTGCGGCTTCTCCTTCGATGTACATGAACCAGTCCACACACACGGCCTGGAAGTTTCAAGCTCCGCCATCCGCACCCTCGTCGCCGCCGGAGACATGCGCCGCGCCCGCTGGATGCTTGGCCGTCCCTTCGCCATGCGCGGGACGCAGGTTCGCGGCCGCGGCATCGGCGCCCGCGTGCTGGTGCCCACCGTCAACCTTGCGCCTTATGAAGAACTGCTCCCGGCCTTCGGCGTCTACGTAACGCGCCTCACCGTTGGCAGCCGCTGCTTTCAGGCCGTCACCAACGTCGGCAATCGGCCCACGTTTGGAGAGCCCTCCTTCGCCGTCGAGTCGCACATTCTGGACTTTGAGCCGATGGAGATGGACGAGCACACACCCATCGACCTGGAGTTCCTGCTGCGCCTGCGCGGCGAGATTCAATGGCCATCCCCCGAAGCCCTGAAGGCCCAGATCTTCAAAGATGTGTCCAAGGCCAAGCGCTATTTCCGGCTGGTTGGCTAGAACCTGCTCGCACCGCCGGGCAATTGGCATCCCGTTTCTCGAGCTTCCTAGCCGCCGGGTTGCACCCGGGCCGGGTTGGCCGCTGCTGGTGGCTTGGCCGGAACGGATCGCGGCGAAAACGCGGGCTTGACCTGCGGTTTTGCCCGAGAGGGACCCCGCAACGGCTTCATAGCGAATTGGGTTGTGGGCTCTACACGCGACGGGGTCACGGGGGCAGATGAAGCTGTCCCAACCGGAGTGCGCGTCTTCACAATTCTGGCAGCCGCGTTGTTTGTCGGTGTCGCTGTTGCGGCGTTGCCTGCATCCTGTTTTGCCGGCTCTTCCGCATTGGCCTTCAGGGTCTGGTCATCTAAGGTGTCGGACAAAAATTGCTCGTCGTCCTTGCCCACGATAGCCGCCTTCATGAATGTCATCCAGATGGGCAGCGCGGCCTTGGCGCCGGTCTCCTTGTCGCCCAGCGACTGGCGGCTGTCGTAGCCCACCCACACACCGCACGTCACTGAAGGTGAAAAGCCCAGGAACCACGCGTCGGTGTAGTCGCTGGTGGTGCCTGTCTTGCCGCCCAGCGGATGCTTGAGTTGCGCTGCCGCCGCGCCCGTTCCGTGCGCGGTGACCGCGCGCAGCAGGATCATCATGGTGCGCGCCGTCTGCCGGTCGATGACCTCAGTGACCGCCGGTGCATCTTCCCACAACGTAACCCCGTCGGCGTTCGACACCTTGCGGATCAGCCGCGGCGTCACGCGGACGCCGTCATTTGGGAAAACGGAATAGGAAGCAACCTGCTCATTGAGTGTTATCTCGACCGCGCCGATGGCAATGGGAAGATAGGCGGGTATATTCGACGTGACGCCGAAGCGATGGGTCACGTCGATCACTTTGTGAATGCCCACGCGCGCCGCCAGCTTGAGCGCGGGAATGTTGCGCGACTCGGCGAAGGCGTTGGTCAGCGTCATGGCCCCCTTGTAGTCATTCTCGTAGTTATGCGGTGTGTAGCCGCCAAAGCTGACCGGCCCATCGACGATGATGTCGTCGGGCTTGGCGCCGGCCTCGATGGCCGCCGTGTAGACGTAGGGCTTGAAGCTGGACCCGGTCTGGCGCTCGGACTGGGTGGCACGGTTGAACTCGGAAAGCGCGTAATCGCGTCCGCCCACCATGGCCAGAATGTCGCCGGAGGTATTGTCGATGGCCATCAGCGACCCTTCGGCTCCCGAGTCCTGCTCCAGCGTGGCGCGGAGCCCACCGCTCTCCATTACGTCGGAAAGGTGCACGTAGATGATGTCGCCGGGCTTGACCAGTTCGCTTCCGGAGCGCTGTCCGGTCCATTTCCAGTCGTCCTGCAGCAGCACGATCTGCTCATTGCCCACGCGCGCCCGAATCTCCAGCGGCAGGTCGCTGGTCACCATGGCGTGAACATAGTCGCCGGGGCTCACCTTCACCGCCCAGTCCGGATGCTTGTACTCCTCAAGCGACATCCCCTCGTCCACCACATTCTGCAGCTTGCCTGTCCATCCCTTGCGCCGCTCGTACACAGCCAGTCCGTCGCCTACGGCGCGGTTCGCCGTCTGCTGCAAGTCCAGGTCGAGCGTGGTTTGCACCTTCAGTCCCGCCTCGTGAACCTGCTCGCTGCCAAAGCGTTTTTCCAACTCCAGCCGCACTTCCTCCTCGAACCACGGCGCCGCGGACATCTCCGGCTGCGCGATATGCAGCCCCAACGGCGCTTTGCGCGCCTGCTCCGCCTGCTGGTGCGTGATGGCCTTGTCGTCTTCCATCTCCGTCAGCACCAAATTGCGGCGCCGAAGTGCCTTCTCCGGGTAAAGCAGCGGCGAAAATGCCACCGGTCCCTTGGGCAATCCAGCGAGAAGTGCAGCTTCGGTCAGCGTCAAATCTTTTGCATGTTTTGAGAAGAAATATTCCGACGCGGCTTCAAAGCCATACATGCCGCTGCCCAGGTAGATCTGGTTGCCATAGAGGGTAAAAATCTGCTCCTTTGTGAAGGCGCGCTCAATCTGGATGGACAGGTACGCCTCCTGGATCTTGCGCGTCGAGGTTCGCTCGGAAGAGAGAAACAGGTTGCGCGCCAGTTGCATGGTCAGAGTGGAAGCGCCCTGCGCGCGCCCGTGGCTGCGGATGTCGTGCCACGCCGCCCCCACCACGCGGAAGACATTGATGCCCCAGTGCGACGTGAAGCTCTTGTCTTCAATGGAGATGACAGCCTGGCGCAGAACGGGGGCGAATCCGTCGTAATCGACGATCTCGCGCCGCTCCAGGGCAAAGGAGCCGATGACGCGGCCCTTCACGTCGTAAAGCTGGGTCGTGGTAGAGGGCCGGTAGTGTTCCAGGTCGTTGATCTGGGGCAGATCGACCGAGTAAACCAGGGTTAGCCCGGCCAGCGACCCCGTGATCACCGCCAGCAGCAGCAGCACAAGCAGCACCAGCCGGCCGGCCACTTTGCGCCTCAGACGCCGGGGAACCCCCTGGACCTGCTGCCGGCGTGGCCGCTCAAGCGGCTTCGGTTCCAGGCTCGGTGGGGAGTAAACTGCCAAGCGATTCAGGCCTCGTCGGCATCTCTCAAGCGCGC
>DATKGE010000305.1:0-6057 GCA_035510955.1 Occallatibacter sp. | reverse complement strand
ATGTAGCCAACCGGCTCCGCCGTTTCGCTATCCGGGTTATAGGCGGGAAGCAAATTTTCGGAGCTCACCTGGAGACGGCGCGTGAGCGCTTCCATGAACGCACGAGCATCGGCCGCTCCAAAATTGTACTCTCGATCTTCGCGCGCGATGAGGCCGACATCCTCCCAGACGGGGACGCCATCGACACGCCAGTAGCAGCTCAGCGCCCAGCGTGGCACGGCCTCGCCGGGGTACCATTTGCCTTGGCCGTAGTGGAGAAGTCCGCCGGAAGCCATCCCCTCGCGGAGACCTTGGATCAGCGCCAGGCCGCGGGTTCTTTTCATCGAACCGCCCGCATCGATGTTCCATTGCGGGCTCTCGGGGTCGTCGATGCCGACGTAGGTTGGCTCGCCGCCCATGGTCAGGCGCACATCCTGTGCTTTCAGTTCTTCGTCGACGCCATGCGCGACCTCTCTTATCCGCTGCCAGTCCTGGTCGGTGAAGGGCTTGGATGGCCGTCGTGGATCGTTCAAACGCCGAATCGCCATGGAGTGGCTGAACTCCACTTGGGCCGGCTCCGAAGTGCCTGCGATCGGCGCGGCCTGCAAAGCGTTCGGCGTGCAGACCAGCGGAATGTGGCCCTCGCCGGCGAGCAGGCCCGAAGTTGGATCCATCCCAATCCAGCCCGCGCCCGGCAGGAACGCCTCTGCCCAGGCATGCAGATCGGCCGAATCCGCTTCCGGACCTCCGGACGCCGGATCGTCTGACTGCAACTGGATCAGATACCCCGAGACAAACCGCGCCGCGATGCCAAGATTGCGGAGACTCTGAACCAGCAACCATGCGGAATCACGGCACGACCCGGAGCGCTTCTCGAGGGTCTCCTCGCAGGTCTGGACGCCTGGCTCGAGCCTCGTCCCATAGCTGATTTCGTCTCGCACCTTTCGATTCAAGTCAAGCAGAAGACCGATTGTTCCGCTCTTCCGTTCAACGAAACTATCAAGAAACGCATGAAGCAGTGGTCCAGGCGGATCCACAGATCGATAGGGTTCAAGATCCTTGGCCAACCCCGGCGCGTATTCGAAAGGGTATTCCTCAACTCCCGGTTCCAGGAAAAATTCGAATGGGTTGTAAGGGGATAAATCGGCGACGAGGTTCACCTCGACCAGAAACTCGTTCGTCTTCCCTGAAAAGAGAAGGCGCGCGAGGCGATTATTGTGGGGATCAAGTTGCCAGTTCAGAACGTGTTCGCTGGGGGTGACGTCAAGAGAATAACTGAGAATCGGCGTTCGACAGTGCAGTGCGGGACGCAACTGGATCACCTGGGGACCGAGAGATATCGCCTTTTCATACCGGTAGAGTGTGCGGTGATTCAGCGCAACTTGTATTCTCATCCGCCCCCTCGCCGCCCACAGGTGGAATTCGGGGCTCGCTGACATTTGTTCCACAGCCCGCGAACCCGCCAAATGTCTTGTGGATGCCGTTGCGTAAAGATACGGTAACATATCGGCCACCGGAAAGATGCCCATTCCGCTCCTGCAAAACCCGGTGTGCGCAGGGGAAATGGATTGGTATCCGGCGCATGGCGGAGATGATTCCGTTCGGAGCCCCTCGCGCGACCGTGGAACCGATTGGTCTGCGGGAGAACAATTCAGCGGGTGTTGTCCGGGCATGACTGTAGGCCTGACAGTCCAGGACTGAGGCCCTATCGAGCGGCCTGTCAATCCAGTTCCGCCGCAGAGTCCGGGTCAAGATAGACTGTTGCGTCCGGATGCGTGCGTAGAATCGTGGCTGGACAATCGGTTGAAATAGGTTCCGTGAAAGCGCGCCTCACAATCTGCGCCTTGCGTTTTCCGGGAATGGTGAGAATCAGCCTGGGTACGCGGAACAGCGCGGGGATGGTTACTGTGATCGCGTGTGCGGGTACTTCCTCGATGCTTCCGAACCAGCCCTCGGCGGTCTGTTGCTGCCGGCAGGTTGCATCCAGCGTCACTATCTTCACGTCAGCAGGATCGTGGAAGTCCGCTTCGGCGGGCTCATTGAAGGCCAGGTGGCCATTCTCTCCAACGCCCAGCAGGCACAACCGGGGGGCGGCTGCGCGCATCCTCTCTGCGTATTCCCGGCAAACAGAATCATGATCGGGAGAACTCCCATCAATCGCGAAGAACTCGCGCATGCGGACGCGCGAAGTCAGGTTCTCGCGAAGATAACGCCGAAAGGAGGCAGGGTGGTTCTCATCGAGATCGACATATTCATCGAGGTGAAAGCCGACGATTTGATTCCAAGGAATGTCAGGCGCCGCGACCAATGCGCGCAGCATGTCGAGCTGTGAAGCTCCGGTAGCAAAGATGACGGCTACGGCGTCTTGTGCAGAACCCATTCGGCGCAGGTACTCTGCAGCTTCTTGCGCGGCGACTCTTCCAGCGGACTCCCTGTCAGCGTGAACCTCGACCTTCAGGCGGTCAATTTGAAATCGGTTGGGCATCTGGGAACGACGCCCTCCAGTCCCCAGCGAAAACTCGAATCGCTGGCATAATGAGTAAAAATAAGCGCAGTTTGCGCGCATTTCAAGTCCGGGCAACCAGCGAGACTCAACCTCATCGCAGCGTGACGGATCGTAGCCGACCGGGGAATGCCGAGGATCGCGGATTCATTCAGCCCCCAAAGCAACGATAGCCGAACCAGGCGCATCAAGTATTTTCGAAAGCGGGATATTATCCAGCGCGATCGATCGTTGTCGAGCAGGCGCGCTGCTGGTTGAGCGGTCATGCAACCTCAGAAGCAACTATGACTGAACCATGCGCATCAAGTGTTTCGCATGCGATGGATGTAATCCACGCCGAGTTACAGCATAACATGGTGAGTTACGACAGGAGATCGGGAGGAGAGTTATGAGGAAGTCAATTTTGTTTTCGGCATTGCTGAGTTTGACAAGCCTGGCTTGGGCGGGGTCACCGCGTGAAGCGACCAACGACCGGCTGGAACATGCGGGCGCGGTTCTGCGCGAGATTATGGCCGCACCGGACAAAGGCATTCCCGAAGAGGTTCTGGAGCACGCCAAGTGCGTGGCCGTTGTGCCTCACCTTTTAAAGGGCGGCTTCGTGTTCGGGGCTGAGAACGGCAGGGGCGTTGCGACGTGCCGGACGGAAAACGGATGGAGCGCTCCGGCGTTCTTTACCATCACGGGCGGGAGCTTTGGCCTACAGATCGGTGTGGAAGGCATCGATCTGGTGCTGGTCTTCCAGGGCGACGCAGGAATGGACCGTTTGCTCGGCAGCAAGTTCGAGATTGGCGGCGACGCCTCTGCAGCAGCGGGCCCGGTGGGTCGTCATGCATCCGCCGATACCGATTGGAAACTCAATACGGAAATCCTGACCTATTCGCGCGCCAAAGGGATCTTTGCCGGCTTATCGCTGAACGGGGCCGCAATTCGGCGTGACGACGACTCGACCGAGGCGATGTATGGGTCAAAGATTCCCACACGCAGCCTTCTGCGGGGCGAGGTTCCTCCTCCTGCTCAGGCGCGGCCGTTCCTGGATGCGGTGAGGAATGCGAAGGAGCAGGCGAAAGCTGCGCAATAGCAGTGCATGGTGAATACCCGCGGGCGCGTGAGATGGACGCCAGTTCTCAAGCGCCCGCCGAAAAGTGCGAGGAGGATCGATGCTTTGGACTATCTTTGTAATTCTTCTGGTTCTTTGGCTTTTGGGATTCAGCCTGCATGTTGCCGGCAGCCTGATTCACCTGCTGCTGGTGGTTGCGCTCGTCGTTCTGATCGTTAACCTCTTCACCGGGCGACGATCCGCGTTGTGAGTCACGGCAATGCTTGAGAAGTGCGAGGACGCCTCCTTTCAATGGCAGGTGTAACTGGCCAATCTCTGAAGGTTTGCTCCGCGGCCTTCAGTCAGCGCTTCACAATCGGCAATCCAAATCGAGGCTGGTTGCTTCTCCAATAAGGATACGTGTTGCAAAAAATAGAGCGGCTTTTGGGAGGGAAATATGATGATGCGTAATAAGTGCGAAGTGGCTTTGGCCCCGGCCGCCTTTCTTGCGAGCGTCGGGCTTGGTAGAAGAATTGTTGAATTGGAGCCGAACGACTCCTTTTTCACGCAGGGAGACCCGGCGGACTCTGTCTTTTGCTTGCAGCAGGGCCGCGCCAAGGTCAGAGTCGTTTCGGAGAAAGGTAAACAAGCCACCATCACGCTTCTCATTCCTGGCGACTTTTTCGGAGAGGAGTCGCTGACGACGGCGCCCGGACTGCGTATGTCGACAGCGATGGCGGTAAACAGATGCAGCGCGTTCAAGATAAAGAGGGAAGAGATGATCCAGGTTCTGCATCAGGAGCATGAATTCAGCGATCAGTTCCTGTCGTATCTGCTGGCTCGCGGCATGCGCACCCAGGCCGATCTTGTGGATCAGATCTTTAACTCGAGCGAAAAGCGGCTTGCACGTGTGCTGCTGTTGATGGCGGAAGATGGAAAACCGGAGGAACCGCAGGCGCTGATCCCTCCCATCACGCAGGAGACCCTGGCGGAGATGGTCGGCACTACGCGGTCCCGCGTGAGCTTCTTTATGAACCGCTTCCGCGACCTCGGACTTATCAGCTACAAGAACCGGATTCGGGTGCATAGGCCACGGATGCAAGCGGTTCTTCTGGATCAATTTGCGGAAGGATAAACGCGCGACCCGCTGCAAGTCTCTGAGAGGGGCCGATTCGCAAAGCGGATGTTCCTTCTTATGTTGAGATGAGTATGGGCGGCCGGGTTGAGGAGTTTATCGCAATATGAATCGATTGTATTAGAGCGGGGTCAGCAGTCCCTGAAACTTGGCGCGGTCGGCATCCAGTCCTTGTTTTTCGACAGTCCAGACCTCCTTTGAGCTCCAACTCGTCATCTAAAGTAATCAGGAAAAACCTGATGCCCCGTCGGCCGACTGCCAAAAGCCTCGAATCGCTCCACCTAACTCTCCAGAAACTGGAACAGACGAGCGACCCCGGCAAGGACGACGCTTCGATCTCCGACCTGAAGCGCGCCCTTCTGAACCGCATTGTCGACCTCGAATTGTCCAAGACCCTCGAGACAAAAGATGACGAAGGGGACAAGGCTCCCGAGCCTGCCGATCTGGTTCCACCTCCTTCGATAACCGAAGAGAGCACTCCCGAAACGGACATCGATAAAACCTCAATCGAGAAGCTCGATTAGTGTTGTGTTTCCAACGCTCGATCGAGTCCATGTCCAGCACCGCCCGCCACGACCTCTCGTGTCCTTTGGCATTTGCAATCGGCTCACGGCTTATCGCCGCAGGGCCGCTCGGAAATGCCGGTCACGGTTCTCACCGCACATGGCCTGAGGGCAGATGGCGCCGGCCCGAATGCGATGCAGGGAGGGTCTTTCGCAGTCCTTGAACTCAATCGGGGAACTCAATCGGGCCTTCCTGATCGCCCGCTCAGCCTCGCGGCCAGAAATGAGTTTCGCTCGCCTGGCGCAGCCGCTCGGCGGCGGCCTCGGGCGCAATATCCCGCTGCGGCATGCCCAGCATTTCAAAACCCACCATGAACTTGCGCACCGTGGCCGAGCGCAGCAGCGGCGGATAGAAATGCGCGTGGAAATGCCACTCCTCATGCGCGGCGTGATCCGTTGGCGCCTGATGAAATCCCATGGTGTAAGGAAAGCTGACTTCAAAAAGATTGTCGAAGCGCGTGGTTAGCCGCCGCAGCGCGTCGGCCAGGCCGTCGCGCTCGCCCGCGGTGAGCTGCGGCATGGCCCCAAGATGGCGGCGGCTCACCAGCAACACCTCGAAGGGCCACACCGCCCACCACGGCACCAGGGCCATAAAGTGCTCGTTCTCAAAAATGATCCGGCCCTCGCCGGCGGCTTCAGCGGTCTTCTCCGCGGCAAGGTATTCGCACAGCAGGCAACTGCCGGTCAGGGCCAGGTGCTCGCACTGGGCTTTGGTCTCGGCGGCCGGCTCGTCGGGCACAAAACCGGTGGACCAGATCTGTCCGTGCGGATGGGGATTGCTGGCGCCCATCATCGCTCCGCGGTTTTCGAAGATCTGCACGTACTCAATCCAGTCCAGTCC
>DATKGE010000304.1:0-9784 GCA_035510955.1 Occallatibacter sp. | reverse complement strand
GATGGAAGAGCGAATGCGGCCAGGGAGGAATCTTTCAAGTCGAGGACAAGAAGCCCTTTGTACGCATCTTGAACCTGACCAATGGGGCCGCTACCTACGACCTTAAATGGGAAGGCGACTTGATCTTTGGTTTTGCTGTGTCGGGCCGCGTAATGGCATGGGCGTTGTTCAAACCAGAGGACTCGGAGCACCTGAATGTTTGGGCATTCAAGCGCAAACCCGATGATGACCGAAAGAAGGAACTGGAATTCGCACGCAACGAGTCGGAAAAGAAGAAGCCGTATTGTACTTGGGTCAAGGTCTCCGATTAGGCGCTAGCGCGAAGCGTGCCCCATACACAAAACGGCCACCCCGAGGGGTGGCCGTTGCTGCTTGATGCAGTGAGAGCTGCCGAATTTAGCGCTCGCTCTTCCAGTTGATCAGATCGCCAAGGGTTGTGGTGGATGAGGAGACCGGCGCCTTGTGGCTGCCGCCGCGAGGTTCCCGCTCCGCCTTGTAGTCCTGCACTTCCGCGCGGCTGGCTTCGTGACCGCTGACGGCGCGCAGGCTCAGGCCTACCTTCTTCTCTTCCACGTTGATCTTGATGATCTTGAAGTCGTGCTCCAGACCGGTTTCAAGCTTGGACGGCCCGCCGCCTTCATCGCCTGCCTCGGAGATGTGGCAAAGACCCTCCACGCCCTCCGCGATTTCGACGAATGCGCCGAACTGCGCCGTCCGCAGCACCTTGCCGTGAACCACGTCACCCACCTTGTGCGTCGCGAAGAAGCTCTCCCACACGTCGGGCTGAAGCTGCTTGATGCCCAGCGAGAGGCGGCGGTTCTGCGGCTCGACGCCGAGAACGACTGCCTTCACCTTTTCACCCTTCTTCACGATCTCAGAAGGATGCTTGACGCGCTTGGTCCAGCTCAGGTTGGACACGTGCACCAGGCCGTCGATGCCGTCTTCAATTTCGATGAAGGCGCCAAAGTCGGTGAGGTTGCGGACGCGGCCCTCGACGACCGTTCCTGCAGGGTACCGTTCTGTCAGGTTCTCCCACGGGTTGTCCAGAAGCTGCTTCATGCCCAGCGAGATGCGGCGATCCGCCGGATTTACGCTGAGAACGACAGTCTCGACCTCGTCGCCCGGCTTGACCAGCTTCGACGGGTGCTTGAGGCGCTTGGACCAGGTCATCTCAGAGAGGTGAACCAGGCCTTCAATGCCTTGCTCCAGCTCGACAAACGCGCCGTAGTCGGTAACCGACAGCACGCGGCCCTTGACGTGCGCGCCCACCGGGTAACGCTCTGTGGCATCGAGCCACGGATCAGGCGTAAGCTGCTTGAAGCCGAGCGAGACGCGCTGCTTCTCCTTGTCGAACTTCAGCACCTTGACCTGAATCTCGTCGCCGACGTTGACCAGGTCGCGCGGATGCGTGAGGCGGCCCCAGCTCATGTCGGTGATGTGCAGCAGGCCGTCGATGCCGCCAAGGTCGACAAACGCGCCGTAGTCGGTCAGGTTCTTCACCGTGCCGGTGAGCACAGCGCCCTCGCCGAGCTGATCGAGCGTGGTGGACCGCTTGGCGTTCTGCTCTTCCTCGAGAATCTCTTTGCGGCTGACAACAACATTGCCGCGCTTCTTGTTCAGCTTGATGACGCGGACTTCGATCTGCTGGCCGAGATAGCCGTCGAGATTGCGGACGGGACGAATCTCCAGCTGCGAGCCGGGCAAAAATGCCTTCAACCCGATGTCGACGGTGAGCCCGCCCTTGACGCGGCTGACCACTGTGCCCATGACCGGCGTCTTGTCACTGGCTGCCTTCTCGATCACGTCCCAAACGCGCATGCGCTGGGCCTTCTCGAAGCTCACCAGGTAGCCGCCTTCCGGCTCCTCGCGCTCGATCACCACGTCAATCACGTCGCCCGGATTGAAGCGCACAGCGCCGGTGTGGTCGAGAACCTGCTCCAAGGGAACCATGCCCTCGGATTTCAGGCCCACATCCACAATCAGGTGCTTGTCGGTCGCCTTGATCACGGTGCCGGAGACGACCTTGTCTCCATAGGCTTCCACAGCGGCGGCTTCGGCGGCCTGCTCGCGCTCGAACGCAGCCAGAGCGGCGGAGAAGTCGTCCATCGATTCCAGACCGTGGGATTCCAGGCCATGTGCTTCATGCACCGGCTCCGCAGCCACGGGCTCGCCGGCTGCCTCGCCGTGAATCACAGGGACAGTTTCCGCAGGATTGGCCGCGGGCGCAACAATTTCCTTTGGAACCGCTGCGGCCGGCGCAGCCTCCGCTGTGGCTTCCACTTGCGTGGCGTGCTCCACATGCGTGGCCTCGGCTACAGGCTCGGTTAAGGCATCGGCGTCCAGCGCGGTTGATTCGACTGCGGCTACTGCTTCGGCGGTCTTGGTGTTGGACGTGGATTCACGCGACGACTGGTCAATTCTCGGATGAGATTCCAGCTCCGTCGCAGGGTCAAGAGTGGGCGTTTCCATTTCGGTGTTCAGGGTTATGCTCTCGGGTTCGGGATTGAGGACGTTTGCCATCACTGCTGCTCCGGAATTCCTGGCTCCCGCTGGCGGATTTTGCCTGCTGCTGGGAGTGGCTCCCGCGCTGCGATTGCCGCAGGCGGGTTTGCCTTCTGACCGCGTCCCTGCCATTGACCTTTTCTAACTGCACCAGAGCGCGTTCACAAGGGACAGTCCTCCCAGCCTTTTGCGCTGGCGTGCGAGGCGACTGGTCTCCTTGGGATGCACCCGGCAGGCAACGGCTTGCTGGAGGGCGGTCGCAGCTTACTGCGGGAATACGCGCAGTAGGCTACGCTTACGAGTGTAGCAACCCTAACTTTCCCGCGTCAATGCAACAGTTTGAGAGGAAGCGCCAAAACCGGGGCCGCAACGGAATTTTCACAGACTGCGCACCAAAGCAATGGACTTGCGCGCCACTCGCCTTCGTCGCCGCCAACCCCTTCCGTCCCGCCAGATGGGAATCGCGCTTGCCCTTCAAACTGCAGCTGGGTGCCCCAGAGCCGGGGTCCCCGCGGACAGGTCTTCGTTCGCGGGGTGGAGAACCTGCCCCTAAGCCTGTCGAAGGGTCCCGATTCCGAGCCCTGGGATTCCAATCCGTCGCGAATCCCCCGCCGCAATCAGCCCTTCTATACTGGCCCTCTATACTGGTTGCAACGGCGCAACCCTCCTCGAACGATATGGATCACCTCTGGACTCCCTGGCGCTATGCCTACGTCACTGCGACGGACGGCGCGCCGCGCCCCGGTGTGCCTTCGAGCCTCTCCGCGTGGCCTGGCGACCTGGGCTGTGTCTTCTGCAACCTGATCGCCTCCATCGACCACGCCATCGACCATGGCATGAGCGTGGATCAGGCCGAGGCCGCCGGCGGCCTCATCCTGCGCGCCAAGCATTGCTTCATCTGCCTCAACGCCTACCCCTACACCGCCGGCCACGTCATGGTCATGCCCTACGCCCACCTAGATCGCCTGTCCGTGCTGCCGGTTGACGCCGCCCATGAGCTGATGGACCTGGCGCAGCGCACCGAGCTGGTACTGCAGAAGCTCTACAACCCCCACGGCTTCAATTTCGGCTTGAACCTGGGCCGCGCCGCCGGAGCCGGAGTCGCCGGCCATCTGCACATGCACGCCCTTCCCCGTTGGGCCGGCGATACCAACTTCATGACCACCGTAGCCGAATCGCGCGTGCTGCCGGAAGAGCTCGATACAACCTGGAAGCGAATGCGGGACGCATTCGCTGAGACCCCCTAACCGGCTTCCTCGTCGGATGCGGCCTCGCTCGCGGCAATGGCAAGTATCGGCTGCGACCACTCCTGGGATTCCATTTCGCGCACATCGGGTGGCAGCTTGTCGATCTCCGCCAACTCGCTGTCGGAGTGAACCAGTTCTCCCAATTGCCGGCCGTAGAAGAACGCTCCGCTTTTGCCCTCGATGGTGCCGAGAAACTTGTTGTAGTAATCGACGCTGTTGCCGATTGCGTTTCCCAGCCTGGTAACGTGCACTTGCGCAACCACGAGCTTTTCGTAGATTTTCTTGCCCATTTCGTGAATGGCCTTCGCGTTCTTGGTGATCTCCATCTGCTGCCATCCGAACTCTACCGCTCGGAGCAGCGCAATCAAGGTGGTCGGGGTGGCCATCACAACGTGGTTCTGCGCACTAAATTCGATCAGCGAGGGGTCGGCTTCAAGTGCCGCGCTGAACAGCGCCTCGCTGGGCAAAAAGCAGACCACGAAATCCGGAGCCTTCTCGAACTGTTTCCAATATGCTTTGCCCGATAGTTCCTTCAAATGCGCCTTTACGCGCTGCGCATGAGCATCAAAACGGAACTTTTGTGTAGCCGGATCTGCATTGCCGCTGGCATCGAGAAACGCATCCAGCGGTGTCTTGGCGTCCACCACGATCTCTCGCCCGTTCGGCAACTGAATTGTCATATCCGGGCGCAGCATCTTATCGTCTTCGTCGCGAGCTGAAACCTGCTCGGAGAAGGAACAGTACTGCACCATTCCCGCGTACTCCACGCAACGCTTCAATTGCAATTCACCCCAGTTGCCGCGCGTCTTCGGAGCCCGCAGCGCCGTAATGAGCTGCGCTGTCTCGTTCTTCAACGCATCGAGAGAAGCGGGAATTGTTTTTTGCATGTTGTCGATCAAGGTCTCCACCTTGGCGTAAGCTCCCGAACGATGCGCCTCCATGGCGCGGGATTGGGCGTCAAGGCCCTTCAGCGCGGTCTCAAGCGGATCAAGCATCTTCTTGATTGCCAGTTCTTTGGCTTCCAGGGTCAATTTTGCTTCATTGGTTTGCCCTCCCAACTCCTGCTTCGCAATGATCAGAAAGCTCTGGTTGTTGGCCCTGAGCGCCTCTGCAGCCAAGCTTCCAAACGCCTTATCCACATCGGCCTTCATCTGCACATACTTTTCCTCTTGCGCTTTCTCCCGCTCTTTGGAGCCCGAAATTTGTTCCCGCAACTGTTGGTTCCGTTCGCCTTCCGCGAAAACCAGACCCTCCAACCGCGCCTTATCCCCCTCCAAGCTTGCAATGCGGTCGAGCAGCGCTCTTGTCTCGCCCTTCGCCGATCCCTTGCCCATACGAATTCCAAGCAAAAGCCCCGCAATGGCGGCAATCCCAACGCCTACTCCAAGAATCAAATCCAGCATCGCGCTTCCCTCTTCCCGCTTCGCCTAATGTACGCCTTCCGCCTGTGCAATTCTTGCCGTCCCAGCTCGTTTTCTGATCCCTGTTTCCTATTCCCCGTTCCCTTGCTCTCCTCACCTTTACACACCCCCATCCGCCCGATAGACTTGGAGTTCGGGGCTCTGCACAGTTTTTTCTGCGCTTCGGTTGTGTTCCCCTGCCCTTTGCCGGTATCGTAAGCAGGCGGAACGGGTTTTTAAACTGCCCCCGGACTGATTTTCAAGTTCCCAATAAGATGAGGAGATTCACGCATGGCCGTTGAAGAGAAAGTGAAGCAGATCATTGTCGAGCAGTTGCAGGTGGATGAAGCCGAAGTGACCCCCGGCGCCAGCTTTCAGGAGGATCTGGGTGCGGATTCGCTCGACGTAGTCGAGCTGGTGATGCAGTTTGAGGAAGCCTTCGATCTCGAGATTCCCGACGAGGACGCGGAGAAGATCAAGACCGTCAAGGACGCCATCGACTACATCGAGAAGAACGCGAAAGGCAGCAAGTAGCCCTTGTCCAATGTGTCCCGTAGAGTCGTCATCACCGGCCTCGGTCTGGTGTGCGGTGTGGGCAACACCGCTCCCGAGGTCTGGCGGCAACTCACTGCCGGCGCCAGTGGCATGGGTCCCATCCAGGGATTCGATACCACTGGCTTTTCCGTCACCTTCGCCGCCGAGGTAAAGAACTTTGACCCGCTCAACTTCGTGGACAAAAAAGAGTCGCGCAAGATGGGCCGCTTCATCCATTTTGCCTTTGCCGCCACCCAGGAGGCGATGGAGCAGTCGGGCCTGAAGATCACCCCGGAAATTGCCGAACGGGTGGGCGTCTTCATCGGCTCCGGCATCGGCGGCTTCGAAATCATCGAGCGCGAGCACACCAACCTGCTGCAGGGCGGCCCGCGCAAGATCTCGCCCTTCTTTATTCCCGCGGTGATTGTGAACATGGCCGCCGGCCAAATCAGCATCCGCTATGGCGCGCAGGGCCCCATCTCGGCCACAGCCACGGCCTGCGCGACCTCGGCCAACTCCATCGGCGACTCAGTGCGGATGATCATGCACGGCGATGCCGACGTGATGATTGCCGGCGGCACAGAGGCCTCCGTCACGGCTCTCTCCGTAGGCGGTTTCGCCGCCATGCGCGCACTCTCTACCCGCAACGAAGAGCCCACCCGCGCCAGCCGTCCCTTTGACAAAGACCGCGACGGCTTTGTCATCGGCGAGGGCGCAGGAATTCTGATTCTCGAAGAGCTGGAGTTCGCCAAAGCACGCGGAGCAAAGATTCTGGCCGAGGTGATCGGCTACGGCATGAGCGCCGACGCCTTTCACATGACAGGCATCGCTCCCGAGGGCGCAGGCGCCCAGCGCAGCATGAGAGCCGCGCTGAAAGACGCAGGCATTGCGCCCGAAGAAGTGGGCTATGTGAATGCCCACGCCACGTCTACGCCCGCCGGCGACGGCAATGAATCGCGCGCAATCGAACTGGTCTTCGGCGAGCACGCGATGAGCCGCAAGCTGAAGGTCTCCGGCACCAAGTCCATGACCGGACACCTGCTGGGCGGCGCGGGAGGACTCGAGGCAGGCATCTCCGTGCTGGCGCTTGTCAACCAAAAGCTGCCGCCCACCATCAACCTGGACAACCCCGACCCCGAGTGCAGGCTGGACTATGTGGCCAACAAGGCCATCGATCACAGCTTCGACGTGGCGCTATCGAATTCGTTCGGCTTCGGCGGCATCAACGCCACGCTCGTCATGCGGCGCTGGAACGAATAGCACCAACGGAAATCAAGTACACCAAAGCTGCGCGAGTCATTTCGGAATTGGCGCTGTTTTTGTGTCCTTGGTCGATCGAACTCAGCCGAATACCGCTGCCCACCCTGCCCCGATCAGCACGACGATTGCCCACCATCCAAAAACCGCGATGTAGCCCGAACTGCGTTTCACGCCAGCCACGATCGCGATTCCCATACCCATCAAAAACAGCGACCAGATGGTGACGATGTCGAGCGAAGTAGCCAGGGCGTAGATCGCCTTGTTGGTCTCCATCACCGGTAGGAATGCGCCTGCATTTGTCGGCGCGAAGTTCTTGATGTTGAACGTCTCCGGCGAATTCGCCGCATAAATCGCAACAACCCCCAGCAGTGTCTTAAAAATTGATGGGAGATTGGCAAAGAACCACACCGCGAAGACGGCTCCAAAGCTGGCCTTGCCCCCGAAGGCGAAGTTGATGGTGCCCCACAGCACAAGTGAAACAATCGCCGCCACGAGCAAAACGAAAACGGGACCAGCGAGGAAGACGCCCTCTGTCACATACAGGGCTATCTTGGCGGACATCGCGCGCTGCTCGGGTGGCGCTTGCGCCAACTGTTCCTGCTGCTTTTCGCTCGCCAGCTTCATCTGGTTATCCACCACAATGGGCATACCGACCTTGGTGGACACGACCGCGAAGAACAGGTAGCCGAATATCGCCAGAATAATCCACGGCATCCACCAGCTCCGGTTGCCGCGCTTAATGTCTTCAAATGTTTTAGACGGCGCCGAAAAAATGCTGGTTACTCGTTGCACTTGCGACAGACCGGGGCCCACGGGAGCAGGTTCGGCTATGGGGTGAACTTCAAGATCGCTCATGATTCCGCCTCTCGGATCATTTCCTGGCCGGTTGCGCGGTCCCCACTCGGGAAGTCGAAGAACTCACGCACACGCCTGCATTTTCCCTCGGCAAGAGGTCAGGCGCGATGGCTCGTTCCCGGCAATTCCGGACAAGAAATGTTATTGCCCGCGATTGTACATTTGATTTGCCGAAAAGACCCAATCAATTTCTCGAATCAATTTCTAAGGATGCGTTCCTGCGGAGGAAATCGTCGCCTCTAGCGGCCCAGAGCCGGTGTCCCGCCCGTTGTGCCGGTGTTGTCTGGATCGACATTGCCCGGCCGGCTTTTGGGCGCCGTCGCCTTCTGCCTTTCGACGCTTGCTCGCCCGCTCCGGGCCGCCTCGCTTTGGCCGGATCCGCTTCGCCTCACCCTGCTGCGTCCGGACACGGGACGCGGAATCGAGCCCGGCGGCCGTGCCGGCGCGTAGTTCCGGTACACGGAGATGTGGAAGCAGGCCTGCTGGAACTCCTCTTCCACGTCGATCATGCCGGCCTTTTGCAGGGGCATCAGCCAGGCGCGCATCCAGCCAATCTCCTGGCGGGACATTCCGCTCTTGGCAATGTCGATGGTGGCCCCGGTCAGGTGCGGGCTCACGATATCGCCTTCCGCAGCCGCGGCGTTTCCGTTCACCGTCATCAGGCGCTTCTGGTACTCCACCGTGCGCACCGCCGAGCTCACTTCCAGAGACCCGAAAAACGTGCCCGCGTAAGCGCGCGCCAGATCGGCGAGGAATCGCGCCGTCCAGGGGCGGCAATAGCGATGGGGTACGGGCAGAACTTGATTCACGATCAGCGCTGCGGAAACAGGCACCGGAACAAGGAACCTGCGCGCGATGCGGTCGGAGAGATCGCCTTCGTCTTCAATGCGCTCCAGGCCCTCGGCTTCGGCACGCTCGTTTTGCCGCTCGAGTGAAGTGAGCGACCCGCGCATTGGCGGCGGCATGACCCCTCGCTTTCCGGTCAGCGACGAGGGATGTGCGACCAGCGTGGTGACAGGCGGTGCCGTGTCTTCTGCAATGATCGCTTCACCGGTTTGCGTCTTGTCCTTTTCCGCCGCAATGCTTGGCGGAGCAGACGGTCGAGCCAGCACGCGCTGTTCATGCCGCGTCGCGCTCGTCTTGGCGGCCGCCAGCCGTTTGTGGGCGGCGGAATAGCCGGAACCGCAAACGGCCGTGCGGACAGACGGGCAGCCTGTCGAATGCGCGGTGGCGCGCCTGGCAGCATGAGCAGATCTGTGCCGGGTGGTTTTCCCATGGCCGTCAACGGCTCGTCTGCTGTTAGCGGCCGTCGCCGCCGGGGCATCAGCCTGTGTCGGCAATGCGAGCGAAGCCTTGGCTGTGGTTCCAAAGAGAACAGCCAGCACAAGAACCAGGAAGAAGGTTCGGCGCATGAGCGGAAGTGAGGAGAATCCAGAGCAATTTCAGTGTAGAAGCAATCGTGTTCCCTGCCGAGTACCCGCCGAGGTGCGGCTGCGTCCGATAACTGGACACAACGGCTGGGTAGACCAGTTCGTTAAGGGCCGCGCTGTCTAGCAGGCTGCGAAAAGACTTTTGTTTTGTGTCAGGGCATGACTTCAGTCGTGCCGAAAAGGGCCGGGAGACAAGGGGTTTTAACCCCTGATGTACGCTTGTCGGAGGTTCCGCTCATACATAGCTATTTCTCCCCAGCCTGCTCAGCCTCAAGGTTGGCCATCGCGGAATCATCGAGGCGTAGAGGAAAGGGCTAGAATCAGGCCAGAGGCCTGCCCCATGGCGAAGCAAATTTTGACCGGACCTATGTGCCGGAGCGCCTGCCGGAGAGGGTTCGCAACTGGAGAAATCTCTCAGTCGGCGAGCGGCTCGATCTGACTGATGAGCTGAGCAAAGCGGAATGGGCAAAGATTGGCGTTGTCCGCGATCCGAGCAAGCCGATGGACAAGACGATCCGGAGGCTTCGTCGCAAAGAGAATGGAGAACTCGAACCCT
>DATKGE010000303.1:0-2953 GCA_035510955.1 Occallatibacter sp. | reverse complement strand
CGGTGAGCCAGCGGAGCATCAGGTGAGCAGCGCGGGGCAAGGCCATCTGGCTGAGCGGGACGCCGAGAGAGAACTCGAAGAGCGGGGAGTTGGCGGAGCCCGTTTGACTGAGAAATGCACGCTCGATCTGGCCGCGGCGTTTGGCTGCGTCCTGGGCTACGACGAGGATGCGGCTGTGGGGATTGCCGGCCAGCCGGCCCCTGCACCAGAGGGCACATGCGGCGAGTTCGGCCCGATCATCGCGCGCTTCGTAGAAATTGATCGTTGCGGCTGCCTTGCCGCGATCGGCCTCCTGCCAGTTGCCCCACGCGTCGAATACGGTCCGCTGGACAGGGAGAATGCGATCGAAGCCGGCCAGCAGCAGGGGCGGTCGTTCCGAGCCAGCGGCAGGCTTCGGGATGGGGTTTGCCGTTCCAGGTTCCTGGCCTCCCACACTTTCGCCAAAAAAAAGGTGAAAGGATGGGGCACCCAGCGGTTGCGGTTGATCGGTCGAAGGATTCTCGAGCAGTTCCAGCAACTCCAAGCCCATCCTCGCCAGGCTCAGCAGATTGCCCACGCGGCAGGCTTCGTCGAATGTGTTGAGCCAGCGGCTGAAGGTGTCTGCATCGTTCTGCCAACTGGCGCGAGCGGCGGCACGCAGAAATCTCGGCGCGTGGGAGCAGAGCAGCTCGTGCGCTTCCATGGCCAGGCCGGCGAGGCGGTAGCGCGGGCTTTCCAGCAGGGTAGCCAAGCGGCCGTCGGCAGCGGCTATGCCGGCCCAGAGCGCCTGCTCTTGGGTCGAGTTCAGCAGCAACCGGCCGTCGAGCGTGCGCGCCGCCCAGGCCTCGCGCACAAAGCTGCTCCAGTCTTGAATGTTGGGCGCATTCCAGGCACTCAGGCCCTCGGCCTGGCGGGCGCGATGGAATGCCGAGGCCAGGCTGCGGGCGGCGCGTTCGCTGGCCGTGACCACAAGCCCACCCTGGCGCAGCCATGCGTCGATCTCCGCTCCCGACGTTGCCCCCATTCCAGCGTTATACGCCGCCGGACCGGGTGAGTGCCATTCCAGCTGGAGCCAGATGCATCCTTGCGTGGCTCAGGTCGAAGCGTTTGCTTCACGGGCTCGGTTGTTGATAAATTTGCGGCTCCGAATCTATTCACAAAACCTTGGGAATGAAAACGCCTTTCCCCGAAAGCGGTTAACAATGTTGAGTCTATTGCGATTGGTCGCTGTACTGTCGACATGCGGTGCTGTACTGGGTGCACAGGCGCAGGCCCCCGCGGCGCTTAAGGCCTTTGTGAAGGAAGACGCGCCCGTGCTTGTGCTGGAGCATATACGCGTGATCGATGGGACGGGCTCTGCCGCCATTGAAGACCAGCGGGTGGTCATCGACCACGGAAAGATCAATTCGGTGGGTAGCGCCGCAGCCGTCGCCGCGCTGCCGCCCGGAGCCAAAGTGCTGGACTTGACGGGCAAGACCGTCTTTCCCGGACTGGTGGGGATGCACGAACATCTTTTCTACCCGACCGAAGACAGCCGACCGGGGCTGCAGCGGTTGTACGGCGAGGCAGCCGACACTGCGCCGCGCCTCTACCTGGCCGGCGGAGTCACATCGGCGCGAACGGCCGGCAGCGTCGGGCCCTACACCGACATCTCTCTGAAAAAAGCGATCGATGCAGGAGAGACTCCAGGGCCGAGGCTTTTTATTACCGGCCCTTATCTGGAGGGCGATCCGTCGATCGGTCCGCAACTGCACGCGCTCACCGGTGCTGAGGACGCGACGCGCACCGTCAACTACTGGGCGGCCGAGGGCGCAACCTCTTTCAAGGCGTACATGCACATCACCCCGCAGGAGCTGAAGGCGGCCATCGATGCGGCGCATGCGCATGGACTGAAGCTGACTGGGCATTTGTGCTCGGTGGGTTTCAAAGAGGCCGCGGCCCTGGGCATCGACAATCTGGAGCACGGGCTGACTGTGGATACGGAGTTCGATCCGGCCAAGAAGGAAGGCGTTTGTCCGGAGGTGGGACCGACGCGCGCGGCGATGGCCAGGATGGATGTGGAGGGCGAACAGATTCAATCCACGATCAAGGATCTTGTCGCGCACCACGTCGCGGTAACCTCGACGCTGGCAATCTTCGAAAGCTTTGTTCCCAATCGCCCGCCCATGAGCGAAGCGATGCGTGTGCGCGCGTCCGTCGCGCCTGCCGGGTGGTCCGACTACGCCACGGTGCGTGCGGAGATTGCCGAGCAGGGCGACAAATCGCTTTGGCCGATGCTGTTCAAACAGGAGATGCAGTTCGAGCACGACTTCGTGAAGCAGGGCGGGCTGCTGATGGCCGGCTGCGATCCTACCGGGTATGGTGGCGTGCTGCCCGGATTCGGCGATCAGCGCAATCTTGAGTTGCTGGTCGAGGCGGGGTTCACGCCGGTGGAAGCGATTCACATCGCCACCGAGAACGGCGCGCAATGGCTTGGCGAGGACGCGCACTTCGGAACCATCGCTCCTGGGAAGGACGCCGACCTGGTGGTGGTCGATGGCAACCCGGCCACAAAAATTGAAGACGTGGAGAAAGTGGAAACCGTCTTCAAAGATGGAATCGGCTACGATCCGCGCAAGCTCGTCGAATCGGTGCGGGGACTGGTTGGAATTCGATGACGGACGTTGCCGCTGTGGCGCGTCGTGCGCGGCTCCGCCTCATTCAAGCGACGCGCGGTTGTAAACTAGCTCTGTGAAGCGTTGCTTGATTGGTTGCTCGATGCTGGGTGTTGTCTTGTTGGCCGGGTGCCACTCCAGCCGGCCAAATGCGCCGGGCGAGTCCACCGCTCAGAATATCAAAGTGTACAAGCTGCGCGGCAAGGTGGTGCGGACCGATGCCGCCTCATGCGAGGTGACGCTGAACCATGACGCCATTCCCGGCTTCATGGATGCCATGACCATGCCCTACAAGCTGAAGGACGCAAACATCCTGAGCG
>DATKGE010000302.1:0-3485 GCA_035510955.1 Occallatibacter sp. | reverse complement strand
GGCCAAAGCGGGACGCTGAATGCCGAACCTGTTCACACTCATCCTACAGATTGGCGTCGTTCTGGCAGTGGCGCGCACCGTTGGGACGGTCTTCCGGAAGATCCACCAGCCCCGGGTGGTGGGAGAAATGATCGCGGGCATAATGCTGGGACCGTCCCTGCTGGGATGGCTGGCGCAGCGATTATCCGCTGCGCTATTCCCTCCGGCCAGCCTCGGCAATCTCAACAGCCTCAGCCAGGTTGGCCTGGTGCTGTTCATGTTTTTGGTGGGGCTCGAAATCAACCCCAGCGAACTGCGGGGGTTCGGGCATGCCGCGGTGTTGATGAGCCACGTGAGCATCGCCGCGCCATTTACGCTGGCGGCGGCTCTTTCGCTGTTCCTTTATCCGCGCCTTTCCGATAGCAGCGTGCGGTTCACCCATTTCGCCTTATTCATGGGAGCCGCGATGAGCATCACGGCCTTTCCGGTGCTGGCCCGCATACTGGCCGAACGCGGTCTGCTCCGCACTCGCCTGGGAACTCTCTCCATCGCTTGCGCCGCGGTGGACGATGTCACCGGATGGTGCATCCTGGCCTACATCATCGTTTTGATTCGGGTGGCGCACTCCACCACCTCCGTTTGGATTACGCTCGCCGGCTCAGTGGCTTTCGTTCTGGTTATGGCCTTCGGCGTCAAGCGGCTGCTGACGAGGCTGGAAGCGCACTATGTGGCGCACGCCGGGTTCACGGAAAACACCATCGCGCTGATCGTCCTATTCGTGCTGGCCTCGGCTTTGACCACCGAGTTCCTGGGTATCCATCTGCTGTTCGGATCGTTTCTGGCAGGCTGTATCATGCCCAAGAACCGCGCCTTGGTTCATGCCCTGCAGGAAAAATTCGAATCGGTTACGGTGGTCCTCCTGCTGCCGCTGTTTTTCGCCTTTACCGGGCTGCGCACCAGCATCGGCCTGGTCAAGGGGGCGGAAATGTGGGCTTATTGCGTGGCGATCGTCGCGGTGGCGATTGCGGGAAAACTCGGAGGATCGATGGCGGCGGCGCGCGCGGCCGGCATCCCCTGGCGCGATTCCGCCGCGCTGGGGATTCTCATGAATACCCGCGGGCTGATGGAACTGGTGATTCTCAATATCGGCATGGACCTGCGGATCATCTCTCCGGCGCTATTCTCCATGATGGTGCTGATGGCGCTGGTGACTACCTTCATGACAACTCCCCTGTTGCACTGGGTGCATCCGCATCTCAAAGCGGCCGCGACTGCCCAGAGGGAGAGCGAAGCCGCCGCGCCGGTCTGACATCCGACCGTTCATTTCACGCCGGGAGCGCTTGGAACCGGTGACGGCTCGGAAACGGAAGGCACCGATACCGAGCCGCGGCCAAAGGAGCGGCCCGTGGTCCGCGGCGGGCCACCAAAGGCGATGAAGAAGCGGCGGCTCGCGGCAATGGAGTCAATAACTTGGACTGCCTCTTCAACCTCAACGGAGCGATCCGGCATCCGGCTTCCTAATTCAGAAGCGGCGTTTCAGGTTTGGGGCCGGAACGCATCCGCGGTAAGGTCATCGAGAAGTTCATGCCAGCAGTGCGTGGGGTTCTGCTCCACGTCGGCAACCAGTTTCCGCATTTTCTCCAGGACCGGAGGCCGGGCATCGTCGTAGACATCGCCTTGCAGCAGCTTTAAGACATCCAGGCGATAGCGCTTGTCGGTGATGAAATAGGTGAACAGCACGTTGAGACGGTAGTAAACGCCGATAAAATCGTACCAGTTCTTCGTGCCTAGGCTGATGGTGTCTTCGAACGTCTTGAAACTGGCGCGCGAAAAATCGTTGCGCTCCAACGCGGTCAAGATGTCCCGATGGGCGAAGCGGGAGCTATTGAGAGCGATACTGACGCCAGTCGAAAAAATGGGATCGACGAACCGCGCGGCGTCGCCCAACAGCACGAAACGGTCACCGCAGATCTGCTTCATGGCGTAGCTGTAATCGCCCTCTTCTCTGAAGGGGCGCACCTGTTGCGCGCGGCGCAGGGCATCGGTGAGGGACGGACGGCTGGCGGCGCACTCCCAGAAAAACTTCTCCCGATCCTGTTTTGAACCAGTGAAGTTCTTCTTCTGCGTCACCACGCCGATGCTGGTGATTTGATCGGTGATGGGAATCTGCCAGATCCAGCTATTGGAGATGGGCAAGAAGTGGATGTAGATGTAGTCCTCTTGAGTCTTGGATTTGGCCAGGGCCATGCGGTCATAATCGCCAAACCAGGTGTGGATGGCATACTGGTCGAAGACCGGGTCCTTCACTTTAAGCTTCAGTTGATTGCCGAGCAGTGTGTGGCGGCCGCTGGCGTCCGCCACCATGCGGACACTCACCGACATTTCCTTTCGGCCCATACCTGAGCACTTCAGAGCCCGATCCGGAACTGTTTATGGTGCCCACCGATTACACCATGGTGGATGAAACGGAGAGCTTCACGATCACATGGGGAGAAAAGAAATAGGTAGGTAGGGCGGAGCCGGGAGGCCCCGCCCTGTCTTGCCTTTACCGCATGGCGTAGGAACTGAGGACCTTCAGGTAATTGGCCCGCTCGAATGCCTGGGGCTGCGGCACGGCGTTGCGGCTCATGCTGCCTTGCATCTGCTTGATGGAGTCGTACTCGTGCTCGCCCATCCACACCAGGAGTTCGGTGGCGATGGTATCCAGATAGCTGATGCCGCGCTTCAATAAGGCCGACGTCATCATTGCGACCTTCGCCCCGGCCATCATGGATTTCACCACGTCGGTGGCGCAGTGTACGCCGCCGGTGAGAGCCATATCGGCCTTCACGTTGCCGTAGAGCACCGCGATCCAATGCAGCCGCAGCAGCAACTCGTGCGAGTTGCTCAGGATCAGGTTGGGCACTACTTCCAGCGCTTCCAGATCGTAGTCCGGCTGGTAGAAGCGGTTGAAGAGCACCAGGCCGTCGACGCCGGTCGCATCCAGCTTCCTGGCCATATTGGCCATGTTACTGAAATAGGGGCCGAGCTTGACCGCTACCGGAATGTGAACGCTCGCCTTGACGGCCTTCACCAGGTCGATGTACTGCTGCTCTACCGCTTCGCCAGTGACATCGGCGCTGACGGGGATGTGGTAGATGTTCAGCTCCAACGCATCCGCGCCGGCCTGCTCCATCTGTTTGGCGTAGCCGAGCCAACCGCCCGTGGAGGTGCCGTTGAGGCTGGCAATCACCGGAATTTTGACCGCCTGCTTGCACTTCACGATGTGGGCCAGGTAGGTGTCCGGGCCCATGACACGGTGGCCCAGTTCGGGGAAGTGGCTCACCGATTCGGCGCCGATCTCGGCAGCCTGCTCGATGTAACGGTCGAGTTCGTCGCTTTCCTGCTCGATCTGTTCTTCGAACAACGATTGCAGCACCACCGCGGCCGCGCCGGCATCCTCCAGCCGGCGGATGTTGCCCACCTCCCCGCACATCGGCGAGGACGAGGCAACCAGCGGATTCCTG
>DATKGE010000301.1:0-6980 GCA_035510955.1 Occallatibacter sp. | reverse complement strand
AGGATGGCGTGATGGCCGACGAAGAGGAGCAGGTTCATCGTGGCGAGTGGGCGAACTTCGAGCACGGGACGGAAAGCAATCATGGTGAAGCGGTCGGGGGCGGTGGTGTCGATCAGGTAGGCGTAGCCGCCGGAGACGGCGCAGATTTCATCCGGATTGGGGCATGACCAGAGGCCGGTGGGGACGATGGCATCGCGGAACCCGAGGGCGCAGGTGGCGAGGAACTCCGGCGCGAAATGGACCTTGCGGGAGGGTCGCGAAAGACCTCCCTCAGGGGCTAAAGCCCCCGCCGATTTTGCGGCGCTGTCGGCACGACTGAAGTCGTGCCCTTTCAAAACATCAGCCCGGCCCTCAACCGGGTCGGGTGAATCCAGGCGAATAAGGACTTCGAGCGCGCCGCGTTCGACTTCTTCGGCTTCGCGGGGATAGACGAAGTGCCGGTTGGGCAGGATCAGCGGGCGGGCGGACAGGATTTCGGCTTGCCAGTGGTGGGGGAAGGTCAGGTCCACAATCGGGGCTGGCCGGTGCTCGTTCATGCGTGTGCCTTGTAGTGCATGATCCATATCTGCTGCTCCTCAGTGTCGGGGACGGGGCAGCCGCGGGCGGCCTCAACGGCGGCCAGGGCTGCGGCCGGTTGCCAGCCCAGGTGGATGAGGGTGCAGGCAGCGGCGACGGTGGCGCGGCCGATGCTTCCCCAGCAATGAATGCCGATTCGCTCGCCGCTGCGGAGACGGCGGGCGAGGTCGCTCACAAAGGCTCGAAAGGCGTGCGGATCAGGCGGGAGCTGGTGATCGGGAATGGGGTGGTGGAGAAAGCTCATGCCAAGCTGTTTAGCCAAGAGCGGTTCTTCGGCCAGGTCGAGCATCTCAACCTGCTCTTCGCTTAGGAGCGAGACGAGGGTGTCGATACCGGCGCGCTGGAGATGGATCAGTTCACTGCGCAGGCTGGCTCCGCCGCGAGGGCAGAGGACAATTGCCAGGGGCATGGGTGCCAGCGGCATGGGCGCCAGCGCTGCGGGCGGCGACGCCGTGGGGGACAGCGGTGCGGAAGCATTGCCATATAACCAGTAGACGCCGTTCAATCTTGCTTAAACTCCGACGAATTGCTCGATGCGGTCGTGAATGGTTGGAATAGCCAGGCCCATGGCGGCGCCTTCTTCGATGAGGGGAATGACCTTGTCGAATTCGGGACCGGAGTGGGAGCCGGTGAGGGCGATGCGGATGGGGTGGAAGAGTTCCTTGCCTTTGATGCCTGTGGCGGCCTTGATTTCGTTGACCCAGTCTTTGAAGTTTTCAGCGCTGACAGGGCCGTTGTGGGTGCGCACGCGGCTGGCGAACTCGGCCAGAACGGAACGCGCGGAATCCTCCGCCAGGATGGCAGCGTTTTCAGGATCGGCGTGCGCGGCGTCGGGATCGATGCCGAAGATGAAGGAGGATTTAACCGGAAGCTCGGCCAGGTAGTCGACGCCGGGCAGAAACAGCGCGAGAAGGCTGGCAAACCAGGCCTTTCGTTCGGCGATCTGCTCCTTGGTGGGAATGTCCAGATAAATGGGAGGATCGAGGCTGGCGAGCAGCTCGATGGTCTCGGCGGTGTAAAGCTCCGACGTCGACCAGAGCGGAAAGACGCCCGGCTTCTGCAGGCAGAACTGGCGCTCGGCCAGCTTGGCCAGGCGCTCGGGGTCGGCCAGCTTCATGTAATGGCGGTTGAGCCAGTTGAGCTTGTCGAAGTCGAAGATGGCGGGCGAGGGCGTTACGCGTTCCAGGGAAAAAATGGGGACGAGCTCGGCCAGTGTAAAGGTTTCGGTCTTGCCGTCTTCGGCGCCCCAGCCGAGCAGGGCGAGATAGTTGGCCATGGCCTCGGGCAAATAGCCCATCTGGCGGAATACCGAGATGGAGGTCGCTCCGTGGCGTTTGGACAGCCGCTCGCGGTCCGGTCCCAGGATTGTGGACAGGTGGGCAAACTGCGGGACCGGCCAACCGAAGGCCTGGTAGATGGCGACCTGCTTGGGGGTGTTGGAGATGTGGTCGTCGCCGCGGATGACGTGGGTGATGCCCATCAGCGCGTCGTCGATGGTGACCACGTAGTTATAGACGGGCACGCCGGCAGAGACACCGCTGGCTGAGCGCACCAGGACCGGGTCGCTGACGGTGTCGGCGGCGAACTCCACCGGGCCGCGGACGATGTCGTGGAAGCGGAGGGGATGATCCTCGATGCGGAGCCGGACGGCGAAGTGCTTGCCGGCGGCGAGGTTGTCGTTGATCTCATCCACCGTGAGCGCTCGGCAGCGGCCGGAGTAGACTTGCGGGCGGCGTTCGGCTGTGGCCAGGGTGCGCTCGGCTTCGAGCTCTTCCGGAGTGCAAAAGCAGCGGTAGGCCTTGCCTTCGGCCAGGAGCCGCGCGGTGTATTCGGCATAAATATGCAGGCGCTCGGATTGGCGGTACGGGCCGTGGTCGCCCGTGTCCGGCTCAAGGCTTGAGCCGGGACCGGCGTCCCAGTTGATGCCGAGCCAGTGCAGGTCTTCGATGAGCTGGGTCTCGTAGCGGGCTTCGGAGCGCTCCAGGTCAGTGTCTTCAATGCGCAGGAAGATCAGGCCTCCGTTGCGCCGCGCAAACAGCCAGTTATACAGGGCGGTCCGCGCGTTGCCGACATGGAGCAGGCCGGTGGGCGACGGAGCAAACCGGACTCGGGGAATGAAGTTGGTCATGGCAGCAACCATGATAGACGGAGATTGCGGCTTTATGCATCGGTCAGGGCTGAATCGGCTGCTCACGTTGGACGCAAGGGTCTACCAGCAGGACTTTCCCGAGGTTCGATTGTTGTAGATTCCAATGCATGAGGCTTGCCTTTGAAACTCATGCGAAATGTTCCCAGCCCTGGCGCTTCAGCGGTTGGGAGCCGTGCTGGGTGATCAGCGTGACGGTGGGCCGACCGGGGCGCGCGCGAAGGATGCGGCCGATGCGGGTGACGGGGACGCCGGCGATTTTCCTTGGCATGCGGGTGTTGGGATCGGCTGTGAAGAGCAGTTCGTAATCGTCTCCGCCGTGCAGAGCGTAGTCCAGGTTTGCGCCGGGATGAATGGGGAGAAGAGCGGGGTCGATTTCTGCGGCTACATGGGACTCATCGCAGAGATGGGCGAGATCGGTGGAGAGGCCGTCACTGAGGTCCATGGCCGCCGAAGCCAGGCGCTGGCTGCGCAGGCCAACTCCCTGGGCGATGCGCGGCTGGGGCCACAGGTGCCGCGCCAGAAGCGGTTCAAGACGGTTGGGGATGCGAGCTGGATTCAAGCCGTTGGAGCGGGGCTTGCTTTGTTTAGCCAGCCGGTCAAAATGAGGCAGCGCGGCGGCGCCGCCGCCCAGGGTGCCGGTGACATAAAGCAGGTCGCCGGGACGGGCGGTCGAGCGGAGGAGCGCCTTTCCGGCCGGAACCGACCCGATGAGGACGATGTCGGCCAGCGGGACAGGGGTCTCGGAAAGGTCGCCGCCCGCCAGCGGAGTCTTGTAATCCGCGGCCAGGGCCAGCAGGCCGTCAAAGAAACGGGCCACCCAGGAGGCTGACCAGCGGCCCGGCGGGTTGGCCAGCGAGCTTGGTAAACCCAGGGAAAGAAAGGCGGCTACGGGTTCAGCACCCATGGCGGCCAGGTCACTGAGTCCGCGCGCCAAAGCACGATGGCCGATGGATTCGGGCGTGTGCCAGTCGAGACGAAAATGCCGGCCGTCGATGCACAAGTCGGTGGTCACGGCAAACTCCCGACCGGGGCGCGGGCGGAGCAGGGCGCAGTCGTCGCCGATGCCGAGAGCCAGGCCTGGACAGGCTGATTTGCCGGTCCGGCTGCGGATTTGGGCACGGCTGCGGATTTGGCGAATGAGGGCCAATTCGCCTCGCTTGGAGCTGGCGGCCGATTTGGCGGTGCGCGATGGCATTCATTGAGGATAGGGCACGACACGGTCCGGGGACCAGGGATTGGGCCAGGGATTGGATCGGGGATTCGGAATTAGGTGCCGGGAATCAGCGACTTGCGGCTCCGCCAACCGGGGGAACTGTCGGCTTGGGAGGCGAACGGCCATTTGAATTCGGGTGCCGATGTACTCATTTTGTGGGATTGGCCGATCTAACCCGGCAGGAGAGAATTCGTCCATCAAAAGGAATTTCCACCGCGAATTCGTTGACCCCGCGAAGGGTGCTTTGGTAACCTTTGTGAGCATTACGGAACAGTGCCTTTCGGGGTAACTTTATGGGGCTCAAGAGCTCCGTGCCATGCGCTTTTTTGAAGTGCATAGCGAATTGCGGCCCTGCGGGTTGCAGGGATGAAAGGCGACTATGCTACGCAAGCGCTATTACATTCTTTTTGTTGCACGCGACGAAGATGGGCGGATACGCAAGATCCCGCTCCCCCTCCATTACGCGTACGGGTTTGTGGCTGCGGCGCTGGTGGGTGCGTTCACCATCGTGGGCCTGGCCGGCTCGTATACTCGGATGCTGCTGAAGACCGAGAGTTTCAACCAGGTTCGGCAGGACCGCGAAAATCTTCGCAAAGATTACAAGCAGATGGCGCAGATTGCGCATGACCGCGATGTGCAGGTGGCGTCGCTGGGCGCACTGGCCAATGAAGTGGCATCGCTCTACGGGTTGAAGCAAAACAAGCTGACTGCCGGCAAGATACCGGCGGCTGCGGCCACCGAGGCGGCCGCACCTACGCCGGCTACCATGGCGCTGAGCGATGACGTGAATCCGCAACAGGTGAAGCTTTCCATCGACCAGTTTTATGCGCTGCGGGCCCAGGCGCTCAGCGGTCGCGTGTCGCGCGCTCTGGAGGGCGGACTGACGCCGAGCTTCTCCGGCGACTGGACGCTCCTTGCCGATGCGCCTTCCATGTGGCCGATTGAAGGTCCCGTGACCTCAAGCTTTGGGGAGCGCGAAGATCCGTTCAACGGCGAGGGCGCGTTCCATTCCGGAATCGACATCAGTGCCCCGAATGGCACGCCGGTGCGGGCGACGGCAGATGGGGACGTGAGCGATGCCGCCATGGGAGCCGGGTACGGCCGCGAAGTGGTTCTGGATCACGGCCACGACGTAACCACGGTGTACGGTCATCTATCGGCAATTGCGGTGATGCCGGGTCAGCATGTGACAGTGGGTCAGGTTATCGGTTATGTGGGTCAGTCGGGGCGCTCAACGGGTCCGCACCTGCACTATGAGGTCCGCGTGCACAACGTGCCGGTGAATCCGCACAAGTATCTGCGCACCACCTTTGCGCAAGTGACAAAGCTGGACGGCGGTTCGGCCGGTCAGTAGCGGTTTCTACAGCCGATTCTGCGGTAGAAAACACCAGCGGCTCCCGTTTCAATGGGAGCCGCTTTCATTTTGGGTGAATCACTGGCCGGGGTGCTCCAGAGCCTGCCCTGAGCTTGCCGAAGGGTCTCGCTTCTGAGACCTGGGAAATCGAATCCCACGATTAGTCCTCTAGCTCGCCGGCGGGTTGACCTTGCAGCCATCGAGCGTAAAGTCCGACTTGCCCGTGCCGATCACTTCCATGCTGATCCGGGAGGGAATGGGGTAGCCGCTGACGGTTTGATAGTCGATCTCGACGTGCATTTGTTCGGCCTGATCGGGCGGATCGGAGGGGCTCTGAATACGGGCCTGGAATCCATTCACGAGCAAGCCCTGGCCGGTGGACTTGTAGCGGGGTGAAAAGTTGATCTTGGCGCCGCCCGTGGTCACATTGAACTGCTGCATGACCAGGTTGCTGTCGAGGATTTCCGTCAGCGATGTGCCCTCCTGGTCGGCATGAAGGGTGTGTCCCTTGACGCTGTGGGTGATCTCGAGCCCGTCGGAAGTGGCTGGAATGACCGAGCCGTCAATGAAGGGCGACCAGAATTGCATGAAGCCGGTCAAAGTTCGATCCGAGGCCTGGTGCATGGAGTTCAGCAGGTCGATCAAATCCTTGTTGAGAGGCTTCGCGGACGCCTGGGGCGGGTTCCAGTCGAGAGATGAACCGCCGGTGAGCCGCCCGTGAAGGGTGATGTTGACCGATTTGAGCAGCTCGATGCGAGGATCGTCGTCGGCCACCGCGGATTCTTGCTGAGAGCTGACAAGGGTGCGCCAATCGGGATGGACCTGGCAGTCGAATCCGCTGAGCCCGGCCTTGGAAGACGAATAATAGAGTTGGCTGGCCCTGGTCAGGAAAGCGGAGTTGGGGTCGGGTCTCGCAGCCTCTGCGCCGGCGGGATTGGGAATTGCGCTGGGCTGTGCGGGCGCGGCCGGGCCCTGGAGCTGATTCTGGGCGTGGACTCCGCTACACAGGCAGCCGGCCGTCAAGAAAGCGGCCAGGAACCGGGCCGGTGAAGCGAAGACGAGTTTGAGCAAGAAATTCCCTGCTTTCAGGGTGCAACTCCGGTATTGTGCATCCCGGATGACTTCATGGGCAAGATGACTAAGCGGGGTTACCTCGGTGCTTGGCTCTGGGGTACCCGGCTCCCCGGCGTGGTATGGTTGGCTCGGGAATTTTTCTGGCGAATTCGAGGAGGTTGTTCCGTGTTGAAAAGCGTCTTGTGCCTAGGAGTTTTGCTTTCATTGGCCGTTGCCGCTTTCGGTCAGAGTCAGGACACGCCGCGGCAGCAGGAAACTCAGGATCGCGCCGTCGGGGTGCGGGAAGCCTTTGCGCGTGCGCAGCATTTGAAGCACGGCATCAACGCGTCGCAGTGGTTCGCGCAGAGCGCCAGCGACTACTCCGCGGCACGCACCAATCGCTACACAGATGCTGCCGACGTTGCGCTCATGGCTAAGCTGGGGTTCGACAACGTGCGCTTGAGCATCGATGCGACGCCGCTCGAAGGCAGGCCGCACGGGGCGGATGGGTTGAATGGGGAATTTCTCGGCCGGCTCGACAAGGCCGTCGACACCATGCTGGCCGATGGCCTGGCGGTGACCATCGATGTGCATCCGGAAGAGAGCTACAAGGAGAAAGTACGCACCACCAGCGA
>DATKGE010000300.1:0-7217 GCA_035510955.1 Occallatibacter sp. | reverse complement strand
AGTGCTGCTGACTCTTGAAGGCTACGCGGTGAGATTGGCGAACGACGGCGAGCAGGGGCTGCGCATTCTCGAACTTGAAAACTTCGACCTGGTGCTGCTCGATCTCGCCCTTCCCGGCCAGAGCGGCCTGGAGTTGCTGCCGCAAATCAAAGAGCGCCAGCCCGAGCTTCCCATCATCATGATCACCGCGTACGGCACCGTCGACAACGTCGTCGAAGCCGTCCGTGCCGGAGCGGAGAATTTTGTCCAGAAGCCCTGGGACAATGAAAAGCTCCTCGCCGACATCCGCTCCGCAGTCGCGCGCCACAAGGCCGAGGAAGAAAACCTCCAGCTCAAGCGCACCCTCAAGCAGCGCTACAACTTTTTCAACATCGTGGGCAAGAGCGAGATCATGCTGCGCGTCTTCGACCTGATCGCGCAGGTCGCGCCCAGCCGCTCCACCGTGCTGATCCAGGGCGAGAGCGGCACCGGCAAGGAGCTCATCGCCAAGGCCATTCACGCGAACTCGCCCCGCAAAGACAAGCCTTTCGTCCCCATCAACACCGGCGCCATGCCTTCTGAGCTGCTCGAATCCACGCTCTTCGGCCACGTCAAAGGTGCGTTCACCTCCGCTATCGCCTCAAAGAAGGGCCTGTTCGAGGTAGCCAACGGCGGCACGCTGTTCCTCGATGAGATCGCCACCATGGGCACGGACACGCAAGCCAAGATTCTGCGCGTCCTGCAGGATCGTCGCTTCATGCACCTGGGCGGCATCCAGGAGATCCAGGTCGATGTGCGCATCATCGCCGCCACCAATATCGATCTGCGCCAGGCGGTACGCGACGGCCGCTTCCGCGAGGATCTCTTCTACCGCCTCAATGTCATCACCGTCGACCTGCCGCCCTTGCGCTCGCGCCGCGAAGACATTCCCCTGCTCGTCAACCACTTCCTCGAGTTCTACGCCAATGAGAACGGCCTCGCCCCGCGCAAGCTCTCCTCCGATGCACTGCGCGCACTCGTAGATTACGAGTGGCCCGGCAACGTCCGCGAACTCGAAAACTCCATCGAGCGCGGTGTCGTGCTCTCCAACGGCCCCATCATCGGCTCTGACCTCTTGCCCGGCCACATCACAGGCCGCAGCTTTCAGGACGCGCTGCTTGAGCACAACCCCAACGCCTCGCTTTTCGACATCCTCGAAGACATCGAGCGCCGCATCATCATCGAGAAGCTCGAGCGCTGCAACTGGAACCAGACCGACGCCGCCGAGCAGTTTCGCATCCCCCTCTCTACCCTCAACCAGAAGATCAAGCGCCTCAACATCGAAATCCGCAAAAAGGGCAGAGAGTAAGACGAGAGATCAGGTGTCAGTTGACAGTTCTCAGAGTCAGCGACCAAAACACAAGTGCTGTCATCCTGAGCGAAGCGTACTTCAGCGGAGTCGAAGGACCTTCAGTTGTTCTTGTCCGAACGACCATCACTGCTCACGCCGGGTGCCGGGTGCCCCAGGTCTCGCGTTTGAGACCTGGGAGACTGCAGATCCTCATAGTCGGGGCTCAACCCCCAAAGCCCGAGCCCAATCCGTCAAAAAACCCCTCAACTCCACCGGCGGTCGCAGCCAAATGGCCGCGGCGGTTTCGCGCAGCTCTCGCCGAACCAAGGCGCTCAACCCTCGCGCTCCAAGAGCGTTCATTGCACGAAATGCCGCTTCGTCCGTGAGGTCGTCCCCCAGAAAAGCGACCCGCGCGTCCGGATCGGCTTCGCTCAAAATCGCCTCGACAGCCCCGCCCTTGTCGCGGCCTACACGCAATTCGAGACCCGCTTCAAACTCCAGCAGACCCAGCCCGTCCATCTGTGCTACCGGCTCAAAAAGCTGGCGTGTCCGCTTCTCAACCAACATAGCCTTATGCGGCGAAGCGCCGCGCCAATGCATCACAACCGCATTCGGCTTGTCCTCGAATAGTCCGCCCAGGCTGTCGCGCCGCAGAAGTTCGCGCAGCTCATCAAGCTTCCGCCGAGTTTGAGGCGCGGCCTCTTCCAGCTCTCTTCGCCCATCCGGATAAAGCCGCTCCGCTCCGTGCAGTCCCCAGACCTCCACGGCCCGCTCCAGCCCCAGCAGCGGAGCAATCTCACCGGCCGGCCGGCCGGTAACGACAACCATGCGCGTTCGCCCTTGCCGCTGGATGTGGCTGAGCAATTCCTGCACACCGGCCCACGGCCGCGCATCGAAGCGATTCACGCGGAAGGGTGCCAGCGTGCCGTCGTAATCCAGCAATAGAAGCGGGCTTGCTCCCTCTGCAAACGCTCTAAAAAATGCTTCCTGCTTCTCCGATGCCTCCGGCGTCAACGCGACCTCTTTCTCTACGCCATTTTACGATGCATCTCATCCCCTGCCGAAACGTCCGTTGCCGGAACGGATTCCGGTCCGGCTGGGGCGAGGTTCGCATGTTCCGCGCCGTCAATGCGCAATTCGCGCAGATCGCCCAGGATGTTGGCCGCCCAACGATAGACGTTGTGCTCCATCACGTGCCGGCGCATGCGCTGCATGCGCATGCGCCGCTCTCCGCGGCTCATCTCCAGTGCTTGATGGATTGCCTCAGCCACGCCGTTGGTGTCGTAGGGATTGACCAGCAGCGCATCTCTCAGTTCGCTGGCCGCGCCGGTGAACTTGCTCAGCACCAGCACGCCATCCTCGTCGTCGCGCGCGGCCAGAAACTCCTTGGCCACCAGGTTCATTCCATCGTGCAGCGAGGTCACCAGGCACAGGTCCGCCGCGCGATACCAGCGATCCACCTCTTCGTGGTTGCACTGGCGCTCGATCAAAACGATAGGCTTCCAGCGCGCCGTCTGGTAACGCTGATTGATGCGCTCCGCCGTCTCCTCAACCTGCCGCCTCAGTTCGATGTAGGAGGGGATGCGGGTGCGGCTGGGCGCGGCAATCTGCACCATGGTCAGCCGTTCCCGGTGCCAGGGATGTTCCTCCAGCAGGTGCTCGATCGCATTCAGCCGCTCGACAATGCCTTTGGTGTAGTCCAGCCGATCCACGCCCAGAGCCAGGCTCTCGCAGCTCAAATCGAATTCATCCAACAAAACCTGGCGCGCCACGCGCAGCGTACCCGGCCGCGTTTTCGCACCGCTTCCATCGCGTTTCGAAATGGATGCATCCCTCTTTATTCCATCCAGAACGACGCTCACAGGATAAGGACGTACAGCACTTGAATGCCCATGCCGGCGAGCGGTCATGTGTTCCCGGTCGGTACGCGCCTCCAGCACGCGGTCCACGGTGGCTAGAAAGTTGTTGCAATGCAGTGGAATGTGAAACCCGATCAGGTCCGCGCCCAGCAGGCCGTCCAGCAACTCCGCCTGCCACGGGCAGATGCCGAACGCCTCCGGATTGGGCCACGGAATATGCCAGAAGATAGCCACGCGCGCATCCGGCCGGGCCGCTTTGATCAGTCTCGGCAAAAGCGCGAAGTGATAATCCTGCACAAAGACGATCGGGTCGGCGCGGCCTTCCATCTCTTTCACCACCGCCGCGGCAAACTTCTCGTTGACCCGCTGGTAGCATTCCCAGTCCGACACGCGAAAGATCGGGCGTGTATGCGCGATGTGGCACAGCGGCCACAACCCCTCGTTGGCAAAGCCGTCGTAGTAGCCCGACTCTTCTTCGCTCGATAGCCACACCCGCCGCAGCGTATAGCGCGGGTCGTCGGGAGGCACGCGCAGACGGTCGAACTGATCCACCACCGCCGCATCCTCCGCGCCGCTGCCGTGCGCCACCCAAACACCATCGCAGGCGCGCAATACCGGCTCGATAGCCGTCACCAGTCCGCTCGGAGGCACCACGCACATCCTCTCCCCGTCCTGGCGAATATGCATGTAAGGCTCGCGATTTGAAACCACAAAGATGCGGCTCGCGCCGAAGCGCTCCCGCACATGCACTGCCAGCCGTTCGGCAGTCCACAGGTGCTCTCCGGCATCGCGCAACCTGGCCTCGGCCTCCGCCGCCGCTCGCGCCTCCATCAGGCTCTCCGCCATGGTCTCCATCTCGCGGGCCAGCGGAGTAAACAGATTGAACGAGTCGATACTCTTATTGGGAATTTCGTCTCTGTGGCCCATGCGCACCTGGCGCAGCCGTTCCACGGCCCGCGCCATCGGACGCATCAGAAACCAGCGAACCATCAGCAGCGTTACCCCGACGATCAGCACCACGAAGGCGGCAATCCGCCAAAAGCTTCGTTGCCAAACTGCGTTGCCCTCGGCGCGTATGAACCGGGTATCCTCCACAATCACCAGAACGCCGTTCAGTTGGCCGCCCTCCCGCAAGGGAAACGCATCCTCCAGCCATTGCCAGTCTCCATGACGGCCATACACAGACACCTCTGCGCCCTTCCTGGTGGCTTTTTCCACCGCGCCAGGCGCCAGCGCCTTCACCAACTCGTCTGGACCGGCCGCGGCCAGCAACTGCCCGCCGGGAGTATAAACGGCCACGCCCAGAGTCTCATCCACATGATGAAGCCGCTCGGCCGTTGCCTTGATCACGTCGATGTTGCCGCTGGCAACCGCCTGCTCCATCTGCGGCTGCAGGCTCGCGCCCAGCCAGGTGCTGTTGCGCTCCAGTTCCTGCCGCAGGACATGTTTGTGGGCCAGAACATCGAAATAGGTCGAACCGGCCGAAACCAGCGTAATGCCAACAATGAGCGCAAGGATCAGCCGCATGCGGAAAAATGGCATGTCATCTTCCTCCTTGTGTCGATTCGACAGACCTGTCCACTTCGGCAGCCCCTGCAACAATAATCCACATGTATAGAGTTGGATGCACATAATTGACCAACCGCCACCTCTTTGAATGGACGGGCTGAGGCCAGGACTCCCCACGATGGTCGGTATGGATTGTTTACCCCGTTCGTGGAGTTTCTGTCCCATGCCAGGCCCTCGCACCAGGGCCTGAGTCCAAACTTCCTATCAAAAACAGACCTGTCATCCTGAGCGAAGCGTACTTCAGCGGAGTCGAAGGACCTGCATTTGGTAATGCTCACCACAATCCAGTCAGCCCCGAACTAATGCTACGAACTTCGGACTCACTACACCAGGTCCCTGACCGTCCGTTCCTGCACCAATTCCGTGCCCCATCCTTTCTTTCATCCTGAGCGAGCGCAGCGAGTCGAAAGCCTGCCCTGAGCCTGCCAAAGAGGACCTGCGGCTTGTTTTCCTGGCGAAAGGGTGGGAAACCACCAACCCCAATGTGCGAATTCACGCGGTCACAGACCTGGGTCAACCCCTTGCACAGCATGGCCGCCGCCGCCTCATGCGCTATTCTGTCCTTGCGTCATCTTCTTCCCGAGAGGATCGAAGCCCTCATCCCGCCGCACGGTAGAACCAATGGCCATCGGAGCGATCGAAAGAACCGCCAAGAATCTCGTGCTCACCGTGCAGGATTACTCCCTGTTCTCGCAGCGCGCTGTCATGAATATCTTCCGCCCTCCGCGCTACTGGCCAGATTTCCTCATTCAGTCCAACATCGTCGGCGTCGGCTCCACCGCCATCGTCCTGCTCTCCGGCTTCTTTACCGGCGGCGTGCTGGCCCTGCAATCCGCCGCCACGCTCTCTGAGTTCGGCGCCACCGCCGTCACTGGCCGCTTTGTCTCGCTCACCATGATCCGCGAACTGGGTCCGGTCCTCACCGGCATCATGGTCGCCGGCCGCAACGCCTCCTCCATGGCCAGCGAGCTGGGCTCCATGGTCGTCACCGAGCAGATCGACGCCATGCGCGCCCTGGGCGTAGACCCCATGCGCAAGCTGGTCACTCCCCGGCTCTTTGCCTGCATCTCCATGCTGTTCTTTCTCACCATCCTGTCCGACGCATGCGGCATCCTCGGCGGCGGCGCCGTCACCGTCTTCATGAATCACCAGAACGGCACCCAGTACTTCTCCATGGCCTGGGAGCACCTGCATTTCCCTGACATCGTCCAGGGCCTGGTCAAGCCGCTCTTCTCCGGCTTCATCATCGCCTCCGTCGGCTGCTTCTACGGCATGAGGACCACGGGTGGCACCGAAGGCGTGGGCCGCTCCACCATTCAGGCCGTAGTCAGCTCTTCCGTGCTCATCATCTTCGTCGACTTCCTCCTCACCCAGGTTCTGCTCAGCCTGTTCCCGCCGCTATGATGATGACCCCCGCTTCCGGCCCGCCCGGCTCTACCCAGTCCGTCTCTGCCCAATCCACCTCTGCCCAGCCCGGCCTGAATTATTCCGGCGCAGCTTCGGCTCCGGCCGCCGATTCATCGCCGGTTGTCGCGTTCCGCGACGTGTCCATCGCCTTTGACGGCCCGCCCGTTCTTCAGGACATCACCTTCTCCATCGCGCCCGGAGAGACACGCATCCTGCTCGGCCCCGCCGGCGTGGGCAAGAGCGTCCTGCTCAAGCTGATCAACGGCCTGCTCCGCCCCGACCAGGGCAGCATCCATCTCTTCGGAGAAGACATTTCCGCCATGACGGAAGAACAGCTCTTTCCCTTGCGCACCCGAACCGGCATGGTCTTTCAGGAAGGTGCGCTCTTCGATTCCATCACCGTCCGCGACAACGTCGCCTACCAGCTGATCCAGGGGCGAGTCCCGGACGAGGAGATCGACGCCCGCGTCCACCAGGCGCTCACCTTTGTCGAGCTCGACAGCACCTTCGACCTGTTTCCCGACAGCCTCAGTGGCGGCATGAGGCGTCGCGTGGCCATCGCCCGCGCCCTCATCAACCAGCCCGAGTTGATTCTCTACGACTCGCCCACCGGCGGCCTCGATCCCGTCACTTCCACCACCATCATCGAACTCATCATCAAGGAGCGCGACGTCTACCGCGCACCCTCCATTCTCGTCACCCATCGCCTCCAGGACGCCTTCACGCTCTGCACCCACCGCTTCGACCCCGAGCAGGGCCACATGGTCCCACTGCCCCAAGGCCAGACCGACCCCAGCACCAGCTTCCTCATGCTCGAAGAAGGCCGTCTCATCTTCGACGGCTCCCTCCACGAACTCCTGCACACCGACAACAAGTTCGTAAGGGAGTTTCTGGAGTAGCCCCCTTCGCGCCTCCGCCCCATGGAGTCGTGGGTAACTCGTGACCCTTGATCAACTGGTAACTGACGAGTAGCCGGTAATACATCCAGAACTCGTTTGGGCGTGCCTTGGGAGGCTGTGCCGGAGGGCTAGTATCTCTTGCTATTCTTGAGCGGATTAGGACGGCTCAAAAGA
>DATKGE010000299.1:0-13316 GCA_035510955.1 Occallatibacter sp. | reverse complement strand
ACAGATACTCCAAACCAGGGTTGCCGAGGCCAACCACAATAAACGGACCCGTTCGAGTGGACTCTTGGCGAACCCCTGAATCACGTGCTTCCAACAAGGCTTACTTCTTTGCCGCTGGCTTCTTGGCAGCCGCATCGCCGGCCTTGGCCGCATCTTCCGGCTTGCCCTTCTTAGCCACTTCCGGCTCGCCCGTGGTCGGAGCAGCGACGGCAGCATCCGCCACCGGAGCCGCCTCTTCGCGGATCGAAACGACGTGGGCTACGGTCGCATCTTCAGCGTTCAGATACTTAATCTTGTCCGCATGCGGCAGATCGCCGATGCGAATCACGCCATGCATTTCCAGGTTGCTCACATCGACGTCGATATGGCTGGGAATGTCGCCCGGAAGGCACTCGATCTCGACTTCGCGCAGAACCTGATCGAGGATGCCGCCCGCGGCCTTGACGCCAATCGGCACGCCCATGAGCTTGACGCGCACGCTGACGCGAAGAGCCTTGTCGAGCGCGATCCGCTTCAGGTCGATGTGGATCAGCAGGTCCTTGATCGGCTCGCGCTGCCAGTCGACGATCATGGCCTTGGCCGTCGATTGTCCCGCAACCTCAACGTCGAAGATGGTGTTGTGGCCGGTCTCTGAAAACAGGATCCGGGAAATCTGCTTGGGGTCCACTTCAATGGCCACCGGGTTGTGACCGGAGCCGTACAGCACGGCAGGAATTTTGCCCGCGACACGCACACGGCGCGCGGCATTTTTGGTGAACTTGCCCTCACGGGGCTTGGCTACGACTACTTCTGGCATTCGGTCTCTCGTTTCCTGGTCTCGGGCACGGGCTTTGGGGTCCGCTCCCTTTGTTGGGGCAGCTGACAGCTAACAGCTGACAGCTTGCAGTTATTTGTTTTCAAGCGGCAGGGAAGATCAACTTCCGATGATGTCTGCCTTTGACTGTTTGCTGACAGCTGTTCGCTGGCAGCTTAGTTAAACAGCGAACTTACGCTGGTCTCCATGTGGATGCTCTCTATGGCGGCGCCTAACAGGCCGGCGATGGAGAGGACTTTGATTTTGGGCACTTTCTGGGCGGCTTCGCGGAGTGGAATGGTGTCCGTCACCACTACTTGTTCGAGGCGCGAGTTGGCAATGCGATCGATGGCCGGGCCCGAAAGCACGGCGTGGCTGGCGCAGGCGTAAACAGTGGCCGCGCCTGCGGCGTAAAGGGCGTCGACGGTCTTGACCAGGGTGCCGGCGGTGTCAATGATGTCGTCGATGATGAGGCAGGTTTTGCCGGCGACGTCGCCGACCACGTGCATCACTTCTGCAACGTTGAGGTCGGTGCGGCGCTTGTCGACGATGGCCAGCGGAGCGCCGACTTTCTGGGCGAAGAAGCGGGCTCGCTCGACGCCGCCGGCATCGGGCGAAACGACGGTGAGGTTGGGCAGCTTGAGTTCCCTGAAATGGCTGACCAGGACGGGGCTCGCAAACAGGTGGTCGACGGGAATGTTGAAGAAGCCCTGAATCTGGGCGGCGTGCAGATCGACGAAGAGGGCGCGGTTTGCGCCGGCGGTGGTGAGCAGGTCGGCGATGAGCTTGGCGCTGATGGCCACGCGGGGACGGTCTTTGCGGTCCTGGCGGGCGTAGCCGTAGTAGGGCACGACGACGGTGATGCGGGCGGCCGAGGCGCGCTTGAGGGCGTCGATCATGACCAGCAGCTCGACCAGGTGCTGGTCGACCGGGTAACAGGTCGGCTGGACGACGAACACATCCACGCCGCGGACGTTTTCAAGAAGCTGGAAGTAGACCTCGCCGTCGGCAAAGCGTTGCAGCTTGGCCTCGCCTACCTGCACGCCGATGTGGCGCCCAATCTCCTCGGCGAGCGGCCGGTTGGCGGTGCCGGAGAAGAGCTTGAAGCGCTTGTCTTCGGTCAGGCTGCGGGGCCGCTTGCGCTCGGGAGCGGGCTTGGCGTCCTTGGGCCTGGCGGCTGGGTCCGACGATCCTTGATTGGGATCTTTGGGTATGGGATCTTTGGGTATGGGATCTTTGGGCGCGCCGTCGGGTTTGGCGTTCGGTTCGCTGCCGGGTTGTTTGTCTTCCAACGTCAACGTCACTGTTTCCGCTTCCATCTCCGATTACCCTCCAAGCTGGTTTGCTTTGGCTGTGTTTCGGGGCCTTATAGGCAGTGGTTAGTGACGAGTGGTCAGCTAGAACCGCGGCCGGTCACTGATCACTAATCACTAGAAATCCTGGCTGGGCGACCAGGATTCGAACCTGGATAAATGCCTCCAAAGGGCATTGTCCTACCATTGAACGATCGCCCAACTCTTCTGCAGCCGCTGGCGAGTCTCGCTCGCAGAACGGCTGACTGTCAATGTCCTTCTTTCAACAACATTTCGCTCCAGTAGGCCGGGCGGGACACGGTGCGGGTTAACGTGCTGCGTACCGATCCCTCTCGAAACTGGCTGCTCAAGCGGGCTTGCGCCGCTTCCGCATCTCCGCGAGTCTGGTACAACCCGAAGAGGGCCGAACCGGACCCCGACAGCGACGAGTGCAGGGCTGCCTCCGGTGTGTTGGCGGCCGCAAGAATGCGCTTGATTTCTGCAAGGGAAGGATGCTGGGGAAAGACGACGCGTTCAAAGTCGTTTCGAATCCAGCTCAATATCCCGGTGCGGACAAGCGCGGACTCTCGTGGTCCGGCCAGGTTCTCCCAAAATGGGAGAACACCGGAGGAGCCTGCTCCCGACCGACCCTGCGGAATCGCTTCCGCAAAGGCGCTGGCATAGGCGCGGCTCAACTCATTCAGTTTAACTTGGCTGGCCTCCTGGGTCAAACCTTCGGCGGCGCAGAGGGCGTCCCAGTCGCGAAAGGCCTGCGGGGTGGAGACGCCGACAGCGGGCGCGGCGATGACGCACCAGGTGGGCTCAATGTCGGGCAGGGGTTGGACTTGCTGGCCGCGGTCGGTGCCGAGAACGGCGCCGCCGATGAGGAAGAGCGGAACGTCGGAGCCTACCTGGGCGGCGAGGCCGATGCGCTTCTTCCCCCAAACGTCTTGGGGATTCGAGCTGGTTGCGGAGGGGTTCGTGGTCTCCCACTCTTCGAGCCAAGGACGCTTGAAGGGTGGGGCACCCAGCGGTGTTGGTGTTCCCAGCTCAGATTCGAGGGCGATTAACGCCGCTACGGCGTTGGCGGAACCGGCGCCTAGGCCGCCTTGGACCGGGAGGCGCTTGTCGATGTGGATTTCGACTTCGGCGGTAAAGCCCATCGATTCAAGAGCGAGGGAGGCCATCTTCCAAGCGGTGTTGCGGCTGTCGGTGGGGACTCTGGTGTCGTTGGAGGTGAGGCGGATGGACGTGATGGGGGCACGATGGGCGGTGACGGTGACGACGTCGAAGAGTTCAAGGGTCTGGTAGACGGTGGCCAGGTCGTGGAAGCCGTCCGGGCGCGGCGCTCCGATATAGAGGCCGAGGTTGATCTTGGCGTGGGAGCGGACGGCGGTGGGCATACCGGTTCATTGTAGAGCGGAGGCGATTCAAAGTGCGCCGGCGGTGAGGGCGAAGGACTTGGCGGCGCGGAGCGTGGCTACCGGATCGCCGACGGGGCGGAACTCCATGGCTACGTTGTTGCGGTAGTTGAGCTCAGCCAGCCTCTTATAGATGTTGCCGTAGTTGATTTCGCCGCTGCCGGGTTCGTGGCGGCCGGGGACGTCGGCTATGTGGATGAGGCCGATGACGTCGATGTGCTTGTCGAGCTTGTCGATGAGATTTCCGTAGCTCATTTGCTCGTGGTAGATGTCGTAGAGAAACTGGACCTGGGGGTGGTTGACGGCGCGTACGATCTCGATGCCCTCGTTGGCCGAGGTCAGGAAGTAGTGGGGGCTTTCTTCGAGGTGAATGCACTCGAGGAGCAGGCGGACGAGCTGCCCGGCGATCTGGCGGCCTTCAACGAGCTTGGCGGCCTGCTTGAGGGTTTCGACGCACGCATCGTGCTGGGCTTCGTGGGTGAGCGAGGGGACGACGTTGCCAGAGAGGACGATCATGGCCGGGCAGGCGAGGGTTTCCATGGGTGCGAGGGCCTGGCCCAGCTCGGCGAGGAAAGCTTCGCGGGTGGCGGGGTTGGCGATGCCGTTGTGCAGGCCGGCGGTGGCGTCGAAATGGATGCCGAGGCGCTTGCGGGCGGCGTTGGCGCGGTCGTATTCGGCGGGCGACCAGTTTTTGGCGTTGTATTCGCCGACCAGTTCGACGTTGGTGTAACCGGCTTCGGCGATTTTGGCGAGACGGTCTTCGAAGGGGAGATCGTTGAAGACGGTCCAGAGCATGACGGAGAGGGCGAAGGGCGGGGGCTGCGGCGCTGGAGTTGCGGAGGCGCGGCTGGGCAGCGAGGCAGCCAATGCTGCTGCGGCGATGGATTGACCGAAGGTGCGGCGGTTCATGTTGCCTCCATAGTTGGGTTCAGCCGGGGTGAAAGAGGTACAAATGCAGGTCCTTCGACTCCGCTGAAGTACGCTTCGCTCAGGATGACAGCTTGATATTCATCAAGTAGGAGATGGGGAGACCGGCGGCCTGCGATTGTGCGAAGGTGCGGCGATTCATGCGGAACTCCTGACCATTCCTTGTGGTTTCCCAGGTGCGGAATGTCATCGTTCTTTGGTAGGATTCAAACCTTGGTGCTCAGTTTGCGGGAGCGGCGGAGGGCCTGCCAATCCTTTTCGGTCTGGTCGGCGTAGAGCAGGCCGAAGGTGCCCAGAGCTTCCGCGCAGCCGTCGCCAGAGCCAAGGTAGCCAGCGATCACCATGGGGTCGCCGGAGCGGGCGTGGCCGCGGGCCAGGAGTTCGCCGCAGACTTCGGCGAATGCGCAAAGGCCGCCGCCGGCCAGGTCGTCGAGATTGATGGAGCCCTTGTGGTCGTTGAGCTGGCGGACGAGGTATTGACGGCTGCCGATGTGGGTCCAGCCGAGAAAGGGGTCGGACTGCAACTGCATGGCGCGCTGACCGTCGGCAACGCGCTTGCCGTTGTGGGGGTCGGGGTGGGCGTTGGGCAGGTAGGCGTTGTAACCCGAGGCGGGCTCCTCCTTGACTTGCAGGAAGAGCGGGTCGTTGGGGCCGTTGCCTTCAAAGTAAATGCAGTAGTCGCGCAGGCCGACGGAGCCGGTGCCGACCACTTTGAAGGCCACGTCGATGGGTCGATAAAACGAGAGCAGATGCTGACGCTGGGGTTCGAGCATGGCGCGGTAGGGCTCGAGCGAGGCCAGGACGGCTTCGGCCTGCGCCTTGGAGACGCGGGTCAGTATGGGCTTGATTTCCTTGAAGCGCCGGCCCCTTTGAGTCTTGTCGTCGGACTTGCCGGATGCCGGCTCGGTCAGTTGCTCAAGCGTGTGGCAGGGTGTGGCGCGCTCGGCCTTTATGAGCGCCGCGTGGACGGGGGCGATAGCGCCGATACGGTGGACGAGGAAGCGACCGACCTCGAGAAACGGCATTTTGGCGAAGACGCGCATCTGGGCGGTGTAGCGGAGAATGCACTGCTCGACGGCGCGGTGGACGGCGGAGTCCTTGTGGCCGGAGCCGCGGCCGGCGAGGGAGATGGAAGCGGCCATGCGCTTGAGGTCCCACTCGAAGGGGCCGCGGATGGTCTCGTCGAAGTCATTGATGTCGAAGACCAGGCGGCCGTCGGGTGCGGCATAGGCGCCGACGTTGCGCACGTGGGCGTCGCCGCAGAGCTGGCTGACGATGCCGGTATTGGGCAGGACGGCGAGGTCGGCGGCCATGACGGGGACGGCGCCGCGGAAGTAGCCGAAGGGCGAATCGGCCATGAGCTCGTACTTGAGCTTGACCAGGGCGGGGACGCGGCCGCGCATAGAGCGGTCAAGAAGTTCGAGGGGGGTGCGGGTGCGGGCTTTGATGTTGAGGGCGTTGTGCTGCTGGCGGCCCAGCTGCTTGCGGCGCGCCTGGCCCAGCCGGGTGCGTTCTTCGGGAGTTGCCCATTGCATAGGCCGGACGATACTAGCTTGGGCGCGCGCTGCGCAAGATGGAGAGGCTCACGCTCGGCTGAGGTACACTTCTCCGTGAAAGCGCTGCGTTTTCGGTGCGAGCCCCCGGAGCTCCAGCCGGTGTGTGCTTTGGGAGGATCTTGCATTGACTTGTGGCGCAACTCTTCTGGTTTCGGTGGTTTTTTCCTGCTCTGTTGCAACGATTCCTCTGGCGGCGCAAACGGCTGAGAAGGCTGCGCCGAAGCCGCTGACGGTGGAAGCGATCTTTGCGCATGGACCGCTGATCGGGACTCCGCCGGAGGGGCTTACCTGGTCGCCGGATGGAAAGCACCTTACATATATTGACGGCGGGGAGCTGGTGGACCTTGACCCTGCGACGGCCAAGTCGCATGTGCTGGTGAGCCGGGCCAAGCTGGCCGCGCTCTCAGGGGCTGCGGGCACAGAGACGGACCGCGACCATCGCGAGCGCTATAAAATGGCCAGCTATCTGTGGGCGCCGGACTCGGCGCATCTGCTGTTCGACTCGAACGGGCGGCTGTGGCTCTACGACTTGAAGAACGGAACGGGTGTGGAAGTGGGGTTTACGGGAACTGCTTCCGGCGACGATCCGAAGTTTTCTCCCAACGGGGAGATGATCTCGTTTGTGCGCGATCATGGCCTCTCAGTGCTGCGGCTGAAGGAATCCGGCGCGCCCGCAAGGATGGTGGCGTCTCCGCCGAACCAGACCACGACCAACGGCGAGGTGGATTGGGTCTACGAGGAAGAGCTCGATGTGCGCAGCAACTATTTCTGGTCGCCGGATTCGACCCGCCTTGCGTATCTGCAGATGAACGAGACGGAGGTGCCGGCGTATCCGATTACGGATTGGATTCCGGTGCACGCGCAGGTGAGTCTGCAGCGGTTTCCGCAGCCGGGCGATCCGAATCCGGACGTGCGCGTGGGAGTGGTGGGTGCGGGCGGCGGCAAGACGGTGTGGGTGAGTCTGCCGGTTCGCGGCGGGCAGGATTACATTCCGCGCTTTGGCTGGGCCGATCGCAGGACGCTGTGGGTTGAGACGGTGACGCGCGATCACAAACACCGGAACATCTACTTTGCCGACGCGGCGACCGGGCAGGCGCATGTGGTGCTCGAGATGAGCGACAACAAATTTGTGGATGACAACTACGATGTGTCGGTGGGCTACGGGTCGATTGTGCTGACCAACTGGACGGACGGGTACAACCAGCTTTATCTCTACAACTACGACGAGCGGAAGACCGATGAGGGCATGGCCAAGCTGGAGCGGCAATTGACCAAGGGGGAATTCGATGTGGGCGATGTGCTGGGCGTGGATCATGCGAACAAGCTGATCCGCTACGCATCGAATGAGGGCGATCCGCTGGAGCAGCAGTTGTGGCAGGTTAATTTTGCGGGAGAACGCAAGCAACTGACCAGCCGCGCGGGGACGCATGAAGGCAACTTTGCGCCGCTGGGCGGAGGATTCGTCGACAAGCAATCCACCTTGATGGACCCGCCCACAGTTTCGCTTTGCCAGCGGGCAGACAATGAGGCGAACAGGTGCAACGAATTCTGGTCGACGCGGGCGGTGGAACCTTATCGGCTGCACGCACCGGAGCACCTCGAAGTAAAGGCGCACGACGGGACCACGCTGTACGCAACGCTGTTGCTGCCGGAGGGAACGACGAGCCCGGCAGGGTCCATCAGTCCGGCAGGAGCCATCAGCCCGGCAAGCGTGCCGCTGATTGTGAATCCGTATGGCGGTCCGGGTCCGCAGACGGTGGCCAATCGCTGGGGCGACGGCCTGTTGTTCGACGAGCTGCTGGCCGAGCATGGGTTCGCCGTGCTGCATACGGACAATCGAGGCACAGGCAGGCGCGGGCGCGAGTTTGCGCAGGCGGCGTATCACAACTTTGGACCGGTGCAGCTGGAAGACCAGTTGACGGTGATGGACGCCGCGCTGGAAAAGTATCCGCAACTGGACAAGAAGCGGCTGGGCTGGTGGGGATGGAGCTGGGGCGGGACGTTTACGCTGTATGCGATGTCGCACTCGGAGCGGTTCCGCGCCGGGGTTGCGGTGGCTCCGGTGACCGACTGGCGCAACTATGACTCGATCTATACTGAGCGCTACATGAGCGAGCCAGGGGATTTCCCGGCCGGCTATCACGATTTTTCCGTAGTCAACTCGGCGGCCAATCTGAAGGGGCGGTTGCTGCTGGCGCAGGGGACGAGCGACGACAACGTGCACATCGAGAACTCGGTGCAGTACATCCAAAAACTGATTGAGGCGGAGATTCCCTACGATCTGCAGATTTATCCGCGCAAGACGCATTCGATTTCCGGGCCGGATGTGCGGGTGCATCTGTTCAATCGGATTCTGGCGCAGTTTGAGACTTATCTGAAGCCGGCGGTCGAGTGAGCGGCAAGACGCGCGAGGAGATCTGTGCGGTGCTGCGGGCGTGCGAAGAGGCGCTGCTGGACCCCGAGGTGCGGCGCGATCGGGCGCGGGTCGAGGCGCTGCTTGCTGAGGATTTCCTGGAGTTTGGTAAATCAGGAAACGTATGGTCGCGCGAAGTTATTATCGAGTCGATGGCGAGCGGGAGTTACGATCCGCCGGCGATGGAGGATTTCAAGTGCGCTTGGATTGGCGATGGTGCTGCGCTGGTGACTTACAAAACGGTGCAGGTTGATCCGGAGTCGGGGCTGCGCGCAGTGGTGTTGCGCAGTTCGCTGTGGATTCGGGAATACGGGGAGTGGCGGGTGCGGTTTCATCAGGGAACCAAAGTCCCGTAGGTCGGAGCTTCCGTGGCGCTAGAGTTCGTGGCGGCGGAAGAGGTCGTCTTTGTCGCGGCTGGGGCAGTTTGAGCATCCCAGGCAGCAGACCAGCAGGACCGCAACGCCCACCGTCACCAAGACAGCCAGGATGCTTCCGTTCGCCGTGAACCAATGGATCAGATGATGCATATCCAGGATACCCACATAGCCGACAAAAGTTTCGCCGATGAGCCCAGGGAGACGAGCAAATGATCGACTTTTGGTACACCGGAATCCCGGTGAGCCAAGTGTATCATCGGCAGTTTTTCTCAGTCACGCACAACTTATTCTCTTGCCATTAAGAGAAGAAAAGGCGAAAATAAAATCACCATGGCACCCGACCCGAACTCGGTGCTGGACCCCATGATGGACTTGAGTTCGCAGGAACTCCATCCCTCCGATTGGGGAGCCGACCCTCCTCAAAAGGAGCCGGAACAGACCCTTGCTGGGGATCGTCCGCAGGGTCCGGCGCTGAACTGGCTGTTCGTTGACCTGAATTCCTACTTCGCTTCGGTGGAGCAGGAGGTTCGTCCCGATCTGCGCGGGCGGCCGGTGGGCGTGGTGCCCATGATGGCGGACACGACCGTTTGCATTGCCGCGAGTTATGAGGCCAAGGCGTTTGGCGTGAAGACGGGCACGGTGGTGGCCGAGGCCAAACGGATGTGTCCCGACCTGGTGCTGGTGGAGGCGCGGCACGAGCTCTACGTGGACTATCACCACAAGATTGTTGAGGCGGTGGAGAGCTGTTTGCCGGTGACGGCTGTGCTCTCGATTGATGAGATGGCCTGCCGGCTGATGGGGCGGGAACGGCCGCTGCTGGCGGCGCTGGAACTGGGGCAGCGAGTGAAGGCGGCCATACGGGAAAAGGTCGGGCCCATGCTGCGCAGTTCCGTGGGCCTGGCGACGAACCGCTACCTGGCCAAGGTGGCCAGCGATATGGAGAAGCCGGATGGGCTGGTGGCGCTGCCGCTGGACCTGCTGCCCGAGGCGCTGCGGCAACTCACGCTGCGCGACCTGCCGGGGATTGGCCCGCGGACGGAGAAGCGGCTGAATGAGAAAGGGATTCGCTCGATGGAGCAGTTGCTGGTGCTGGACTGCGAGAAGGCCGGCGAGCTGTGGGGCTCGGTGTGGGGCGAGCGGCTGTGGCACTGGCTGCGCGGCGAAGACTTCGATATGACGGAGACCGAGCATTTGAAGTCGCTGAGCCATCAACACGTTCTGGCGCCGGAGATGCGCACGCCGGAGAAGGCCTGGGCGGTGGCGCACAAGCTGCTGCACAAGGCGGCCATGCGGCTGCGGGCGGGAGGCTTGTGGGCCAGCAGCATTGGCGTGGCGGTGGGGTTTGCGGGGCCCAAGGGCGAGCGCGGCCCGGTGAGCAACTTCGGCGTGCCCACCAAGGGATGGAAGAGCGAGTTGAAGCTGAGCGAGTGCCAGGACAATCCCACGCTGATTGCGGCGCTCACGCGGCTGTGGGCGAGCCGCCCGGTGGGCAAGGAGTTCGAGCACCCGTACTTTATCGGCGTGCACCTCGATGGGCTGGTGCCGGACCGGCTGCACTCGCTTAATCTCTTCGACGGGACAGAAGACGAGCAGAGCCGCGCGCGGCTGCTGGCGGTGATGGATCAACTGAACAATAAATACGGGATGAGCACGCTGGCCCCGGCGACGATGCTGACTGCGTATAAGTCGGCGCCTACGCGAATTGCGTTTCATAGCATTCCGGAGTTGTTCTGAGGCTGATAACGAAGGTACTGGATTCCTCGGAGCGAGCCCAATTCCTTTCCTGTCGGCCCCGCATGAGGCTACACTGACTCCAGAAGACCCCGGCTTGGAGAACACACGCCGGGAGATGCCCCGAGGGTGCGCCAATGATCTCTGAACTCAAGATCCGCAACTTCAAAAGCCTGGAGAGCGTCGATCTCAAGCTCGGGCACTTCAATCTGCTCGTCGGCGCCAACGCAAGCGGAAAGTCCAACTTCCTTGATGCGCTGCGGTTTCTGCAGGGCGTCAGCAACAGCAGCCTCAGCATTGACGAGATTCTTGACGGAAGTCCACCGTCGAGCAGCAGAGAGAGATGGCCAGGAATTCGAGGGGGATCGAAATCGGTAGCGTTCCGAGAATCGGACGGCACGCCGGGAACGAGCATTGAGTTTTTTGTCACCCTCGGCGGGCCGATGTTCCTCGATAAATTTGGTGGCGATCTGACCTATAACCTCAGTTTGTCGCTCGCGAATGATAATCCCGTCTTTCTTGAAGAGTCCCTCACGCGAGGTGGCGAGCGTGCTGTCCTCTTAGATCGAAAGCAGGACCCAAAATTAGGCTCGCAATGGCCGACCGACAGCAAGGCGCATGATTTTTCAAAAATTGGTACCCTCCCAATTGTTTCGCGCATTCTTAAACGTGCATGGCTCGACGAGCGACTGTCGGAACCAAAGCTAGATGATGAAGTGCTGAGGCGCTTTGACCTCCTTTTTTTCGGCGCGGATTTCACTTCGACTGAACTGGCCGACATGCAGTTTCTCGACCCTCTTCCAACAATATTGCGCGGCTACTCTTCAAAGGTCGCGAGACTTGGTGAAAATGGTGAAGGCTTTGCCGCCCTGATCCATGAAATCACCTCCAATGGAAGCAAGCCTGCACTGCTCGAATGGCTCAAAGAGCTTCGCCCTGACGAAATCGACGATATCTACGCCCTCGAAGGCCTAAACAACGACTTTATGGTGGCGATCAAGGAGGGCAACAAAGAATTCCGCGGCCCCGTGCTTTCAGAAGGGACGCTCCGATTCATAGCATTGGCCGCAGCTTTTTTCCAGCCGTCCATGCCGAAGATCCTCGTCATTGAGGAGATTGAAAAGGGCCTTCACCCCAGCCGTCTCCGCCTCTTGCTTGAGCTCATGCGGTCGCAGTCTAAGCGCAGCGGGACGCAGGTCTTCGCCACTACGCACTCACCCACTTTGCTGAATTGGCTCACTGAGGAAGACCGCAAGACGACATTCGTTTGCACGCGAGATGCTGAGTCCGGCGCCACGAAGATGCGTTCGCTCGCAGAGGTTCCAAACCTCGAGGAATTGATCAAGAAGAACTACAATCTCGATCAACTCTTTGAGGAAGGCTGGCTAGAGTCCGTTCTCCATGAGTCTTAACGTTCTGATCGTCCCCGAGGATCCAACGTACAATGGCGCGATCCTCAAGCCACTTTGCGAAAGGCTGTTTGCGGAGTGCGGAAGAACACAAGCCAAAATCGAGGTAATGGCGAACCCTCGGACAAACGGCTACGAGCACGCGAAGAGCCTCTTTTCAGGCACGATCCTTGACATTTACAGCCACAAACATCTAGTCCTTTTCCTGCCCGACTCCGACTGCGAAGATCGAACCGGTGAATTCGCGGCGATGGAGGCGGACTTTGAACGAAAGGCAATCGCGATGGGCAAGGCCATTCGATTGATCTGCTGTGCCGCGGTTCCGGAAGTGGAGGCATGGCTGCTCGCTGGTCATGCGGATAAATGGGAGCCAGACTGGAAATGGGGAACGATGCGAGCCGACCGCTCCATCAAGGAGAATTACTTCTATCCCTTCCTCCAGAAGCGCGGTCAGGACGAGTCCAGATACCCGGACGAAGGCCGCAAGCAACTGATGGTTGCGGCTCTACGGAACTATGCCGGCATCCGGGAACGCTGCTCTGAGGTGCAGGAGCTGGAAGCCAGAATCCGGGCGCACATCGCCAGCCTCCGATAGCCACGGCTAAGCTGGCTAACCTTGTCCGGCCATCCGAAGACCCTTCCCATCGAACTGTTTTCCGGCAAACGTGAATTCTCTGGCGGGTGGCCCTCTCTTTTCCAACCATTGAACTGGGTGTCCCATCATTCTCTTCCTTCTAGCTAAAAGGTGGGAAACAACGAATCTCAACGCACGGCGTTCCATCCAGCCCGAACTAGTTACGCCAAACGCCGCAGGGCCTTGGATTGTGGTTGTGCCTGGTTTGTCGGCGATCCGGACAGAACCCTCGATTTTCGAGTGTTGTCGGGATTGCCGGGGACGCAATCGAGATTCAGAATTGTCGGCGAGGATCATCAAATAGTCCGGTGTGGCGCACGAAGCTGCAAGCCGATCTACTTATTGCATTTCGGATGGGGGTTCTTGAATACAATCTCGATCGGCAGCCAGTCTGACAGGCGCTTCGCGTCCACCTGGGCAATTCCGGCATGGGGGTCGAGCGATGATTTGGCGAGAGCCACCGATACGTCAACTTTTCCTTTAAGGCAGTAGGTTTCAAGATAGTCCGAGAGACCCTTCCTTGCCCTGTCCATATAATCCTCGGGAAGCGTTCCCTCGGGCCCGTGGATATCGACAGCAGTCCCGATCATCAAATGCTGGTCCGGCTCTTGTTTCGCCCCTGCTGAAGCTGCGAACTTCACGACGAGATCGGCTCTTGTTTCCAGGTCGTCAGGGTTCGCCGTGAACTTGACAGCCGGAATATTCATGCCCGTCGGGCTTGGCTTGGGCGCCTTGGTGTCAAAAGCGATTCGGTACGGAGCCC
>DATKGE010000298.1:0-16062 GCA_035510955.1 Occallatibacter sp. | reverse complement strand
CACCTGCCAGATGCCGGCTACGATCACGATCAGCAGTGTGCCTGTGAACAGGTAAGTGGGAATCATGAACGCCACGCCGGTGTCGTGGACACCGCGCATGTTGATGATGGTGAGAATAGCCAGTACTCCGAGGCACAGTTGCAGGGTATGCGGCTGCAGGCTGGGCGCAGCGGAGATGAGCGCGCCCACACCGGCCGAGATGCCCACGGCAGCGGTGAGTGTGTAGTCGACCATCAGGGCGGCCGCGGCCAGCAGGCCTGCTCCCTCGCCCAGGTTTTGACTGGCAACGGTGTAAGAACCGCCGCCTTTGGGGTAGGCGTCGATTGTCTGCCGGTAACTGAAGAAGACGATGCCCAGCAGAACGATAATCGCCCCGATTACGGGCACAATGTAGTGCACGCCCAGCAGGCCCAGGGGAATGAGAAGTGTTAGCGCGGCTTCGGGGCCGTATGCCGCGGAGCTGAGGGCATCGAGACCAAAGACGGGAATGCCGGCGATGGGGCCGATGTGCTCGGCGCGCTCTTCGCTGGTGGCGAGCGGGCGGCCAAAGCACATATCCACAATGCGTTTCGTGATTGCCATGCGTAGTCTGTCCAGCGGCCGTGAAGTCCGGAAGGGAAGAGCCGTCGAGGGCATTGTCTCATGGAGGGATTGAAATGCTGTCGGCGAACTGAAGTTTGTCCCTGGCGCCGGCAGGCTGCTTGCTTCGGAAGACAGCGATCGCTGTTCGATGGGTTCAGGTTTCGACCGGATTAAAAAGCGATGGACTCGACCAGGCGGTTCATTGCTTCTTCGTGTTGTTCGATGGACTCGACCAGCTTGAATTGAGTCCGGCAGCGGTCGAGATTGTGGCCGTTGCGATGGATTTTGTAATAGGTGTCGCCGGCCAGATGATCGGCGAGGAAGCGGATGCCCTGCTCGAAAGCGATCACCTTCCCGGCGACGGCGAGGTGCTGCTTCTCCGCTCTAGTCAGGAAGCTTCCGGCGGAGCTGAGGTATCCGCGCGCCAGCGCCTCGAACATGGGGAACTGAAGAGCGACCTTCGACAGATCCTGCTCGTCTTCCATTGCCGGGCTGGTGGTGGTGCGCACCATGTCGCCGAAGTCGTAAAGAGATAGTCCAGGCATGACAGTGTCGAGATCGATGACGCAGATCCCTTCGCCGGTTGCGTCGTCGAGTAGGACGTTGTTGAACTTGGTGTCGTTGTGCGTGACGCGCTCAGGTAGGTTGCCGTCGAGCAGCACGGTGGCGATGGATCGATGCGCGAAGGCAAAGTCAATTTCCGCGCGCACGTGGATGGCGCGGCCAACTGCGTCCGCGGCGAGGGCCTGCTCGAAGGCCGCGAATCTCCGGGGAGTGTTATGAAAGTCGGGGATGGTCGAGTGCAGGAGCGGGGCGGGCAGGTCGACGAGCAGCTGCTGGAAGCGGCCAAACGCCCTGGCCGCCTGATACGCCTGCTGCGCGGACTCGACGGCATCGTAGGTGTGCGCGCCTTCAATGAAGCGATATGCACGCCAATAGCCGGCCTCCGCATCCACGTGCAATGCGTGTCCGTCGCGCGCGGGAATCAGCGTGAGCACGCGGCGCGCGCGGTCCGGCTCGGGAGCCGACTTTGCGGCCAGGTGCGAGGTAACCCGCTGGATGTTCTCCATCAGGGCTATCGGATTGCGGAAGATCCCGGTGTTGATGCGTTGCAGGATGAAGCGCATGGGCCGACCCTGTTGATGGAAAACAGCGCAGTATGTGTCGTTGATGTGTCCGCTGCCATAGGGCGTGACGGCGGAGAGTTCGCCGTCGATCTGGAATTGGTGTGCAGCGGATGTGGCCTGAAGTTGGTTGGGCATCGGCGGGTCTTTGAGGATGATAAGCGACGTGGATCGGGCGGTCCATGCTGGTGCCGGCGCGGCGCTTAGTTCCGCAGTGCAACCGCAGGTCCTTCGACTCCGCTGAAGTGCGCTCCGCTCAGGATGACAGGCCATTTTGTGATAGGAACTTTGGACACAGGACACTTGTGTGCGATCTCTGAAGTTCATAGCATTAGTTCAGAGCTGACTGAATTGTGGTGAGCCTACCAAATGCAGGTCCTTCGACTCCGCTGAAGTGCGCTCCGCTCAGGATGACAGAGTTGCGGAGGGTACAAGGATGATAACGCCTCTTGGGAGGGACTTCGGACTCGGGATACTAGTTGGCCGCGGGCAGCGTGAAGTGGAACCGGCTGCCTTTGCCTGGCGTGCTTTCGGCCCAGATGCGGCCATCGTGCTGCTCGACGATGCTGCGGCAGAGCGCCAGGCCGAGGCCGGTTCCGCCCAGTGCGCGGGAGTCGGAGGCGTCGCCCTGCTGGAAGCGCTCGAAGATACGCTCGAGTTTTTCGGGAGCAACGCCGCGGCCTTGATCCTCAACGGTGAAGCAGACTGCGGCGGAACCCTCGGCGCCCTGGTTGAAGGGCTGCGCGGAGAGACGGATGGCGGTTTCCGGCGGGGAGAACTTGATGGCGTTGACCAGCAGTTCATTCAGCACCTGGAGAATCCGTGCTTCGTCGGCCAGAACCCGGGCCGGTGCGGCTTCGACGCGGATGGCGATGCCCACCTGGCTGGCCGCGTGGCAGGCTACGTCGGCGGCGCGGCGCAGCAGGTCTGCCACTTCCACCGGCCGGCGATCGAAAGGCAGTCTTCCCTTATCAACATTCTCGAAGTCCAGAATTTCGTTCACCAGGCGATTGAGGCGGTCGCTGTTGCCGATGGCCATGTCCAGCATCTGGCGCTGTTTCTCCGGCCACTTGTCGAGCGTGCCGGAGGAGATCAGGCCCAGGGACGCGCGCAGCGATGTGAGCGGGGTGCGCAGCTCGTGGCTGACCGTGGAGATGAACTCGTCTTTCATGCGCGCCAGTCGGCGGCGCTCGGAGATGTCCTGGAAGGCAACCACCATGCCGGAGATCAGCCCGTCTTCCAGCAGTGGATTGGCGGTGTATTCCACCGGAAAGGCGGTGCCGTCGTGACGCCAGAAGACCTCGTCTCGCATGCGGATGGGCTCCGAGCGGCGCAGTGCCTGGAGAATGGGGTTAGTGGATTTGGAGTAGGGCGTGCCGTCAGCGTGGCTATGGTGAATGACCTCGTGGAGATCGCCGCCGATCAACTGTTCGCGTGTGTATCCCAGAGAGCGCGCGCCCGCCCGGTTGATGAAGGTGAGCCGGCCTTCGAGGTCGACGCCATAAATGCCGTCGCCCACCGAATCGAGGATCAGCTCGCGCTGGCGGGTGGCCATGTGGAGCGCCTGCTCGGCTTCGTGCTGCTCGGTCACATCGGTGCCCTGGATCAGGATGAATGGGCGATCGCCGAGCAGCTCGAGGCGGCGGCCGCGGCAGGCAATGCGGCGAAACATGCCGTCGCTGCGCCGCAGTGGCAACGCGCCCTGCCACTCGTCTTCCGTTTCCAGTGCCCGCAGGCAATCCTGAAACGCGGCCAGGCCCGCGTCATCGAGGAGCTCGGTAACGAGGCGGCCGGTCAAGGCCTCGGCGCGGTAACCGAGAGTCTCCGCGGTAAAGGCGTTGAGCGAAGTGAGCCGGCCTTCAAGAGAGCAGGTGAAGACGAAGCCCAGCGAATGCTCAACCACCTCGCGGTAGCGCGCCTCGCTGGAGTGCAGGGCCATCTCCGCCTGGCGCTGGTCGGTGACGTCCTGTCCGCTGACGATCAGGTACTGGATCTCGCCCTCGGGTCCTTGCAGCGGGCGCAGCGTCCAGCTCACGCGGCGGCTGAGCCCGCCCACTACGCGCCATGCGGTTTCATGGGGGCCGGAAACTTGTCCGGCAGCTGCGTCACGCACCCTGGCAGAGGCCCAGGGCCGGTCTTCGAGCTCAAGAACCTCGCCGACAAACGGGCGGCCGACAGCGTCTGCCAGGCTCAGGCCGGTCAACTGCGCGCAGGAGTGATTCAGCCGCACCGTTCTTCCGGCGGTATCGAGAACCGCAATCAATGCGGGAATGGAGTCCAGCGTGGCGGCCACAAAGCAGCGTTCGATGGCCAGGGCGCGTTCGCTGCGCTGGCGGGAGCGCAGCGCGTGCTCCTGGGCGCGCACGCGGGCATAGAGCTCCAGCCGCGTGACCACCTGGCGGCCCAGCACTTCAAGCAGCGTGATGTGTTCAAGGCTGAAGCGGGCCGGCTCGCGCGCCAGAACCGCCAGCGTGCCGATGACCTGTTCGGAACTGGAGAGCAGCGGGACGCCGGCGTAGGAGCGGCAGGGTTTTGCGTTCATCAACTGGATACCGGTGGGCGGGAAGCGGGAATCCTGGCTGGCGTCGCGGATCAGCAGGGGCTCGGCTTTATCAACCAGCCATTGGCAAGCCGTGGCGAAACGCGGCTGCTCCTGCGCCTTGAAGCCGAACTGCGATTTGAACCAGAGGCGATTGAAATCCATCCAGCCGATATAGGCATAGTCGGCGTTGCTGAGGACCGCGGAGAGCTCTGTGAGTTCGTCCAGCGCAGGGTCGGGGCTGCGGTCAAACATTTCGAACTCCTGCCGCAACGCCGTTGCCAGATGATCCGCAATATGTTGACCCTGCATTGTCCCCATAAGATACACGATCACCTATCTCTATTGTGGGCTTTTCAACAGGGTTTGGCATAGATACAAAGATGGGAGTTAGATTGTTCGATAATTAAGACCTAAGTAATTCAATCATCCGGACAAATGCCCATATATGTGTTACTTGAGATGCGGTTTCAAACGGAATAGCTGCGTTACTGCTGAGAGTTACCAGAGAGGGAAAAGTGCGAAACGTGCGGGCTGTAGCTAGTAGGATGAATCCCGGAAATTCAAGTCATTTTTCTTGAGTTACCTCATTGCACTTTGCAGCAGTCGCCTGCGCCGGCTGGTTCGTTGCTTCCGGCATCGAGAACCACCTTCCATTTTCCGTCCGGCTGCTTGCGCCAGATGGTCATGTAGCGGCCGCTGGTGGTCACCGGATTTCCGTTGGCGTCCTTGCTGTGTCCTTCAAAGTGACCCCAGGTGTAGCCCATGTCGCCGGAGGGTCCCATGACGGCGTCGGTGGGAGTCCACACAAGCTGGTAGTCCTTCGCAGCCCAACTGGCGTTTTTGACGACGGCCACCTTGCCGATCAGCGGAGCGGCGCCGTTGCCCAGCGCGACGCCATCCTCGGCAAACCAGTCGGCAAAAGCCGCCCCGCCGCGCTCCAGAACGTCTTTGGCAAAGCGCGCTTCGAGGTCGAAGAGGATCATCGTGCCCGGCTTGACTGTGGTGTCGGAAAGGGGGTTGGGGACGCTCGATGCCGCGCTTCCCGGTTCCGGCAACTGCCCGTAAAGGAAGGCTGGCAAGCTGAACCCCATGGCCAACAACCCGGTCAGAATAGCGTTTGAAGTCCTGCGCACCTTCCCACCCCCGATTCGCGCTTCTGTCTCACTCTTCAACGCAATGCTACAACTCCAGACCCTTCGTCGCGTCAAGCTGGGAGTTTCCGGCATGGCAATCGCATGAACAGGGATTGAGAGCATGAGCCGCATTCGTCCCGCCCCCGTACGGGGCGGGGCGTTTGGGTTGAATGCATTCCCAGGGTTGCCCCTTCCCCTTCGCTTTGCTAAGGGTCAGGGTTCACCCTGGACTATTTTCGCCTCTCCCTCCGGGAGGATTTGCGGTTGTCGATCGGTCCAGAGGCCGAAAGGAACCAATTGCGGCAGCAAGAGGCGTTGATGCGACTACCCTGGAGTTTCCTGTGACCCAGTCAGTCTTGGAGGCATCAAATCCGTCAAAACAATCGGGCTCGGGCTATGCGCCGGGTTGTTATACTTTAAGGATGGCTCGCGGCCGGTAAGGTTTTTCAGGGCGCGCGGGCGAGCGGCGTTTCAGGCCGGCGAGCGGCTGTAACGTGCTGAGCGCACGGGGATTTGCAGCCTGACGGCCCCGGGGTTGCCGTGAGCACTGGGGTTGCCGTGGCTGGAGCGCAGGGCTGCCGTTGCTCGAGCGCAGAACGAGCAGGGGACTTTTTGTGGAACACCCGGCGTAATTCCGGGGGAAGGAAAACCATGGGAGCATTGCTGGAAACCATCCAATCGCCTGCCGACCTGAAGTGCCTGAGTTTTGCACAGATGGCGGAGCTGGCGGAGGAGATCCGCGGATTCCTGATCCACACGCTTTCCAAGACCGGCGGCCACCTGGGTCCCAACCTGGGGGTGGTGGAGCTCACCCTGGCGCTGCATGCGGTGTTCAATACGCCCGAAGACAAGCTGCTGTTCGACGTGAGCCACCAGGCTTACATCCACAAGATTCTCACCGGCCGGCTGGACCGCTTTTCGACGATCCGCCAGCCGGGTGGCCTGAACGGCTTCATGTTGCGCACCGAGAGCGAGCACGATTGCTTTGGCGCAGGGCACGCGGGCACCGCGCTCTCCGCGGCCCTGGGCATGGCCGTTGCCCGCGACCTGGCCGGCGGCAACGAGAATGTAATTGCAGTGGCCGGCGACGCAGCGTTTACGAATGGGATTTCGTTCGAGGCGCTGAACAACATTGCCGAGCAGACCAAGCGCATGATCATCGTACTCAACGACAACGAGTGGTCGATCGACCGCAACGTGGGCGCCATTGCACGCTACTTCCACAAGATCGTCACCAACGAGCATTACCAGCAATTGCACGAGTCAGCGCGGCGCATTGTGCAGAAGATCGGCGGCAAGACGGCCGTGACCCTGGCTCGCCGCGCCGAAGAGGCGGCCAAGAGCATCCTCTGGCCCTCGATTCTGTTTGAGGAGTTCGGCCTGGAATATTTTGGCCCCATCGACGGCCACAATTTGCCCTTGCTGGTGGAGACGTTCAAGTTTCTCAAGGCCGCGGACCACCCCGTGTTGCTGCACGTGCTCACGCAAAAGGGACGCGGCTATCAGCCGGCGCTGGAGGGGCAGAAGAAGTTTCATGGCCTGGGGCCCTACGATGCGGAGACCGGCAACACCAAGGCTGCCGGCCTGCCGACCTACTCCGAGGTTTTTGCCAATACGCTCGTCGAACTGGCCAACAAGAACGATCGCATTGTGGCCATCACGGCGGCCATGCCCAATGGCACCGGGCTCGACCACTTCAGGCCGCACCACCCCAAACGCTATTTCGATGTAGGCATAGCCGAAGAACATGCAGTGGTGTTTGCCGCCGGCATGGCCACGCGCGGCTACCGGCCGGTGTGCGCCATCTACTCGACTTTCTTGCAGCGAGCCTACGACCCGATCATCCACGATGTCTGCCTGCAGAAGCTGCCGGTGGTGTTCTGCATGGACCGCGGCGGACTCTCGGGCGACGATGGTCCCACGCATCACGGCCTCTTCGACATCAGCTATCTGCGCGGCATTCCGGAGATCGTGCTGATGGCTCCCAAGGACGAAGACGAGCTGGCCGACATGATGGCCACAGCGGTTCAGCTTCCCGGCCCCAGCGCCATCCGCTATCCGCGCGGCACGGTGGCCGGAGTGGAGCGCAAGGCGGAGCCGCAGATTCTTACCGTGGGCAAGGCCGAGGTCATTGAGGATGGCTCCGACGTGGCGATTCTGGGCCTGGGGCCGATGATTTCTCTGGCGCGCGAACTGGGCATTCGGCTGGAGCGCGACGGCTTCTCCGCAGCGGTGATCAATCCACGTTTCATCAAGCCCCTCGACCGCGCGATGCTCGAAGTGTATGCGCGGCGGGTGGCCGCCTTTGTCACGTTTGAAGACCATGTGAAGATGGGTGGATTTGGGTCTGCTGTTATCGAAGCATTAGAGGAGATGGGCTGCCAGGTGCCGGTGGTGCGCATCGGCTGGCCCGACCAGTTCATCGAGCACGGCAAGATCGACGATCTACGCGCCAAGTATGGCTTGACTGTGGAAGCAGCGCATGCGCAGGTGTTGCCGTTATTGACGCATCGGCGGAGGGCCACGCTGGTGGCCAGCTAGGGTGGTGAATCTGAAGTTCGCGCATTTCTCTGAGGCTGAGTTTCCGGCCAAGGAGTGCCGAAAAGCAGGTCCTTCGACTCCGCTGAAGTACGCTCCGCTCAGGATAACAGGTCTGTTTTTTGATATGAACTTTCCACTCAGGACACCAGGCCGTGCTTAAGCGCAGAGGCTGGAGCGCGGTGCGGTTCGCAATTGTGCTTCTGCGTAGACGGGGCTCAGCGATGGGCCGGGCTGAGCCGCTGTGCGACAATCCACAAAAGACCAATTCCTCTATGCGACTCGTGCGGGACCTTGCGATTGGATTGTGGGCAGCGGCGCTGGCCGGACCGCTGATGTGGCCGCAGGCGCAGCCTTCTCCAATTCCCAAAGCGCCGGCCGCGGTTACGAATATTCTGGTTCTTGCCGGCGGCACCGTGGTCGACGTTACCGAGTGGGGCCACTCGGCAAGAGATCTGCAGGACGCAGTGGTGATTGTGCGCGACGGGCGCATTTCCGACGTAGGCCCGCGGCTTGCCGTGACCATTCCCAAGGGCGCCCCGGTTATCGACTGCACCGGCAAATTTCTGATTCCCGGCCTGGTGGATGGCTTTGCCGGAATGAATTCGCAGGGCGAGGCCAGCGCCAATCTCTACATGGGCGTGACCACGGTGGTTGCGTCCAGCGACGAACGCCGCGGTCCAACCGATTCCACGGCCAATCCCAGTCCGCATCTTTACCTGGTCGACTCCGTTGGATCCACCGACGACTGGAGTCTTCTGGCCAGGCGTCCGGACTGGGTCGCCTCACTGAAAGAGGGCGCGCACCCCGCTGAGCTCAGCCCGGGTGACACCGCCCGCCAGATCACCGACACGGCCAAACTTGGAACGCGCGTGCTGTGGCTGGGGCACAACCTGACCGCGGCCAATACGCAGTGGATCATCGCGCGCGCTCACCAGATGGGGATGGTCACGTATGGAGAATTCGTTTCCACTCCCTACCAGGTGGGCATTGAGGCGGGGGTGGATGCGCTGCTGCACATGGGCCGCTACGAACTTGGCGTGATTCCTGGTGAACTGCAAGGGCCGCTTGTCGATGACTCCGAGGGCCCGCCCGCCAGCACGGCATACGATTATTCTGAGCGGCTGCCGCCTCTCGATCCGCATTGGACCGCGTATGCAAAATTCATCGCCGCGCACCATGCCGCGCTGATGCCCACATTCAGTATTTACTACGTCAAGTTGCCGGACCACAGAAACCTGTGGAAGGAGCCGGCCGCCGCGTTGCTCGATCCCGCGCACATGTCTACACCCAGCGATCGCGCCACCGGAGAGCTGACCTACCCGCTGTCTTCCTGGACGAGGCACTTGCCCATGTTCGGCCAGCGTTACATGGAAGAAGGTCAGCGCAAGAAAGACGATCAGTCTGCCACGCGGCTGTGGCGCATCAATCAAACCATCTTTTCCGCATATCCGCATTACCTTGCCGCCTCGGGCGCTCCGGTCTTAGGTTCCATGCCCGGCATCTCCATGCACACCGAGCTGGAGATGCTGGTGCGGCTTGGTCTCTCGCCGCGCGAAGCGCTGGCCGCTGCTACCAACAATTACTCACTCCAGTTGGGATGGAATGAACTGGGCCAGATTACGCCCGGCCGACGCGCCGATATTCTTGTCATCGACGGTGATCCAACCGTGAATATCTGGAACGCGCGCCACATCTCCGGGCTGATTGTCGATGGCAACGTGATCGACCGGGATGCGCTGCTGAACGGCAAGAAATGAACCCGGCCTTGCTGAGTCGCCGAGTCCCTCGCTCCAGCGTTGCTCCGCGCCCGGGTAACAGAAGGGGCACATGCGTAACGGCAGGACGTAACGGCAGAACAAGGCGATGGTTGGGAGAACCAGCCAGCATCGTTTAACGTATCGATAGGAGCCCCCACAAACTGGCGCCTCATGGCAGAGGAAATCATCCACTCACTCTCTAGCTCATTCATCGGAAAGACCCACCACAACCGGTGGCTGATGCTGATTGCGGCCTTCAAGCTGGCCCAGGCGCTGCTGTTTGTCGCTGCCGGCGTGAGCGTGCTGCGGCTGATGCACCACGATCTGCCGGATATGGTGCTCCGCTGGGCCCACCACATGCACTTCAGCCCCGAGTCACACTTCGTCGACTTCATCCTCGACAGGGTCCAGATTGTGGACGACAGGTTGCTGCGCCGTTTTGGCGTGGGCCTTTTCGCTTATGCGACTCTGGGGACAGTGGAGGGAATCGGTCTCTATCTGGAAAAAGCCTGGGCCGAATACATGACACTGGGAATCACGGCGTCGTTCCTGCCCTGGGAGATATTCGAGGTCTTCCGTCGCATCACCTCGGTGCGATTGGTGCTGTTGGTGGTGAATGTGCTTGTGTTTCTCTATCTCTTGAAAGTTGTCGTGGAGCGGGAGAGGCAGAAGCAGAAGCGCAACGGGAAGCGCCCGGCAGCATAGCGCCAATCTTTCGCTTTTTGTTCGCTTTATAACATGCGGATCAATTTCGCAAGGTGGTGGGCTCCGAAATGTTTAAAAAGAGAATCAAGAGTATAACCCTGCACTATTAGTAGCGGTATCGATTTAGTTATTCTCAATTACTTGTGTGTAGACCATCTTGAGGCATCCCGCCGATTTGTCCCGCGCAGAGTTCACGTAACCAGGACGCAATTTCCACATATCGCGGAGGGAATTCTTCGCGCATAATGGGTCCAGTCGGGTCAGAACGGGACCAAGCGGGCCTCCTTGGGACCAAATCGAAGAGAAATGGGCCAAGGTGAAAGCAAATCGTGACCGAGAATCCAGAATCCCGTTCGGCAGGTGACCCGGAGTCCTCCCATGAGGCTGCCGGCAAGGGTCTGGAAACCTGGGACGATCTGCAAATCGGCTTTTGCGGCAACCCGCGCGCCAAACTCGACGACCGCGGGCGCCTGAAAATGCCTGCTGAGTTCAAGGCATTCATTGAGCGCAAGTACGGCAAGGACTTCAACGCCTTTTATATCACCAGTCGGGACGGACTGGACGCAGAAATTTATCCAATGCCCGAGTGGCAGCAACACCTGGGCAAGGTCTTCAAGATGCCGGCCAGTCATCCGGCGCGCAAAAACCTGCTGGCGCGGTACAGCCTTTATGGCGACCGGGCCGACATGGACCCGCAGGGCAGGCTGTTGATTCCCGAGGAGCTGCGCAACGCGGGAATGGTGAATGAGGACGTAAAGGTTTCGGGTGAGGGAATCCTTCTGAGGGTAACGAGTGTGAAGAGTCTGCGGGAGAATGTGCAAGGCAAGCCGATGCCCGCGAACGAAATGGATGAGCTGGCCGAGTTCGGTCTGTAACTGGGAACAGGCAAACACCCCTCAAGGGGGAGCACATGACGGAATCGACTGAGCGCCATGTGCCGGTTCTTTTTAGGGAAGCGATTGATTTTCTCCGGGTGCATGCGGGCGGGACCTATGTTGACTGCACTCTCGGACTCGCCGGGCACGCGGAAGGGATCGTCAGGTTGTTAGGGCGGCAGGGGCATTTGATCGGATTCGACCGGGACCCCGAGGCGCTGGAGTTGGCAAAGGCAAGGCTGGCAAGTGTTTGTACGGAGTTGGGGAGCGAGGCGCCGCAAGTGACGCTGGTGGACAGGGCATTCAGTTCCATTGCTGAACATGTGAAGCCTGCTTCAGTGGATGGGTTACTCGCAGATTTTGGTGTAAGCAGCCTGCAATTTGACGAGGCGCAGAGGGGATTCAGTTTTCAGGCAGATGGTCCGTTGGATATGCGCATGGATACGCGCTCCGGACCGACGGCCGCACAAGTGGTGAATGAGGCGAACGAGCGCGAGCTTGCCGACCTTATTTACGAGTACGGAGAGGAAAGGAGGTCGCGGAGAATCGCCAGAGCCATTGTTCGCGGGCGGCCGGTAACAAGCACCACGCAGTTAGCACGGCTTGTAACTCAAGCTGCCCCGGCAATGAAACAGGAGCGCATTCATCCGGCGACCCGGACCTTTCAAGCTCTTCGTATTTATGTGAATCGCGAGTTAGATGAGATCAAGGCGTTGTTAGAGGCCGCACCTAGGTTGCTTAAGCCCTCGGCAAGGCTGGCGGTGATCAGCTTTCACTCGCTGGAAGATCGCATCGCCAAGGACAGTCTGCGGGAAGGCGCGCAGAAGGGAATCTGGGAGATTTTGACCAGAAAGCCGGTTACTGCGGGCGAAGAAGAGATAGAGCGCAATCCGCGCTCGCGCAGTGCGAAGTTGAGAGCGGCGGAAAGACGGTAGGGCAGCTAACAGAAAACAGCTAACGGCTGCCAGTTTTTGTTAGAGGCTGTGAAAGTGATTGGAAAGGGATTTTGGCATTGGTTGGCAGTTACTGATAACTGCTAACTGTCAGCTGTTAGCTGAGGAGGAGAACATGGCGGCAGTTGCAACAACTTATTTTGAAGCAGGCCGCAGTCCGGCGGAGCGGATTCGCGAGCGGAACGCGGAGCTATTGGCCATGCAGCCGCTGCGCCGGCGCGGCGTGCGCACGCCGGAGTTCCACATTGCCAGGCACATTGACAACTCGCGGCTGGTGAAGGCGCCGGATCCGGTGCGGGTGCGGGAGATGCGCCTGTTCTCCGCGGCCATTACGGTGCTCTTTTCGCTGGTGATGATCTATGGATTGCAGCACTTTTATGCCATCGAGAGCGGATATCGCGTGGAGGCGGAGAAGCTGGCCGTGGAACAGTTGCGCGAAGAGAATCGCCAGTTGCGCCTGACTGAGGCACAGTTGACTCAGCCCGAGCGCATCGACGCTATGGCTCGCCAATTGGGTCTTGCAGAACCGGCGCCGGGCCAGGTGATTCATCCCGGTGCCAGCCCGGATGCTGCCGCCCCGGTACTGGCTCGTTTGACGCCGCCGGTGTCGCCCGTTCAGTAGAAACAAAGCAGCTATTAGCTTCTAGTATGGTGAATCTGAAGTTCGCTGCATTTCTCTGAAGCCGAGTCTCAAGCCAAGGAATGCCGCAAATGCAGGTCCTTCGACTCCGCTGAAGTACGCTCCGCTCAGGATGACTGGCTATTTTTTGATAGAAACTTTGGAGACAGGACACGAGTAGCTGGTATCTGGAAGCTAGAAGGCGCCAAAGTCGCCGGAGCAATTTCTCATGCAGTTTGCCGTTCGAGCCAACCGGAGCCGCAACAGCGCGACGCGCGTGATCCCTCTCAAGCGGGCACGTTTCTGGCTGATCTGCCTGTTTTTTCTGCTTTGGGCGACGGCCATCGGCGGCCGGCTCTTCTGGCTGCAGGTGGTGCGTCACAAAGAGTTTCAAGAGCGCGCCGAGAAGCAGCAGTTGCGGACCTTCGAAGTAGCTCCCCGCCGCGGCGTGCTCTACGACAGGAACCTGCACGAGCTGGCCATGACGGTGCAGGCGGATTCCTTCTACGCAGTTCCCAGCGAGATCGACGATAAGCAGCGCGCCGCCTGGGTGCAGTCGACAGCCCACGCGCTAACCGCGGCGGTGCATACCGACTCCGACGATGGGCTGACCAGCGAGGCGCAGATTGCCGAACGGCTGAGCAACGGGCACAGCTTTGCGTGGGTGGCGCGGAGGGTGACGCCGGAAGTGGCGGCTCGCGTGAAGGCGCTGGGCATCAAGGGAATCTACTCGCAGAAAGAATTTGAGCGCTTTTATCCGGACAACGAAATCGCCGCGCAGGTGCTGGGTTATGTGGGCATCGACGACAATGGCCTGGGGGGCCTGGAAGAGAAGTTCGAGCCGGAGTTGCACGGCGTTCCGGGCCGCATGTACACCGCCATGGACGCGCGCCGCAGAGTTCTCGGGTCAAGTGAACACGAGCCGGAGCCGGGCCAGAACATGGTGCTGACGATTGATGAGAATATTCAGTTCCTGGCCGAACGCGCGCTGGACCACGCGATGGAGAAGACCCAGGCGGACAACGGCACAGTCGTTGTGCAGGACGTGCACACCGGGCAGATCCTGGCTCTCGCCATCCGCCCCACGTTCAATCCCAACCGGGCGCGCAAGACCACGCCGAAGCTGCTCAAGGATCATGCGGTGAGCGACGTCTACGAGCCGGGTTCGGTGTTCAAGCTGGTCACCTACTCGGCTGCGCTTGACCAGCATGTGACTTCGCCGGACGACATGATTGACTGCCAGGGCGGAAAGATCACGCTCGCGGGCCGCGTCATTCACGACAACCAGGGCGAACACATGGGAGTCGTTCCAGTTCATAAGGCGCTTGAGGAGTCAAGCGACGTGGCCGCGGTGAAGCTGGCGCTGAAAGTCGGCCCCGACAAGTTCTACGAATACATGCGCGAGTTTGGTTTTGGCGCGCGCAGCGGCGTGGAACTGCCCGGAGAAACGCGCGGCCTTCTGCGGCCGGTGAAGAAGTGGGGCGCCTCATCCATCGGTTCGCTGGCCATTGGCCAGGAGGTGGGCGTAACACCGGTGCAACTGGTTTCGATGGTATCCACCATCGCCAACGGAGGCACATACCTGCCGCCGCATGTGCTCATGCCGGCGCAGGCGGGCGCGCATTCGGAAAACGCGCTGCAGGCCGAGCCGTTCAAGCCCAGCGGCGATCTGCCTGACCCGCTGCCGGCCGGCGCGCACCGCGTACTCTCGGAGATGACCGCCGCGCAGATGCGCAAGATGATGGAGGGCGTGGTGCTCTACGGCACCGGCAAGCCGGCGCAGCTGAACGGATACTCCTCCGGCGGCAAAACCGGCACGGCGCAGAAGGTCGACCCGGCCACGCATCTCTACTCAAAGACCATGCACATCGCCTCTTTTGCAGGGATTGCGCCGGTCAACAATCCTGTGGTCTCGGTGGCGGTGGTCATTGACAATCCGAGAAAGGGGCCGTCTTATTACGGCACCGCGGTCTCTGCGCCGGTGTTTGCCGAAGTGGCGCAGCAGGTGCTTGAATACCTGGGCGTGCCGCACGACATTGATGTGCGCGCGCCGCGCGTCGCTACCAAGGCCCAACCCGCCATTGCAGAAGACGATAGCGATGAGCAGGGCGACGTGGATGCGCTCTACGCCGCCATCAACGATCTGCCCAGCGACGATCCGTTACGGGCGCCGCCTGCGCCGGCGAACGCTTCGCGCCGGGCAGCCGTGCAGCCGGCGAAGCAGGCCGGCGATCTACAGGCGAGCACCAACGCCGGCGGCGCCGGGGATGAGTCGCAAGCGCAACCGGCCGATCTGAACCAGGGAACGGCGTCGTTCACGTTGGCGACCAAGGCCGTAATGGTGAGCGACACGAGAACGCTCAAGGTTCCATCGCTGGTGGGGCTGCCGGTGCGCCAGGTGGTGGTGCAGGCTGCCGCCGCCGGCCTGGGGGTGCAGATCAGCGGCAGCGGCACGGTGCGCGAACAGGCGCCGGCGGCCGGCACCATGGTCGCGTCGGGAACGCAAATTGTGGTGCGCTGCGGGCGCTAAATTTCTTTCGGCCAGCGATCGGTTCCTGGGAGCGATTGGCCCGTTTCGAGCAGGCTCTTGAGGCTGGCAAGAATGTGCGGCCATCCGTTGGATACGGCCTTGACCAGCTTCGAATCCTTCCTGTCCATGGTGTGCGTGACGGTCAGCTTGACGGTTTCGCCCTTGGCTTCGAGTTCATACGTCATGTGCGAGAAGCCTTCTGCGGTCATCTCCGGGAAGAGATGATTCCGCCATGTCAACACCAGTTTGCGCGGCGGATCAATTTCTACCACTTGGCCATCGTCGGCAACGCGGCCGTCGGGGACTACCAGCTTCCAGGTCGAGCCTACCTTCCAATCGCATTCCTGCACGGTGGCTGCCCAGAATTTGCGGGTGAATTCAGGCTCGGTCAGCGCCTGCCAAAGTTTCTCCGGCGTGGTGCGAATGTATGTGACGTACATAAACTCAGACTTATCCATCGGTGTCTTCCTCCAGTTTCGATTTCAATTCGGCCAGCGCGCGCAGACGGCCGCGCTCGTATTTGCCGATCCAGCGTTCGGCGATTTCGTGGATGGGCATGGGATTGAGATAGTGCAGTTTTTCGCGGCCGCGCCAGATGGTTGCGACAAGAGCGGCTTCTTCGAGCAGCTTGAGGTGCTTCGTCACGGCCTGGCGCGTCATATCCAGGTGCTGGCAAAGCTCTGAGAGCGTTTGACCGTTGT
>DATKGE010000297.1:0-5368 GCA_035510955.1 Occallatibacter sp. | reverse complement strand
CCACCGCCTTCGCTTGGGCGCTCGCCCTCGCTATGTTGCACGCTGGTGGCCCGTTCAGCGGGGTGCTCTCCACCGCCACCCTCGCCTGGGCGCAAAACCTGGTCCACTGGACCCCCGCTCCAGGCGGCTTCAGTGCCCTCGCCGCCACCGCCCTCCAGCTCGACATCCGCGGCGCCCTCAACAAAGGCCTGCTTGAAATCGTCTTCGTCTTCTTCTTCGTCGACCTCTTCGACAACCTCGGCACCCTGGTCGCCGTCACCAAGCGCGCCGGCCTCATCGCCGCCGACCACTCCATTCCCCGCCTCAACAAAATCCTCCTCGCCGACGCCACCGCCACCGTCTTCGGCTCGCTCACCGGCACCTCCACCGTCACCAGCTACGTCGAATCCACAGCCGGCGTCATGGCCGGGGGCCGCAGCGGCATCACCGCCATTGTCACCGGATTGCTCTTTCTCGGCGCCATCGGTGCCGCTCCATTTGTCGGCATTGTTCCCCCCGCCGCTACAGCCCCCGCGCTCATCCTCGTCGGTTCGCTCATGCTCGCCACCATCACTGAAATCCGCTGGACCGACCCCCTCGTCGCCGTTCCCTCGTTCCTCACCCTGATCCTCATCCCGCTCACCTACTCCATCGCCAACGGCCTCGGCTTCGGCATCATCGCCTGGGCCATTCTTCATCTCGCCACCGGTAAATTCCGCCGCCAGGACTGGCTCCTCTACGTCCTAGCCGCGTTGTTCCTCGCCCGCTTCATCTATCTGGGAACAAGCTGAGCCGCATCCTCCCGGAGGGAGCGGCCGAAAATAGCCCGGGGTGAATTCCGCTTCGGCGGACGCAACCCTGGGTCCGCATCCCAATTCAAATCCGAGCCCCGTCGGGGCGGCACGAACCGCGCGCCCAACCCTTGCTCGCCGGCAACGTAAACTGAACCTGCCGGATTTCCTATGCCGCCAACCCCTCTACGCAGCCTCGTGCTCTGCCTGCTCTGGCTCGCCTTGTCCTCAGCGGCCCACGCCCAGCAGGCCGACACCTACCAGGTCATTCACTCCTACCCCCACGACGCCCAGGCCTTCACACAGGGCCTCATCTACGTAGACGGCCACCTCTACGAGAGCACCGGAATAAAAGGCCAATCCTCCCTGCGCATGGAAGACCTGGAAACAGGCAAAATCGATCAGTTCCTTGAGGTGCCGGACAAGTATTTTGCCGAAGGGCTCACCAACTGGGGCAACAATCTTATGCAGCTCACCTGGCAAAGCCACATAGCATTCGTCTACGACCGCTCGACCTTCCGCCTTCTCCGCACCTTCCCCTATCCCGGCGAAGGCTGGGGCCTCACTCAGGACGGCAAAAGCATCATCCTCTCTGACGGCTCCGCCTCGCTCCGCTTCCTCGATCCCGAAACCTTCCACGAAATCCGCCGCATCACCGTCCGTGACCATGGCGCCCCAGTAACCAAGCTCAACGAGCTCGAATTCATCCACGGCCAGATCTACGCCAACATCTGGTACTCCGACCGCATCGCCCGCATCTCGCCCTCAACCGGACGCGTCCTCGGCTGGATCGACCTCACCGGCCTGCTCCCCAAAGCCGACCGCTCCAGCCCCGGAGCCGTCCTCAACGGCATTGCCTACGATCAGGCGCACGACCGTCTCTTCGTAACCGGCAAGCTGTGGCCCAGAATCTTCGAAATCAAAGTAGTCCCCAGGCAACCGACCACCCGCCCAGCCCACGTGTCCCGCTAGCGTCTCCGCTCATCCTCGGACCCTTTGCGTCAAGACCATCGCATTGTTCTGAAAGGAATTAAAAATGGACGGGCTTCCTCTTGTCGCAGTAGATCCTCTGGCTTATCATGGTTACCACTGCATTACCAAAGTTCTAATCTGATTTCGAACAAGCTATGACACCACGCAAAAAAATGCGGATGCTTTAGCCTTGGAGCCTTGAAATCCCATGAACTGCCAATGGTGCGGATCGCCTGAAATTCGCAACTCCCGGCTGCGGCTCGCCGATCTTCCTCGCTTGTCCGTGCTGCGCTACCCGGTGCGCTGCCGCTCCTGCGAGGAGCGCTATTTCATCAGCCTCTTCACCGCCTTGAAACTCCGCGCGGCAGAAAGGGCACGACGCACGGAGCGTCGCCGCACGGAATCCACTTAGGCCCAGGATGCCTCAAATTCGCAGCCGCCTCGGTCGGCCGCGCCGCGCGAGCGCATCCACCCGCAAGTCCGGTAAGACCATGCCAACACAAAAAGCGGCCTCTCTTTTCGAGAAGCCGCTCTCCCTGCCGTGCGCGCCAGAAATTCCGACTGCCGGGTGCCCAGGTTCCGCTTTTGAGACCTGGGATGCGACAAACCCACTGCGAACGAAGAGCGAGCGTCCGCCCCACCGCAGGTGGTCAGTACCGGTAATGATCCGCCTTGTACGGTCCTTCCACCGCCACGCCCAAATACTCCGCCTGCTTCGGCGAAAGCGTGGTCAGCTTCACGCCGATCTTTTCCAGATGCAGCCGCGCAACCTCTTCATCCAGCTTCTTGGGCAGCACATAGACGCCCACCTTGTAGCTGTCCTTGTTAGCCCAAAGATCAAGCTGCGCCAGCGTCTGGTTGGCAAAGCTGTTCGACATCACAAAGCTCGGGTGCCCCGTAGCGCACCCCAGGTTCACCAGCCGCCCCTCCGCTAGAACAAAAATCTCGTGCCCGTCAGGGAAGATATACTTGTCCACCTGCGGCTTGATGTTCAGCTTGGTCACGCCCGGCTCCGCGTTCAGCGGGTCCACCTGGATCTCGTTGTCGAAGTGCCCGATGTTGCACACAATCGCCTGGTCCTTCATCTTCTTCATGTGGTCCAGCGTGATGATGTCCACGTTCCCCGTGCACGTCACGTAGATATCGCCGCGCCCCAGTGTGTCTTCAATGGTCGTAACTTCAAAGCCTTCCATCGCCGCCTGCAGCGCATTGATCGGATCGACCTCGGTCACAATCACCCGCGCGCCCATTCCGCGCAGCGAGTGCGACGACCCCTTACCCACATCGCCATACCCGCAGATCACCGCCACCTTGCCCGCCACCATCACGTCCGTCGCGCGCTTGATGCCGTCCGCCAGCGATTCGCGGCAGCCGTAAAGGTTGTCGAACTTCGACTTGGTCACCGAGTCGTTCACATTGATCGCCGGAACCAGCAGCTTGCCCTGCTCCAGCATCTTGTACAACCGGTGCACGCCCGTCGTCGTCTCCTCGCTCACACCGCGCCACTCCGCCGCAACCTTGTGCCAGTGCTGCGGGTCTTCGGCGAAGACCTTCTTCAGCAGGTCCTTGATCACCGCTTCTTCGTGGTTGCCGCTCGGCGTATTCACCCAGCCGTCGCCCTCTTCCAGCTCAAATCCCTTGTGGATCAGCAGCGTCACATCGCCGCCATCGTCCACTACCAGCTGCGGCCCCTTGCCGCCCTTATGCGCCAGCGCCTGATAGGTGCACCACCAGTACTCCTCAAGCGACTCCCCCTTCCAGGCAAATACCGGTACGCCGGTCGCTGCGATAGCAGCAGCCGCGTGGTCCTGCGTCGAAAAAATGTTGCAGCTGGCCCAACGTACTTCCGCGCCCAGGCTCACCAGTGTCTCAATCAACACCGCCGTCTGAATCGTCATATGCAGCGAGCCCGTAACGCGCACGCCGGCCAGCGGCTTCCCCGCCGCATACTTGTTGCGGATCGAGACCAGTCCCGGCATCTCGTGCTCGGCAATCGTGATTTCCTTCCGGCCCCAGTCAGCCAGCGACATATCGGCCACCTTGTAGGCCAGTTCCGTAATTTCAAGCGTTGAGCTTGCCATGAATTCTCCTTATTGAAATTCTCAGTGGCTGACTTGCTAACTCGCTAATGCCCGCGAAGCGGGCGCTAACTTGCTGAACCTATTCCAAAAGCTCGCACATTCCGTTTGGATGGTTCAAACTTCATCCAATCCAACATCGCATCGTCAAATCGTGATATGTTGATATGTATCAGAATCCCGCCAGGCAGTCAAGCAAAACTATGCCCTCGATTGTAAAAACCCTGCGCGTAGTCGCCGATCCCAACCGGCTCCGCATCCTGCTGCTGCTCCGCGGCGAGGAACTCTCCGTGGCCGAACTCCAGGAAATCCTGACCATGGGTCAGAGCACCATCTCCACACATCTTTCCCAGTTGAAGCAGGCCGGCCTGGTCGAAGACCGCCGCACCGGCAAGAGCAACCTCTACAGGCTAGCCGCCTTGGCCGTCGAGGATCCCGACGCTTTGAAAGGGCTCGACTTCAGTCGTGCCGCAAACCGTACAAAAACAACCGGGCCTTTAGGCCCTGAGGGAAGTTCTTCGACACGGGACGGCTTTTTGAATCACCTGTTAGATCAGGCCCGCCAGGAAATCCCCGAAGCATCCGCCGACCAGGCCGCCATGCGCAGCGTCCTTAGAAAAAGAAAAGACAAGATGCGCACCTTTTTCGACTCCGTCGCCGGCCGCCTCGGCAAGGATTACGTCCCCGGCAAGTCCTGGAAAAGCGTCGCCGAAGCCTTGCTCCGCCTCATGCCTCCCATGCTAATCGCCGACCTTGGCGCCGGCGAGGGAGCATTCACGCTGCTGCTCGCCCAACGTGCCAAAAGAGTCATCGCCGTCGACACCAGTGCCAAAATGATCGAAGTCGCCCGCGAGCAGGCCCTCCGCCATGGCGTCGGCAACGTCGAATACCGCCTCGGCGACATGGAAGAGATTCCCATCGACGACCACTCCGTCGACCTGGCCATCTTCTCGCAGTCGCTCCACCACGCCCTGCACCCCGATCGCGCCATCGAGGAGGCGGCCAGAATCCTCGTCCCCGGCGGCCGCATCGTCATCCTCGACCTGGTCAAACATCGATTTGAAGAAGCCAGAGAGCTTTACGCCGACGAGTGGCTGGGCTTCACCGAAACGGAGTTGGAGACCATGCTGGAAAAAGCCGGCCTGACCGAAATTCAAACTTCGATCGTCCACAAAGATCCCGAGACCCCGCAGTTTCAAACCCTCCTGGCTGTTGCGACCAAGGCGGGCTAAGCCCTCTATTCGACAATCCGTTAACCAGTGGAATGGGCGGCGGAGGGAGCAGGGGCCTTTCAGGCCCCTGAAAAGCATCCCCCTCTTAAAACCGGCTTTAGCCGCGGGCCTTTCTCCATGCGCCGCTCAAATTTATGCAGCGATATCGGCTGCGGCTCCCGAAAAGCTGATGATAGTCTGTTTCAGTTGCAAGTCAACTTCATCCGCGATGGTCATGACATCCGTCAGCAGCAGGCTGAAATCCACCGTGTTCAGGTTCACCTGCAAGGTGTGGAACAAGCTCACCTGCAGCATGCGCGATTCCTCGATAATCATC
>DATKGE010000296.1:0-6028 GCA_035510955.1 Occallatibacter sp. | reverse complement strand
CGCGCCAAGGACGAGACCGAAATCAAGCAGGCAGAAGACAGTCTCAGCAAAGCCAAACTGGAGATGGAGAAGGTTGAGCTGCTCTCCCGCATCGACGCTGAAAAGGCGCAGGAAGACCTGGACGAAGCGCAGGCCACGCTGGCCCAGTTGAAACAGACCTTCGAGCTCAAACGCAAGGCCGCGCTGGCCTCCATTCGCATTCTTGAAATCCAGCGCGACCGCACCCGCCAAACCATGCTTCATGCGCAGGCCAACTCTGCCCTGATGCAGATTCATGCGCCCATCGACGGCATCGTGGTTTTCAACACCATCTGGAAACAGGGCAACATGGGCGAGGTGCAGGAAGGCGACCAGGTGCGGCCCGGCGTTCCGTTCATGGAGGTGGTCGATCCCGCCATCATGGAAGTTCGTGTGCCGGTAAACCAGGAAGACCTGCTCGGCCTGCGGCTGGGGCAAAAGGCCGAGGTGCATCTTGACGCCTACTCCGACCTGGTCTTCGAGGGCCAGCTGGAGTCCATCGATCCCATGGGCACGCCGGGCGATTTCTCACCCAAGCTGCGCAACTTCTCGGCCACCTTCTCCATCAAGGGCCACGATCCCAAGCTTATGCCCGATCTTTCCGCCGCCGTCGATGTTCAGCCCGCGCCAATCGACCAGGCCAGCGCAAGCGGCGCAGGGAGCGGGTCCAAATGATCGAGAGGCTCAAAGCCCTGTGGTTGAAGCGCAGAACCGTCATCGTCGTCTGCGTTCTGGCTGCAGCCAGCGCGGCCGTCTTCGGCGTCGCCCACTACTCGACCAAAGCCCCGGTGGTTCCGACATTTCAAGTCAAGCGCGGCGAGTTTCTGGATGCACTGCAGTTTCGCGGCCAGCTCAAGGCCATGAAGTCGGTCACGCTGACAGCGCCAGCCAACGCCGGAGACCTGCAGATTCTGAAGATCGTCGCGGACGGAAGCCAGGTAAAGAAGGGGGACGACGTGGTCGAATTCGACCCCTCGAAGACACGGCAGGATCTGGCCCAGGACCAATCATCCTTGAAGTCCTCGCAGGCGGAGATCGACCAGGCGCGAGCCGCGGGGCGTCTCACTGAAGAAGCGGACACCACCGCCGTAATGAAGGCAAAATACGATGTCGAGGTGGCAAAGCTTGACGCCAGCAAGGCAGAAGTCGTCTCCAGAATCGAAGGCGCAGAAGCCAATTTGAAACTGGCCGACGCGCAGCAGGCGCTGCACCAGGCGGACGAGCAACTGAAGTCCGACATCACGGTGGACAAGTCGACGATTGAGGACAAAAAGAACGCCAGCCGCAAAGCGGACTACGACACGCAGCGCGCCCAGAATGCGCTAGCCGCCATGAGCCTGAAAGCGCCCGCGGATGGAACCGTCAGCCTCATATCCACATGGCGCCCAGGCGGGGAAGGCCCCTTCAAAGCAGGGGAACGCGCATGGCCCGGCGCGCCCATCGCCGAGCTTCCCGATGCCGCCTCGTTGCGCATTGCTGCGCGCGTGGACGAAACCGAACGCGGCCGCCTCGCCGCAGGGCAGCCGGTAACGTTGCAGTTGGATGCCATTGCCGATCGCCAGTTCACCGGCAAGGTGGAGCGCATCGGCACCATCGCCACAGCCGACTTCACCTCTGGCTGGCCCATCCCGCGCAACTTCGATCTTGAGCTCGCCATCGATCAGGCCGATCCGCGCCTCAAGCCCGGCATGACGGTACAGATCACGGTCATCGTCGACCGCGTGCCCGACGCCATCACCATTCCCGCACAGGCATCCTTCGTCAAATCCGGACAGACCGTGGCTTATGTCTGGAATGGATCCGCTTTTCAGGAGCGCGACGTTCAAATTGAACGCAGAAGCCGCGACCGCGTCCTCATCTCCAGCGGATTGAAGCCGGGCGACCTGGTGGCTCTCAAAGATCCGACGGGAAAGGAGTGAGATGGCGCGCACCAAACGGCATCGAATCTTTATTGTCGCTGTGGTCGTAATGGTTCTGGCCGCGGGCATCGGCGCGGTGGTAGCTGCCAGCCGCGTCAGCCTGCCCGCCAAGAGCGACGAGATTCCCCTGGCCGAGGTCAAGCGCGGCGAGATCGATCTGAAAGTTCATGGCACAGCCGAGCTGCGCGCCAGCCACTCCATGATGCTCCCGGCCCCCTCCGTTGGCGGAGACTCCCTGCAGATTACTCACCTTGTGCGCACCGGCCAACTGGTCAAGAAAGGCGACGTGGTGATTGAGTTCGACCCCAGCGAACAGGAATACAAACTGGAGCAGAACAACTCCGAGTTGCAGCAGGCCGAGCAAGAGATCACCAAGGCCAAAGCCGATGCCGTGGTCCTCGCCGCCAAGGATCAGGTCCTGCTCTTGAAGGACCGCTACGACGTGCGCAGGGCCGAGCTCGACGTTCAGAAAAATGAACTCGTGAGCAAGATCGACGCCGACAAGAACCTGCTCGCTCTCGACCAGGCCAAGCGGGTGCTGGCGGAGCAGGAAAAAGATATCGAATCGCACAAGGCTTCGGGACAGGCCGGCACTTATCTGGCTCAGGAGAAGCACAACAAGGCCAAGCTGGCCATGGATCAGGCGCAGCAGAACCTGGATAAAATGCGCGTCACAGCGCCCATGGATGGATTGATTTCGATTCAGAAAAATGTAAATGCCATGGGCGGAATGTTCTTTACCGGGATGACTTTGCCTGACTATCACGAGGGCGACCAGGTGCAGCCGGGAAGCGCGATTGCGCAGGTCGTGGACCCCCAGGGGATGGACCTGACCTCGAAGATCGGCGAGCAGGATCGCAGCAACGTACAGGCAGGCCAGGCCGTTGAGGTGGTCTTCGATGCGCTGCCGGACCACGTCTTTCATGGGACCGTGAAGAGCGTGGGCGGGTCGTCTGTGCGAGGCTTCTTCTCCTCCAACACGAACGGCACATTCGAAGTCGCCATTCAACTCGCTGACGCCGATCCTCGCCTTCGCTCCGGTTTCACCGCGCAGATTGTGTTTCTTGGCGGCACAAAAAAGAATGTGCTCTATCTGCCCAATCAGGCACTTTTTCTCAAGGATGGCAAGCGCATCGTGTACGTGAAGAAGGGCAACGGGTACGAGCAGCGGGAGGTAAAGATTCAGAGCGAGAATGAAAGCCGCGCGGCCATCGACGGCGTGGAGGAAGGCAGCATCGTGGCATTGGTCGATCCAACCGCGCCGCGCAAGCCCGGCAGCGGCAGCGCCGCAACCGGCAGCATCGGAGGCACACCCTGATGGCCGCCATTGATTCCGTCGTGCCGCCGAGACTTCTCGTCGGCTACCAGCAATGGGCGCGAGACATTCAGCTAGGCATGCAGAACCTGCTGGTGCACGGCCTGCGCTCGCTGCTCACCATGCTGGGCATGATCTTTGGCGTAGCCGCGGTGGTGGCCATGCTGTCGATCGGCGCAGGCGCGCGCCAGAAGGTGATGGCTCTCATCGAACAGATGGGCGTCCACAACCTGATCGTCGAAGCCAAGGAGACGATGGAATGGCAGGCTCACGATAAGATTCGCAGAATCTCGCCCGGACTTACTTTGAAGGACTTTCGAGTGATCAACGACGATTTGAACGGCGTTGTAGCTTCCACTCCGCGTAAGCGCCTCACCCCATCCAAGATCCTTCCCAAGCCGCAGCAGGATATGCCCGCGGTGATGGGCGTCAACCCCAATTACCAGCAGATTGCCGGCCTGCAACTGGTGAGCGGCAGGTTCTTCGACCAGGGAGATGAGGGCCACGCCGCGCCGGTATGCGTGCTGGGCGCCGCCGCCAAGTGGAGCTTGTTCGGCTCCGCAAATCCTCTCGGCCAGTATGTGAAAGTCAACGAGCAATGGTTCCGGGTTATTGGCGTAGTGAGCCCGCAGCTTAGTTCGCAGGGCGATAGCTCATCCACCAGCGTGGATGTGAATAACAACATCTACATTCCCCTGCAATCGGCTTTTCTACGACTTGAAGACAGTTACAGCGAAGTTAAAGACGAGATAGACGGAATTTATCTTAATCTTGCCGACACCGCTAACCTCTCCGAGGCCGCACAAGTGGTCCGGGCCGTTCTCGATTCATCGCATCACGGCGCGGACGACTTCAGCATTATTGTCCCCGCCGAGTTGCTGGCCGAGCAAAAGCGAACAGAACATCTTTTCAATACGGTGATGGTGGCCATTGCGTCGATCTCGCTGCTCGTCGGCGGCATCGGCATCATGAACATCATGCTGGCCAGCATCCTGGAGCGCACCCGCGAGATCGGCCTGCGCCGCGCGGTAGGCGCACGCCAGTCGGACATCGTGCGCCAGTTTGTGGTCGAGGCCACCATGATCTCCTTCGCCGGCGGAACCATCGGCGTGGTCTTCGGGTTTTTTATTTCGCGGCTTATTGCCTGGCTGGCCGGATGGTCGACCATCGTTACATTCAGTTCCATCGCTCTGGCGTTTCTGGTGTCCATCTCCGTGGGGCTGGTTTTTGGAATCTATCCCGCCACCAAGGCCGCGCGGCTCGATCCGGTGGAGGCCATTCGCTATGAGTGACGCTTGCGCGCCTTTTCTTCAAGAGGCCGCCGAATATCGCACTTTGTGTAACTGCCGCATATCTCCGCACCCGTATGGAGTTCTTGGATGAAGTTCATTCGCTTTGCCCTCGTTGCGCTCTTTGCGCTGGCTGCTGTTGTGCCCGCGCGGGCTCAGTCTCCTGAGAGTTATCGCGGCATGCTCACCGCGCGCGTCCGCGCAGACAAGCTGCCGCCGCCCGCGCACCTCAAGGACTACGTGCAGAACGGTAAGCTCACTCTCGGCCTGCGCGACGCCATTCTGCTGACTCTGGAAAACAACACCAATGTGCAGATCGATGAAACCCAGATCGAAGCACAGAAGTTTACGCTGCTGGGCCAGTTTCAACCGTTCGATCCGATCATTCAGAGCAGCCTCAATGTCAATCGATTCTCTGCGCCAGGTTACAGCCAGCTCCAGGGCGTGGGGCTCACGGCCAATTCAACCTTGAATTCCCTGACTCAGATCGGGCAGATCAGTTACACGCAAACCTTCACTCCAGGCACAAACATCGTTGCGAGCATCCAAACCAACAAGTTCTCGACCAACAGTTCCTACAACTACTTCAATCCTTATTACGACTCCACTTTGACTTTCACCTTCACGCAGCCCTTGCTGCGCGGTGCCGGCCGCTTTGCCAACACCGCCCAGATCAGGATTGCGAGGCGATCGCTGGCGCAGTCACGTTCCAGTTTTGAGGCCGAGGTCAACGACGCCATCCTGCAAGTGGTCGGCCTCTATTGGAATGCGGTGCAGGCGCGCGGCGCTCTCGACGTGCAGCAGAAATCGATGCAGCTGGCCGAGGCCAGTTACGATCGCGACAAGCGTTCGCTCGAATTGGGGGCCTTGCCGCCGCTGGATATTTATCGCTCGCAGTCTGAAGTTGCCGCGCGCAAGGTTGGAGCGATTCAGGCTGCCTACGCCCTGACCCAAGCAGAAGAGGCGCTGCGGCTGGCCATCGGGGCCGATCGCGATCCGCAATTCAACGCGCTCGAATTCGACCTGACGGAAAAGCCGCAGACCGCGGGAGATCTTGAGAACATCGATGCCGACGCGGCTCTTGCGCAAGCGCTCACCCAGCGGCCGGAAATTGAAGTCGCCAAAGATTCGCTGGCCAACGATGCGGACAGCATTCGTCTCGCGCACAATCAGCTCGAGCCCAATCTGTCTCTGCAAGGCTTCTACCAAAGCAATGGACTGGGCGGGAACGAATATAACCTGAACACCGGCCAATTGATAGCGCCCGGAGGCTTCGGGTCATCCATGGGCCAGCTCTTCGGATTCGGTTATCCGGGCTATGGCGGACAGCTGCAGCTAACGCTGCCGGTGAGGAATCGCGGCGCGAAGTCGGTGCTGGGAAATGCGCTTGTGTCGCGCACCCGCGATCTCTATGGCGAAGGCCAGATTCGCGAGCAGATTACGCGCGAAGTTCACGACGCCGTGCACCAGCTGGAAGAAGCAAAGGA
>DATKGE010000295.1:0-6964 GCA_035510955.1 Occallatibacter sp. | reverse complement strand
CGCGTCACTGAGATCTTTGGCCCGGAATCCTCCGGCAAGACCACCATCACCCTGCAGGTCATCGCCGAGGCCCAGCGGCTCGGCGGCCTGGCGGCCTTTGTCGATGCTGAGCACGCCCTGGACCCCGGCTACGCCAAGAAGCTTGGCGTCGATGTTGACAACCTGCTGGTTTCTCAGCCGGATAGCGGCGAGCAAGCTCTCGAGATCACGGAGGCCCTGGTCCGTTCCGGCGCCATTGACGTGCTGGTCGTCGACTCCGTGGCTGCCCTCGTCCCCAAGGCCGAGCTGGACGGAGAAATGGGCGACTCCCACATGGGCCTGCAAGCCCGCCTCATGTCCCAGGCCCTGCGCAAGCTCACCGGCACCATCTCCAAATCCCGCACCGCGCTCATCTTCATTAATCAAATCAGAGAGAAGATCGGCGTCATGTTCGGCAATCCCGAAACAACCACCGGCGGCCGCGCCCTCAAGTTTTACTCCTCCGTTCGCGTCGACATCCGCCGCATCGCCGCCATCAAGGACGGCGATGTAGTCACCGGCAATCGCACCAAGGTCAAGATCGTAAAAAACAAGGTCGCCGCTCCCTTCCGCGAAGCCGAATTCGACATCCTCTACGGCGAAGGAATCAGCCGCGAAGGCGACGTACTTGACCTCGCCGTCGCCCAAAACATCGTCGAGAAATCCGGCGCCTGGTACAGCTACGCCGGCGAGCGCATCGGCCAGGGCCGCGAGAACACCCGCACCTTCCTCAAGGACAACAAGGACATCTTCTCCAAGATCGACGCCGAGCTGCGCAAGAAGCTGAACATCGGCGCCGTTGCCAAGGCAGACGTTCCCGAAGTCCCCGCCGGCGGCCATACCGAAGCCAAGGAAGCCGTTCGCACGCGCAAGGGGTAGTCTCTGTTAGCATTCTTGAAAGCGGCTGCCTTGGAGCAGCCGTTTTTCATTGCAGCCAGATGACTCATATCATCGAACTGACTGTGAAGCTCGATGAGACAACATTCGCCGCTTGAGCAGATCCTGCACCGAAGCATGGCAATTGGTTCTGCCCTCGCTGCTAGAATCCCCTTAGAGTAACCCGATGAGTGTAAGAGCCTTATATCCCGGCACCTTCGACCCGCCGACGAACGGCCACGTCGACCTCATTCAGCGCGGCTCCAAGCTCTTCGAACACCTTACCGTCGGCATTCTGAGCAATCCGGTCAAGAATCCGCTCTTCACAGTGGAGGAGCGCGTGGAGATGCTGAAGGAAGCCACCAGCGCGCTGGGCAATGTCTCCATCGCTACCTTCGACGGCCTGATGGTCGACTTCGCGCGCCAGCAGCAGGCCAAGGCAGTCCTGCGCGGCATCCGCGCCATCTCCGACTACGAACACGAGTTTCAAATGGCGCTGATGAACCGCCGCCTGGCCCCGGAGATCGAAACCGTCTTCCTGCAGCCGGCCGGGCGCTACTCCTTTGTCAGTTCCCGCATGGTGAAGGAAGTCTTCAGCTTCGGCGGCGACGTATCCGGGCTGGTCCCTCCCAACGTCCTCAAGCGTCTCCGCGCGCGCATTAGCAAGAGCTAGTTGCCCCTCAATCAGATCCGCAGGAAAATCTTCCTCCGGTACATCCAATAAAGGATGAGCCAATAGATCAACATCACCGCGATGCCGACCATCAGCGGCTCAAGGCCGGGTCCAAACACGCGAAACACCGGGTAGCCCAGATGGATGTGCAGGTTCTCGACAATGAAGTCTTCCCACAAGTGAGCGATGAGGTAGGCGGCAATCGAATTCATCCCCACCACCACCAGCGGAAACGCCCAACGTCGATACCCCTTCACATCGATGACCCATGAGAATGAAGCGAGAAACAGGAAGCACACTCCGCCGCTGAACAGCGTCCAGCTTGGCGTCCAGATGCGCTTCACAATCGGGCAAATCCCGGTTACATGCAGCAGTACGCCCGCGGCCAGGAGAATCAGGCCCGCGATCACCAACCTCTTCACCGGAATCTTCGGCGCCGCCGCGCGAAACCATTCGCCCGCCCGCAAACCCAGCAGGATGGTCCCGAGCGTCGGGATAAAGCTCAGCGTAAGGTAGCCGCCGCCGTTGTAAGCGAAGCGTGAAGCCCGCGGAAGAAGGTTCAAAAACCACACGTCAACCGCCTGGCCCAGGTTGCTGTTCTTGTTCCAGTGCGAGGCGAAGCCGGTAAAGTTATACGGCCAGTTATTCGGCACGCCGACCGCGGCCCAGTCGAAGTTCGCCCCCGGCGCCGGATAGAGCGCCCACGCCAGCCAATATCCGAACAAAATCGCGCCCAGAGCCGTCCACTGCCAGCGCGACCGGCAATGGGCCAGCAGGAAAGCGAACGTGTATCCCAGGCCGATTTGCGTCAGCGTATCTTCAAAGGTGAAATACGTCTGCGTGCTTTGTGTGGAGCGCAGAAAAATGCCAAGAAAAATAAGCACCAGGCTGCGCCAGATGGTATGCAGCAGTTGTTTCTGGAAGCTCTGCCCTTTGCCGGTGCGGCTGGCAATGGAGTAAGGCAGGGCGACGCCGACCAGAAAGCTGAATCCCGGCTGGATGGTGTCGTGCAGTCCCATGCCCGACCACTCAACGTGAGTCTGGTTGAATGCAAGAATGCGCCAGAACAGGCTGCCAGGAAATGCCTGTGCGACCTTGGCAAACTGCATAATCTCGCCCATCATCAGCAGCATCACCAGCCCGCGGTAAGCGTCGACGGCGATGTTGCGCTGGGGCCCCGATGCCGCGATTTGCCGAGCCCCGATCGGAGGTTGAATCTCAGCCGCCCGCGGTTCGATTGTCGCTTGCACTGTGCTCACCCTCCACTCAGTAAACGCCGCTCATTTAGTGCCAGCGACGCTGGAAATCCTGCACAAAAACGCAAGAGAAAGGTAACACAGAAGGATCGCCCGGAGCCACACAAGCTTTCACTGGACTATCATAGTTTACGCACCAGAAAACCTGCCCCGCAGCGGGCGCAAATCAATGTTGATTTCGGCCTCTCCAGAAGTTCCACCGGTGACGTTACCCTTGCCCGCGTACTTACGCAATCCAACACGGCCCTCTCCAGAAGGAATGCCATGAACAACCAGACACCCGATTCGCTCAACGATCTTTCGCGCAGAGATTTCCTTCGCCTTGGCGGCCTCACCGCGGTTGGCGTCAGCCTTCCGGAGTTACACGCGGAAGTCGCAAAGCCGCTCGCCGCTTCCATGATCGGCGTGCCCTTCGCCGCGCTCACTTCCTCACCGAGGATCGGCATCATCGGAACCGGCGGCCGAGGCACCAGCTTGCTGGGAAATCTGCTCGCCGCCGATGTCAAGATTCTTGCCCTCTGCGATGTTGTGCGCGAAAAGGCCGAGCATGCCCAATCGCTTGCGGTCAAAGCAGGGCAAGCCTCGCCGGAGCTCTACACCGACGGCGATCACGCGTTCGAGTCGCTGGTAGCCAGAGACGATCTGGATCTGGTCATCATCGCAACGCCCTGGAACTGGCATGTGGAGATGGCCGTTGCGGCCATGACCCACGGCAAACACACCGCCGTCGAAGTGCCCGCCGCCACCAGCATCGACGATTGCTGGAAGCTCGTCAACACATCCGAGCAAACGCGGCGCCACTGCATGATGCTTGAAAACTGTTGCTACGGCTACAACGAAACGCTCATTCTGCGATTGATCCATGAAGGGCTCTTCGGCGATCTTCTCTACGGCGAAGGCGCATACATTCACGATCTCCGTGAGGAGCTGTTCTCCACCAAGGGCGAAGGCCTGTGGCGGCGAACCTTTCACACGCAATTGAACGGCAATCTCTACCCCACGCATGGGCTGGGACCCGTGGCCAATTACATGAGCATTCAACGAGGCGACCGCTTCGACTTCATGGTCTCGGTCAGCACGCCGCAGCGCGGGCTCGAGCTTTATAGAAAGGCGCACTTGCCTCCGTCTGATCCGCGTTGGGCTGAGCGATATATCGACGGAGACATGAATACGTCGATCATCCAGACCGCCAATGGCCTCTCCATCACTCTCAAGCACGACACTTCCAATCCCCATCCCTACGACCGCATCAACATGATTGCTGGAACCAAGGGCGTGTTCGCCGACTATCCTCCGCGCATCTACTTCGACGGCCAGACGGGCGACGAGGCCTGGGCCGGCATCGATGCCTGGAAGGACCATCAACATCCGCTCTGGAAGAAAGAAGGCGAGATTGCCATGAAGCTCGGCGGCCACGGCGGCATGGACTTCATCATGCTCTACCGTCTGCTCCAGTGCATGCGCGAAGGCCTGCCGCCCGACATGGATGTGTACGATGCCGCCACCTGGTCGGCGCCCGGCCCGCTCAGCAGGCAATCGGTCGCAAGCGGAAGCGCGCCGGTCAAATTTCCCGACTTCACCCGCGGGCTCTGGCGCCAGCGCTCAGTCTCGCAAATCGCCACGCAGACGTAGAGCATCGTCACGTTTGGTCTAACGGGCTGGGCGCCGCACCTGGACTCAAGTCCGTCCTTCCCAAACGAATGCCACGAACTTCAAAGACCAGGCCCTAGTACGCTACACGGTTCCGATCAGCGACAGCGGCTGACAGTGGAGGGATTTTCTGGCAATTTCGGGAGCAGACGGTCACCAGGAGTCGACGCAGGAACTTTCATGGCTGACGTAACCACAGTTGGCGTGAGCGGGGCAGGCCGGGGAATGCTCGGCCGGGAAGCCTGGACGCAGTACGCGGCCATGACTCGAATGCGTTGGCGGATGTTTGTGAATGGTCTCAGCACTATTCACGGCCTGCTTGATCTGGGCGCCACTGGCATTGCGTGGCTAATCTATTCCGTGTATGGGTTGGGTTTGGGAGTTGGCCTGTGTGCTGCCGCTTACTCTTTAGCGTCTAGCGCATCATGGCAGTATTTGCCAATCCTGTTTTGGGTGATGAGCTTTCTTTGGCTGATGTTTCCGATAGCTGTAGCCTCATTCCAAGAGCAGTCCAACCTGGATGTCCTGCTACGCTTCCCGGTTCGTTTCGGGTCGTACTTTCTTCTGTATTTGATCTCCGGCCTGATGGAAGCTTCAACCTTTGTAGGTGTGCTCTGCTGTTTGGGCGTTTGGCTGGGAATCGTAATTGCGCGGCCGGATTTATATTTGTGGGCAGCGCTGGGTCTTTCGGTGTTCGCGGTCTTCAACATTCTGTTGGTGCGCGCTGTCTTCGCTTGGATCGACCGCTGGCTGGCGCAGCGAAAGACCCGGGAGATTCTGGGTGCAGTATTTATGGTTCTTATCGTGGGCCTCCTGGTGATCAATCCAGTGTTGAGCCAGAAACGCTATGAGAACTCGAAGAGCCACAACGAAGGGACTGCGCTCTTACGCGAGGCACTGGTCAAGTATGCGCCATTGCTGAAGACTGCGAACCTAGTGCAGCAATGGCTACCACCTGGGCTGAGTGCGCGCACCTTGCAACGGGCCGTGGAGCAAAAACCTGTGGCCGGGTTTGCGTCACTGAATTTGCTCGGGCTTTGGGTGGGTCTTGCGGGAAGTGCGCTGGCAGGCCGTCTCAAGGCCCTGTACCGGGGACAAAACTTGAGTTGGGCTTCAAGCCGAGACAAATCTATCGGACGCGGAGGCGAGTGGACATTGGGCGGCTCTCGTCCCTTTTCCGCAATTGTGGAGAAGGAGTTGCGGTGTCTGTTGCGTGCGGTGCCATTACTCTGGGCGATGAGCGTACCTGTGCTGTTTGTGTTTGTCATTGCAGGCGTGTTTCGTCACAGCCCCTCTGGTGGGATGAATTCGTTTCCGTATGCGTTTCCTTTGTGCGTGGCTTACGCACTCCTTGGATTTACGGGACTGTTTTACAACAATCTGGGCGCTGAAGGAGCCGGAATTCAGTTGTTATTCCTTTCTCCTACTCCGATCAGGACAGTTTTGTTGGCCAAGAATCTGCTCCACTCCATCTTGTTCGCCCTCGTAGGGTTCGCTGCGGGCATCCTGAGCTGTCTTCGGTTGGGAGTTCCGCCGTTTGTGGTGCTGGCGGGTACCGGCGCGTGGCTTGTTTTTGCGTTGCCGTGCAACTTGGCCGCGGGAATCATCTTTTCACTCACAATGCCGTACCGCATTAATCCCGGCCGAATCACGCGGCCGGCGGGAGCGCAGGCGAATACGTTGCCAGCCGCGTTGATTCAGTTGGGAGTGGTCGGAGTCGGGGCGTCGGTCTTTTGGCTCTGCTGGTCTTTGAAGTACCGGTGGCTACCCGTGCCCATATTTTTGGCGTTGGCTGTGGGAGCATTCTTTGCCTGGATGCGTGTATTGCACTACTCAGATGACAACGCTAACCAACGCAGGGATTCCCTAATAGCGACGCTGATGAAGCCGGAGTAAACCCGTCCCGGTATTCACGGGGGCGCACCGGAGGCAACTCCCTTGAAGCCACCGGCGACTTGTCTGACTAGTCAATGACGCCGAAGGCAACGGCAGCTCCTGCCAGGGGACATGCAGCTTTGCGGAAAACCCACCGAACACTCGGAGATTACTGCTTCACAGCATTCCTCGGGTGCCAGCATTTTGTGCCTCAGATTGGGCAAAGCCCAGTTATCGCCAAGTGACACCAGGGGTTCTAGGTCTCCGCTTTTCGATAGGAAGGATGCCAACCCTCGAGGAGTCCTTGTCACATGCCGACTTCAGGGGACCGATCTTCCGTCAACGAGCGTTTCGGGGGTTTTGGCTTCTACCGAGATCGGAGCGTCACGGGGGCTTGGTTGAGGTTCGTGCGCTCCCACCCTTCGTAAAGATGCGCGAAGGACGGGGCGCCCGGCGCATCGACTTCCATGGATGTGATATCTTTCTCTGCAATATTCAAACGGTCACAAATTGAATTTGTCTGGGAGATTGGCATGGCGCGATGCTGGACCTGCGGGGCTGCCGTGGAGGGGAACTTCTTCACCTGCAACTCATGCAAACACTTAAGAGCGGCGAA
>DATKGE010000294.1:0-9749 GCA_035510955.1 Occallatibacter sp. | reverse complement strand
AGCGGCGGATGCGCGTTGGTCAGCGTGGTAATCGGAATCAACGACCCGGTGCGGAAGAAATCCCAGGCCGCGGGAATGTAATACCCTGCCTCATCCCAGTAATAAGGCAGGCGCAGAAGCGTAAAGTGACTCGCATACAGCACCGCGAACACCACCGGAAAGATCATCCAAAGGGGCAACGGCTCGTCCAGCCGGGGCTGCATCAGGCGTTTCAATCGCAACACATCGCTCCTGGGACTGGTTTCAACGCGGAGGTGCTACAGCTCTCTGCGGGGGTGCATCGCCGCCTTGACCCCTAGTCCCTGATCCCTGATCCCTGTTCCCTAATTCACCGGCCCTTGGGGAAAGGCGTGGCCGTGCGGCTCCAGGTTCAGAACTCCAAAGGCCTGCTCATATTGCGCCAGGTTCTGTCCCAGCACATTCCACAGCGCCTTGGCCTGCTGGGGGCTGAGAAATATCCCCTGGTGGTTGCGGATGTTCACCTGGTCCGGGCTCTCGCTCGAGGCCAGGCCAAACACCAGCTGGAAGTCCCAAACGCTCACGCGCACTTGCACGCTGTTGGCGTAGGACTCGCGATAATCGGGGGTCTGGGCAAGATTCAATTGGGGTTGTTGCGCGGTTGGACTCATGGTTTCACCAGCTTACTCCGGCCCGCTCGGGTAAGACCAGCCGGCCCGGAAAACCCTCGAAAGTCGGCAGGCAGCCCAAAACAGTCAAGCCTTCTTCATTTTGGGAGAACTCACTTTAGTCACACCAGGATCACCTGAAAGTGCCATCAGAGCGAACTTACGTAACCCGTATACTCGGCGAATAGGGTTGACGGGCCACTGCCGAAAGTGCTGATTAGGCCCTGTTCCAGGGCCTAAAGAATCGCTGGTCGATAATCCCAAAACCAAGGAACACAAGTTTGGAAGATCATATGAATCCGCGCACAAGCCACATCCTCCCCCAAGTAGCGACACAAAAGACTCCACGTAGTGCCTTCCCCGGACCCGCCGTGGCCGGGCTCTCCGCGCCGGCAAGGCACGGGCGCGGAATCCTGGCCCTGGCCGCTCTGCTTTTGGCGGCCTCTGGCGCGCAGGCGCAATCGGTCTTCCCTCTCACCCCTATCGGGACCACGACACCGCCTACCCAGACAGTCACCGTCACCGCCAGTGCCGCGGGCACTGTGAGTACAGTGGAAGTGCTCACGCGAGGAGCCAGCGGCCTGGAATTCAACCAGGGCAGCGGAGCCGTGACAACTTCGTGCGCCTCGGCTACGCTCACCATCGGCAGTACCTGCCAGGTGTCCGTTACCTTCGCTCCCACATATCCCGGCCTGCGCCTCGGCGCGGTGGTGCTTCTCGACGCCGGCAATGACGTCCTGGGCACGGCGTACGTTTCCGGCGTGGGACAGGGCGGGTTGAACGTCCTGACCCCCGGCAACGTGCTTACCGTCGCCGGCATTTATCGCACCTGGACATCGACACAGGACGGCGTCCCGGCAACCTCTGCGAACATAGACCAGCCTTCCAGCGTCACACTTGACGGCGCCGGCAATCTGTACATCGCCGATAGCGCCCACAATAGAATCCGCATGGTCTGCGCCGGCGCCGGAAGCGCCACCATCGCCGGCACAAGCTGTACCGGAGCGGGCATCATCAGCACCGTGGCCGGTACCGGAAACGCGGGCTATATGGGCGATGGCGATCCAGCATCATCTACAAGCGTCACCCTCGACGCTCCCGGCGGCGTAGGGATGGATGGCGCGGGCAACCTGTACATTGCCGACACCAACAACAATGTGATCCGCAAGGTCACGGCGGCCACCGGCATCATCACCACAGTGGCGGGAGACGGCACAGCCGGTTACGGCGGGGATGGCTCGACGGCCGCAACCCACGGCGTGGAGTTGAATAGCCCCTGGGGCATCACGGCAGATGCTGCCGGAAACCTCTACATCGCCGATACGAACAACCAGCGCATTCGCAGGGTAGACGCTGCTTCCGACATCATTACGACTGCAGCGGGCAACGGAGACCCAAGCGGACTCGGTGACGGCAAAGGAACGTATTCGGGAGACGGCGGAGCGGCAATCAGTGCCGGCCTCAGCCTGCCCTATGCGGTCGCATTCGACCTTTCCGGCAACATGTTCATCCCGGACTCAGCCAACAATCGTATCCGCGCAGTGACGGCCGTCAGTGGGGCCATCACCCCGGCCAGCTTAATCAGCACCGCTGTCGGAACCGGAGTGGCAGCCACCTCGGCCACCGCCTGCCTGCCTGGGCCGACCAGCGCCGCACAAATCAACACGCCCTCTGGCGTCGCGGTCGATGCCGCCGGGAATCTGTATATCGCCGACACGCAGGATTCCTGCGTTCTCAAGGCAAATGTGACGTCCAAGACCATCAGCACAATCGCCGTGAGCGGACTACCTGCCATGAACATCCCCCTTGGCAATCCGGTTCCGGAGACGGTGTATGCGCCGTTTGGAATCTTTGTGGATGGCCTCGGGAATGTCTACTTTTCCGACTTTTACTACATGCTGATCGAGGAGATTCAGAGCAACGTGGCGGTTCTGGATTACCTCCCCACACCCGTCCTCCAGGGCCAGGAGTCCGCAAGCGCTCAGATGCAGATCGTGGAGAACGACGGAAACGCTTCGTCGCAGATCGTCTCCATTACCGCGGACGCCAACGCCGTCTTCGATGCCGCGGCATCCAATTGCGGCCCAACCCTTCCGTTTAGCCTGGGACAAGACGACGACTGCACCATTGGTGCATACTTTGCCCCTTCCACGGCTGGCAATCCCATCCTGGGCAACATCTATGTCGCCGGCAACACGGCCAACGACGACAACCCCAAAGCACCCCTGGACATCGTCCTGGTTGGAGACGGGGCCACGTTTACCATCGCGCTGACCTCCACTCCCAACCCCTCCGCCTATGCCAGCCCGGTGACCTTCACGGTAAAGGTCAACGCCGGAAGCGCCGTTGCGACCGGAACTGTCACCCTCACCGACACCTTGAACGGCGTAGCCACCACGCTCGGGACAGTGACCCTCAATGCCAGCCAGGCCGTTCTCACGACCTCCGCTCTTGCCGTCGGCGTCCACACCATCACGGCAACGTACGGCACAAACTCCACCGCCGCAACCGTCACCCAAACCGTTTACGAGGCCACCTCGATGGCCCTCACCGCGGTTCCCGCCAGCCCCTCGGCGCTGGGCGCTCCCGTGGTCTTCACGGCAACCATCTCCGGAGTCAGCGGCGCCGGCCAGACGCTGAATGGCACTGTCACCTTCACCGACAGCCTGATGACCTTCAACAACAACACCGTTGCGGTTACCATCAATGGCGTCACGGGTACGGCAACCTACACGGCCAACGCGCTTCCGCAAGGCGTTAATGTCATCACCGCGGTCTTTACTCCGTCGAATCCCACGCCTGTTCATCCCCCCAGCAGCCCGAGCACGCTCAACCAGGATGTGCAAGGCGCCTCGGGCCTCTCGGTAACCTCAGCGCCCAATCCATCCGTCTACGGAACGCTGGTGACTTTCACAGTCGGAGTTCCCACCGTCGGCGCCGCGGGCGCAACCGGCAACGTCATCATCAAATTCGCGCCGGTGGGCGGCGGCGCGGCGCCTGCCTCGCTGACTGCGGTGCTGGCGGGCAATCCAGCCGCCGGCACGGCCACCACAGCCACGCTTCCGGTGGGATCGTACAACGTCACGGCAACCTACTCCGGCGACGCCAACTATAGTTCCAGCACGGCCACCCTGGCTTCTCCCCAGGTGGTCACCCAGGTGCAGACTTCAACCGCACTCACCGCCGCTCCCAACCCTGGGTTTGTCGGAAATTCCGTCGCTGTCACGGCAACCGTGACCGCCAGTTCGGGCACAACCACGCCCACCGGCACCGTCACCATTACCGATGCGTTCAACGGAGCGACGGTGACGCTGGCGAATGCTGTCGCCCTGGTCAACGGAGTGTACACCCTCAACACGGCCACGCTGGCCGCCGGCACACACTCCCTCACTGCCAACTATTCCGGCAATGGGGATGACGCCGCCAGCACTGCGACGCTTTCGCTGGTCGTCAATCAGCCCACCACCACCACGACTGTGACGGCAGCGCCCGCCGCTCCCATCGCCGGCACGCCGGTTGTGCTTACCGCAACCGTGGTGGCCAGCGCCGGCAGCGTCATACCGGCCGGCGCAATCACATTCACTGACACGTTCAATGGGGCAACCGTCACGCTGGGCGGAGGGGCTGCCACTCTGAACGCGAAAGGCGTAGCCACCGTCAACGTGGCATCCTTCGCGCCGGGAACGCACTCGATCGTCGCCAGCTATGCGGGCGACACCGATGACGCCGCCAGTTCCGGAACGCTGTCACTGGTTGTCGCCTCAGCCACCACTTCGACGACAGTGACCGCTGCGCCGAATCCGGCCACTGTGCAGGCCACCATCACCTTTGCGGCAGCCGTCACGGGCAACGGCGCAACGCCAACCGGCACCGTCAAGTTCCTCGCCAACGGCACCACCGCGCTGGGCACAGGTACTCTGAATGCCACTGGCATAGCCACGGTAACCAACAATACCCTCGCCGCCGGCAGCTACCAGATCACCGCGGTCTATAGCGGGGATGCGAACGATGCGGCCAGCACATCGGCCGCCATCACCGAAGTAGTGGGATTGATCCCCACCGACACCACCCTGAGCACCGCGGCCACCACCGGCGCCAACGCGCAGACGATCCTGGTATCCACGGTTCAGAATAACGGCGTCCTTGGAACAGCGCCTACCGGTACGGTGACCTTCACCAGCGGAACCACCACGGTCGGAACCGCAATCTTGAATGCGGACGGCGTCGCCACGCTGACTCCCAATCTGACTGCCGGCACTTATAGCATCATCGCTTCTTATGGCGGCGACTCATTGCATAGCCCGTCCCAGTCGTTTGCCATCTCCGTCACCAGCAACGGCACGTCGTTCAATCTGGTGGTCACTCCGGCCACGGTAAGCATACCCACCGGTCAAAACGCCCCGGTCACCGTGACGCTGACCTCGATCAGCGGCTTTACGGATACCATCGGCCTCGGCTGCGGGTCTCTTCCCGCGGGCGTCAACTGCCACTTCTCCAGCATCGCCCTCCCGCTCGCCGCAAACGGCGCCGCGACCGCGCAACTGACCATCGACACCAACAACCCGCTCGGCGGCGGCGCGACGGCCATGAACAAGCAGCCGGGGCAGCGGAACTTTGAACTGGCCGGCCTGTTCCTTCCCTTCAGCTTTTTCCTGGGTTGGATCCTGTGGCGTTTCCGCAAACGTCATGCCGGCGTGCTGAGCACGATCCTGATTCTTGTGCTCAGCGGCGCCGCTCTCCTGGCGGCCGGTTGCGGTGGGTTTACGCAGCACAGCGCAGCGCCAGGCACCTACACCATCCAGGTCGTCGGCGTAGGCCAGAACAGCGATGTCACTCAATACCAGAACGTCACCCTCACCGTCACCCAGTAGGCCACCAGGCTCAGGCAAAGGAAACATGAAAAGCTCCAACCAATTCGCTGCAGTGGCCCGCGAGAAGCTGGTTATGCCGCTTGGCCGGCACGCAGTCTTCATGGCCGTTCTGCTGACTATTGTCCTGGGCATGACGCGTGCCGCATCCGCACAGGTGGCGCCCTCGGGAGACGAGGGCGGCTTCTCTATCGCCGCGGGCGCCATGGCCTCCGGCTATCAAGTGCAATATGGCCAGCAGAAGCTGCTGGGCATTGCCGGAGTTGTGGACGTGGACACCAGGCGCCGTTTCGGCCTCGAAGCCGAGGGCCGCTGGCTGATGTTCAACAACCCCACCCAGATGCGGATAACCACCTATATGGCCGGTCCCCGCTACCACCATTCAATGGGCAAATTCCAGGTCTACGGCAAAGGCCTGGTCGGCATCGGCCAGTTCACCTTTCCCTATAACTACGCTCAGGGAAACTACCTGGTGATCGCTCCTGGAGGCGGCGTCGACTACCGATGGAAGCGCAGGATCAGCTTCCGGCTGGCCGATTTCGAGTACCAGGTCTGGCCCCAGTTCACCTTCGGCTCCATGACCTCCGCCGGCGTCAGCGCGGGCATTCTCTACCACATCTTCTGATCCCTTCGCCTTGACACATAGACTCCGGCAAACGGATGGGCGCTTTTGTCAATTCACCGTTGCCTCCCGTTTTGTTAGAGCCATTTGAAACAGCAGGGCCTCTTTGCTCCACGGACGTTACTCCGCTTCCTCGCTGCTACAGACCCAGCCGAATCTCTTTCGCCTTCCACCGACTTCCCGGGGTCGCCGGTTATCGATGTCTGGCCGGGTGCAATCGTGCTCGCGGCTTCGTCGAAAAAGCCGGTGCCAACGAATTTCTGGCGCTTCATTGCCCCATATCCGAGCGTCTCAGCCAGCTCGAATTCACGCTGCTAAAGTTGCGAATAGGTTGACATGCCCGAACGCACGTATGCATGCGCAGGTTCAAACGTCGTCGGATTCAATGCAGGAAATCCCGCCGGCGTGACAAACTGGAAGCGATAGCCCATGGTGGCAAGTTCGTCTTGAAACTGAGAGATTTCCCACTGATTCAGCTTCGCTCTCCAATGGAATGATGGAGAGCAATTGTATGCCAGAAGCTTGCCTGGGAATTCAGCATGAATCGCCTTGGCGAATTTCCTTGCTTCGGCAAGATTCGGTTCCGATGTTTCGCACCACAGCATATCGGCATACGGCGCGTACGCAAGACCGCGAGCAATCGCAGCATCGATTCCACCGCGCATGGTAAAAAATCCCTCGATGGTCCTCTCGCCGGTGAGGAATTCCCTGTCCTCCTCATCGCAGTCGCTGCTGATCAGTTGCGCGCCGTTGGCGTCTGTTCTGGCGATCAGGACGGTCGGGACATCCAGGATGTCGGCTGCCAGGCGCGCGGCGATGAGCTTGTGAATCGCTTCCCGCGTTGGCGCCAGCACTTTCGCTCCCATGTGCCCGCATTTCTTCGCGGACGACAATTGATCTTCAAAATGGATGGCGGCCGCACCGGCTTCAATCATGCTTTTGGTCAGCTCGAAGGCATTCAGAACTCCTCCAAAGCCGGCTTCGGCATCGGCCACAATCGGCAACATCCAGTCAATTGAATCCTGTCCGTCAGCATGGGCGATCTGGTCGGCGCGCATGAGTGCGTTGTTGATGGAACGCACCACGTTCGGAACGCTGTTGACGGGATAAAGACTCTGGTCCGGATACATTTGACCCGCGAGGTTGGCATCGGCCGCGACTTGCCACCCGCTCAGGTAAATCGCCTTCAGGCCCGCTTTGGCCATTTCGACTGCCTGGTTACCAGTCAGAGCGCCCAAGGCACGGATATATCCCTCCTCATGAAGAAGGCGCCAGAGCTTCTCTGCCCCCGTACGCGCCAGCGAATACTCTACCCGCGTGGTTCCCCGCAGACGCTCAACGTCTCCGGCTTTGTATACGCGGGTTATTCCATTCCAGCGGGGTAGTTCCCAACCGGTCTCTATTGCGGCGCTCTTGCTCATCTTCCTTCTCCTTGGCTGCGGGCTGCTGGAGCCACAAGAACAACATGATCTGAGTAGACCGCAGCAACTCCTGCAGCACAAGAGCCACTCGTCCGATTCGGACGGGTGGACAAGGACGCCCGGACTCGACGATAATCGGGGCCGCCCTGGAGGGGTAAACCCTTTGGCGATGCAACTTAATCCAATGACGCGGCAGAGGGCAGACCGGGATCGCTCTTCTGGCGTACATTCCCCCTGCCGAGAGTCGACCGAATTGGATGGCCTTAAGGAAGTGGGCAGGGTATGACTATCGGAACGCAATTCGTCAAAGACCTGAATCGCGCCCTCAATCTGCTGCGCGTAGCCGAGGGTGTCGCCATGCTCGACAAGGCGGAAACAACCCTGGCCAAGCTACTTCCGAGTCAAGCTCATGCTACCGAGTTACTGCTCCTGCTGGCGCAGTGGGTTGACGTTGGATATCGGGACTACCATCTCCTCGACTCTGTCCTTTCAAGGTTTCCCGCCGAGTGCCGGCGCAGGCTGCCGCTGGACGACTATCTTCGCTTGCGCATGACGGAGGCATTCCGGGCACTCTCCGCCGAGGAGATCGACGCCGCCATAGCGACGCTCGATTTCGTTTTGCGGGCAGAACATGGCGTAGAAGATGAGCACTTGATGACCCTCGCGCACTTCTGGAAAGGAAGGGCGCATAGAAAGAAGGGTGAATACGAGATTGCGCTCCAGGAGATTGTGTCGGCGCGAGAACTTGCGCAGGGCGTACGCGAGAATGCCATGTTGACCTCGGTGATTCAGATTCACGAGGCATGGCTTCTTTTCCAGAAGGGCTTGAAGAAAGAAGCTCTGCGGTTGCTCGCCCATGCTGAGGCCGTTCTCAAGGCCACCGATCACTCCCTTGCATTGGGCAACATCGAGTCGGCACGGGGTCGAATGGTGCGCCGTGCCGGAGAATACGCGAAAGCGCTCGAACATTTTGATCGCGCCATCGCCATCTATTCCGAGGGGAATCCCAATCATCGGAACCTCGCCAGGGCACTGGTGAATGCTGCTCACGTCAAGCGGCTTCTTGCCCTGCAACTCCGCAAGAGGATCGATGCGCGATCGCGCAAACCAAATCAGTTGCGTGGGGCGGGCCCGAAGGCGGCGGCGCCTAACGGTCCCGCCAGCCTGCGGGCCCGCTATCAGCAGCTCTACCAGGAGGCAATCCTCCAATTGCAGCGGGCACGGGAGATTTATCTGCTTCATGGCCACTCTGGCGGGCTCGGAGCGGTGATCGTCAACTCCGGATACCTTCATCTGGATGGAGGCGACATCGACCGTGCGGCTCGCGAGGCGCTGGAGGCCTATCGAATTGGACATGAGAAGAATGACCAGATTCTGATGGCGCGGGCGCGCGTTTTACAGACAGCAACGGAGAACGCCCGAATTGAAGAACAACTTGGCGAAGACGTGGACATTGCGCTGCACGCAAACCACGCGCGACAGTTCAGCGAAGAAGCCCTGGCATTGGCCAAACATACTCAAAACCGGCGACTGCTTGCCGCGGCGCACATTGCACGGGGCATGACGGCCGGCAACGAATTCTTCCAGGAGTGGGATCTGGCCAAGCGCTGTGCAAGCGAAGCGACGGACCTGATTGGATCGGGCGAAAACGATCACCTCCTCGACGACCTGGCTGCGCTGAAGTCGCACATCATGCAGGCCTCAGGCATCAACGACACATTGCGCGGATGGTCCGAGGGGATGGTCGGTGACAAGACCTTCCAACAGGTCACTGAGGAGTTTGCTGAGATCGTCATTCCCAAGGTCTGGCTGCGTGAAGACAGGAAGATATCCAGGGTGGCTCAGTGCCTTTCAATTTCCCCAAAGAAGGTGCGCCGCATTCTTCGCAATGCCGGTTTCCTCGACCCATTTGATGCAGCTTCCGGCCATTGATCTTGATTTGAAAGGCCGCCGAACGGTAATGAATACCGCCGTGGGGCTGAACCCTTTTCCGGAAGTTATCGCCACGAAAAAGCGAATTTAATTGGGCAGGAATTTCTGGGCTTCTCACAACGGGTCGTGACAGCCATCATGACCTTGCCCTCAGAACGCGTACCCCTTAATCGGCGGGTTTTGAGGAGATATTCATCCTCGTCGTAGTCGTCGTGGCGTGGGAATGTGGAAATCGGTAGTTTCGATTTCCAAGGTCTGCGGGAAGGGTGGGAAAGACAGT